>CBINOL010000051.1:0-32646 GCA_966252285.1 uncultured Caulobacter sp.
AACCCCAGCTTCGTTCAAGCCCGCCCCCGGGTGAACAACCTTCATAGCTTCGACAGCTAGCCATCGTTCCATGCCCGCCAAGACGTTCGATCCCACGGAAAAGGCCGGTCTGCTCGCGCTGCAGACCATCGCCAACAACGAGCTGAAATGGATCTGCCGACCGCAGCATGAAGCCGACTACGGGGTCGACGCTGCCCTTGAGCTGACCACTGAGGCCTTGAAGGTCATCGGCAAGATGATCGGCTGCCAGGTCAAGACCGGGCCATCCTACTTTGCCCAAGGCAACACCACCGTCATCTACTACTATTCCGATGACGAGGAGATCACCTACTGGCGGGACCACGCGCTGCCGATCATTCTGGTCCTCCACGACCCGGCGGCCAAGGCCACCTATTGGGTCGACACCCGTGTGGCGAAGAAGACCAAGGGCGGCGCGGGCGAGGGCTGGCGAATTGACGTTCCGCGCGCTCAGCGCCTGGGCGGTCGCAGCCGCGCGGCCCTGGAGAAGATCGCTCTATCGAAACAACGGGACAGGCTGGCCGAAGGTTTTGATCCCCAAGCCGCCGCGCCACGGGAACTGGTCCAGGCTGTCACCTCGGGGACCCAGGAGCAGGCCAACAACGCCCACGCCCCGACCGCGTCTGTCCCGGCCAAGCTGGCGACCGCCACGCCCGAGGAGCTTCTCGGCAATCCGGCGATTGCCAACCTGACAATCGGCCAACTGTTGAGCGTGGCTCGCGCACCGCAAGTCTCGCCTTGGTCGACCAAAGACGTCGATACGCGCGGTGAGGACGCGGTTCTTCATGAGCGCATCACTGGCTGGCGCGACGTGGACCGCAAGGGCGCGCCTGACTTGGCGCTGACCGAACTGAGGGCGTTGCTCGACACGGTAGACCCTGCCGTCACGCCCCACGCTTGGTTCCGCATTCAGATCAACATCGGCAGCGCCCTTATGGACCTGGGGCGTATTGACGAAGCTGTGGTCGCCTGGGAGGCCGGCGCACGGATTGAGCCGGAAAATCCGACCAGCGTCGGATATCTGGCGATGGCCCGCTTGGCCCAGCGCGACCATGTCGAGGCGCGTAAATTGGCCGAGACGGCCCTGGCCATGCCCGATCGGCCATCCATGGCGATCAATGTCCTGCTCCAGGCCCTGGCCTATGACCTGGCCTGGACGGGCGAGCCGGACGACGTCATCCCAGATGACCTGAAGGATACGCTCGACGCAAAGCTGGGGCGGGTGGAGTTCTGGCGGCGCCGCGACGCCACCCGTTGGGCGCCGGAAACCATCGCGCTCGCTCGGGCCTATCCGCAGGAAGAAACTTTCCGGACCAGCGCGGCCCACGCCGTCCTAGTCATGGCTTCGCCGTTCGCCGATCCGACCGTCCCGCTGCACAGCACCATCTCGCGTGAGGAGATTCTTGCGGCGGCGAACGTCCTCCAGGCCAAGGTCGAGCAGTGGCTGCGGATCGGCTACGACGATGATCGAGAGCTGGCGGCCTATGCCAACAACGCCGCGGTCTGCTTTCGGCTGGCCGGCGACTACGGCGCCGCGCGCCAGATCCTGGGCCGCGTCCTGGCCCAGAAGCCGCAACTGCCGCTCTACAAGATTCTAGGCATTGTCGAGGCCCTGGATGGGGATCGCCAGGCGGCGGAGGCCACGCTGGCCAAGGCTCTCGACGATGGCGAGGCGCGACTTTTCCGGGCCGAGCTACTTGCTAAGCGTGATCCGGGGGCGGCGCTGAACGAGGTCTTGGCCGTTCCCGAAGACATTCTCGACCCTGAGCATCTCACCACGCGCTGGCTGCTCGCCGCCGGCATGGCCCTTCGCCTTCGCGATGAAGCGGTATTCGAACAGGCTCTTGCGGGCATTCGGCTCAATCCGGCGCGACGCGTGGTCGCCGAGGTCATGGCGATCGAGTGGTCCTTTGAGGGCGTGCTCGTCGATCCGGAGGCGAAGGCGCGTCTTCTCGCCCTGCTCGCAACGTTGGACGAGATCACCACCTTTACCTCGCGCTACGCCCTGGCCGACGCACTGGCTCGCGCCGGAGCCTGGTTTGAGGCCACTGAGTGCCTGGAAGGTTTTGTCGATCTGGACGCGGCCGATGAGCCGTCGATCCTCTATCTGGAGGCGCTTGCTTCAGCGCGCAGGGACGCCAAGTTCCTGGCCACGCTCAACGCCGCGGGCGAGGTGCTGCGGCGTCATCCGCAGGTCCTGCGCACGGCCGCGGCGCACGCCTTCAATTCGGGTGACTTCGCCAGGGCGGAGATCGAGGCCCGATCGCTGGTTGCGGTCGAACCGGGCTTTCTGGGACCATACCTTCTGCTTTGGCAGGTGCTCATCCGGCGGGACGATCCCCGAGGCGTGCGCTGGATCCTAGGCAAGGACCTTGAGGGCCTGAAGGCGCATGGCGTCAGCGAAGAGCTGAAGCTGGCGCGATACCTGTTCGTCGAAGGTCATCGTGAGCGGGCGCTGAAGCTGATCTACGCCCTGTCCTGGCGTCACCGCGACGACCATCAGGTGCTCACTGCCGCCGTGGTGCAAATCCTCGAAGACGGCCGTGGCAAAGGGCCCGAAGGCGGGATCGTCCCCGCGGAGATGACGGTGGTGGGCCCGGACGCGGCGGTCACGTTGGAGACGGATCGCGGCGAAACCATCGGCTTCGTCATCGAGGCTGACGAGGCGCTGCGTAAGCTCAACGACAAGGCTTGGCCGCCGGACAACGCCCTGGTCGTCGCCACCCTGGGCAAGGCCAAGGGCGAGAGCATCGCCTTGCCAAACGGTGGGCGTGCGGTCGTCAAGACGATCCTCCACAAGTACGTGGCGCGCGTCCACGATCTGCTGGCCCTGTTGCCCCAGCGCTTTCCAGACACGCCGGGCTTCCGATCGGTTTCCATCGATCCGACCGGGCCCGACGGCCTGGCCCATGTACTCGCGGTCGCCAAGGCCCGGAATGAGGCGGCTGGAGAGGCCTTCGAAGACTACGAAACCGGCGCCATGACGCTCAGCATGCTGGCCATGCGGTTGGGCGAGACCGAACTGGACGTGCTCAGCGGCATGAACGCCGGGCGTCACAAGCTGATCAACGCGATCGGCGGCGTGGAAGAGCGCATTCAAGCCCGAAGGGCGCTCGACCGAGCCGTCGAGGTCGGCGCGGTTATGGACATCAGCGCCTTCTGGGCGCTCTGGCGGGGTGGCCTTGTCGACCATCTCCTGGAGCAGATGCCCAACCTGTGGGTGACGGCCTACACCCCGGCGGTTCTGGAGGCGCGGCGCGATGAGCTGATGACCAGCGCCAAGGACGGCATCCGGCAGCTGGGTTACAGTGACGGCCAGCCGACCTACACGGTAACGTCGCCAGAGGTGGTGCAGGCCACTATCGCCGACCTCGACGCGGCGATCGGCTGGCTTGCCAAGAACGCCAGAGTTCACCCGGTTCAAGTGCCTGAGACGCTGCCCGACAACGTCGCACGCAGCATCCAGCAATTGCCGATCTTCCTGCTCGACGAGATCTTCGTGGCCCTGGAAACCGGAGCCATTCTGCTGTCCGACGACCAGCGACTTCGCCTACTGGCGCATGAGTTGGGCGTTATCGGCGGAGCCTGGACTCACGCGGCGATCTGCCGGGCCTATGACGACAAAACCCTCGACGCCCGGTTCGCGGTGGAGGCCAGCGCCAAGCTCGTGCTCGCCGGACATGCCTATGTCGCGATCGACTATTTGCAGGTCCTGGAGGCCTTGCGCCTGGACGTTGAGGAAGGGGGCAAGCCTGGCTGGCGCTATCAAGCGCTTGCCCTGTGTTTGGGCGGCCCCAACGCTGAACCGATCTCCCATCTTCGGATCATCCACAACGTGCTGATGGTTCTCTGGCGAAAATCGCGGTTCGAGACGGTCAGGCCCTTGGCCACGAGCATACTGCTTCGTCGGCTGGCCGTGCGACGGCCCGATGCGCCGCAGCTGTTCGCGACACTGGCGAGAGCCTGTCAGGGTAACGCGTTGCTGATCAACTACATGGCGCGCTGGGTCCGAGGGCATTTTCTGGCCAGCAAGGCGGCGCAGACGTGAAGTACACGCCCGACCGCAACTGGGGCGATGTGCCAGACGATCCGGACGTGCGCGTCCACTCGCGACTTCTTCACCGAGCTGGAGAGGGCGCGCCCGCGAAGAAGCGACACCACTTCATCTCGGTCACCTACATGGAGGGCTTCACCGCCGATGACGGTCGCATCCTAGCCTATCGCCTGGCGAAGCCCGATCAGCCTCATCCCAAGCGCCCGGAGGAGGCGGCGTTCTCTAACCATTATTATTCCCAAATCCGCGAGGACGGGACGCGCGACGACAACGGCTTTGAGGATCTTTGGGGCGCGATCGAGACGGTCTGGCCCGAGACGATGCGAGCGGTCCATACAGGACGCGTCTCGCCGGCCGTGTCTTTCAATCTCCTCGGCATGGTGGCGATCAGTCATGTCCGCGTCCCCGCCGCGCGGCAGCGTCACGAGCTTCTGCTGGCGGCCAAGCTGCGAGCTCAGGTGGTGGGCGCCGAGAAGATCGGCTTATTGCCGGAGGAACTGAAACGGTATGCGGGGCAGCTCGACACTGTTCCCGTCGGCATCAATCCTCAGCAGTCGATTTTGTCCATGAAGGAGGACTTCCTGGCGTTGGGTGAGCTGTGCTTCAAGCTCGGCTTTGAGGTGCTGCACAACCAGACCGACCTGCCGTTCATCACCTCCGACAACCCGGTCTGCCTATATGATCCATCCATCCCGCCGGGGCTGCGGCGGCCCTACGAGTACGAGGGCCAGGTCGAGTTGCTCTTTCCGCTCGACCGCAAGACCATGCTCCGGGGCAGCAATCGTCTGGGCCCGACCAATCAGGTCGTGCGGCATGGCAAGCTGACCGACATCGATCGCGTCAGGAAGTACAACGCCACCGTCGCGCGGTTCGCCTATGCTGAGGTGTTGGCGCGTGATCGCTCGAGCCAGGACGCGATCGTTCGCCATGCTGGCAAATGCCCCACCATCGAGATGGAGATCAGCGGCGGGCCAGGCGACACCAAGATCGTCTGGCGCCATTGCTTTGGCCCAAGGCCCAATCTCTCGCCCTTCATCGACACGCCCGAGAAGGCCGCACGTCTGGAGGCCCAGATGGCGGCTCGATCAGGCGAGCCTCCGCGCTTGTCGCAGATTGGCGACACCCAAGCCCAAGGCTTATGGCGAAGCCGCTAACTATTTGGAGGCACCAAGCCGGCTCGGGGGCCGTGAAAAGCCGGCGACTGATCGGCCTCGGTGTCGAAGAAGACGCCGACCTTGTCCAGGAAGCGGGCCGCGGCTACCTCTCCTGCGACCGGCAACACCGCGTTGGCGGCCAGGAAGTCGTCCATCTTGATGCGAGCGTCCACCAGGTCAGGCTCGATCCGGACCAGATGATCGCGGCCAATCAGCAAGCCGGCCTGGCCCAGACTGTTTTGACTGGTCAGATGCATGGCCGCGCCGATGATCTGGCGCCAGTGCCATTGGCCGCCCGCCAGGACCTGGCCTGTATTGAACGGTGCGCTGAGGTCGCCGCACCCTAGCGACAGGATATGGACATCCCGCCGCTGCAGATCGATGGCGCTGAGGGCGTCGACCAAGCCGATCATGATCGGATTATTGGCCCACACGCCGCCGTCGGCGAACAAGCGTCCCTGGTTCTTGAACACCGAAAAGAAGGTCGGGGCGGCGGCCGTGGCCATGGCCACGTCAACGACCCGTTCCTTCCAGTCGCGCTGAAAGTCGGGATGGTGCGGGGTCTTGAAGACATGCACCTCGCCATAGGCGCCGTCGAAGGCAGGAATACACACCCGCCGCGTCGCCTCGCCCAGCAGGGCGTCACCAAACACGTCGGTCAGCGCCGCCTTCAAGGGGGCTCGTGAATAGGTGTACCGCGAAATCTGGCTAAGCCCCCGCCATGCCCGTCGTGGGCCGGCCAGGAATCCGGTGATCGGCGGGAAGATCTTGGCCCCGTGCGACTGGTAGAACTCCAGGATCCGGGACGCGGGCAGGCCCAGCGCCAGGCCTAGGGCGATGATGCCGCCGGTCGAGGTGCCAGTGATCAGGTCAAAATGCTCGCCGGCCGAGCGGCCCCCTAACAGGTTCCGTTCGAAAGCGGTCAAAACGGAAGTAGGAAAAAGCCCCTTGATGCCGCCGCCGTCGATCGAAAGAATGCGAAAGGGCCTCCCAGTAGACCAGTTCAGTGGTTGTCGAAGCCCAGCGATCGCGCCATCGGAGCGGCGTGCCGTCGTCGGGGTGAAACCGGCCTGTTGGGCCATGCGCTCTGCCTTTCCCAAACCAGTGGCCGGTCACCCGCCAGCCTTCATAGCGAAACAACCATCGTAGGGTCCACGGAACGGTGGTCTCGGCGATTAAGTCCTCGCCCGACCATTCCTCTTTCACCGGATCGAAGATGCAAAGCTCCATGCCTTGCTCGCGATGATAGACATGCGGCACGGGAACTCGCGGCGCCTCGGGGCGTGGTTCCAGGTCTGGTGCAAGCACCCGAACGCGCGGGACGTTGTCTCTGAGGCTGATGACCTTCGGCGGGGCGGCTGCGGCGTATTGGATTTCGATCTCGTAGTCAGTTTGGCAGGGCGTCAGGACGCCGCGCCAGGTGACCGTGTAGGATCCGCGGTCGATGATCGCCAGGGTCGGCCAATCGGCCGCCATGGCGTCGACCTGCTCATCTATGGATCTCAGGGGGCGTCGTCCCCAAAGTCGGTGCTGGACCGGGCCGCGACCCGCGTGGAAGTGGCCGCGGCGGCCGTGGTGAGAAGCGTGCCGGTCGAGCCGAACTTCATCCGCCCGCGTTCGGCGTCCTGAGCACGGTGGTCCATGAAGGACTTGATGGCATAGTCGGCGGCGGTTTCACCGAAGAGATCCTTGAGGATTTCCTTGGTGTGTTCGGGCGAGAAGGCGTTCGTGGCCAGGGCGTGCAAGCGCTCGGTCAGATAGGCCAGATCGTCGGCGAACAGCTTCTGGGCCTGCAGGCTCTGGGGCCAGCGGTCAGAGAAGATGTCCGGTTGGTAGGCGGGGTTGCGGATGTCGATCCGCTGGCCCAGCGCGGTCTTGGCGATCAGGTCTCGGCGGATGAAATCGACCAGATCGGCCAGCTCGGCCAAGAGAGACGGCTGGGCATTGGGCTTTTGCAAGCCGTAGGCGGCCAGGATCACCGACGGAGGCGACTTGAAGGTCTCGTGGTCGTCGCGGCGGTAGCGCAAATCGCGAAACCGCTTGAGAAGCTGGATGGCCACGGTGCGCGGGGATTTCTCTTCCAGCCGGACATGGTCGTCCATCGGTTCGACCTGGGCCTTCTCGACGAGAACGCCGCGATGATCCCGGAAGGCCTTCACGAAGCTGGGGTCTTCCTGGACAGTATCGTTGTAGAGCGTCTTGAAGCCGTAAGGATTGACCGGCTTGGTGTAGGATTCCCCGTCCTTGTAGTGGAACAGCTTGCCCGTCCGCTCCTCGCCTGACAGATCCCGCACGATCGGCATGAGATCGACCGTCACGCCGTCGTCATAACGGACCGTGACGCAGCGGCTGTTGAGCGTGGTCTTGTCGTAATAGAGCGACCCCGGCTCGCCGCGAATGGCGTTGTAGAGGGTGCCCAACACCAGGCTCGGACTGCTGTCGGCACGCACGTTCAGTTCGATAACCACATCGACATCATGCTGCTGGGTTTTGACCCGGGAGGCGATAACCGCGCCGATCCCGAAGCTGCCGCTCGGATAGCAGATCACCACCCGGCCCTCGAGCGGGCTGCCGACGCGATCGACATGCTTGCACAGCGCCTCGTAGTGCTTGACGGCTTGATCGTGCTTGGTCGGCGACAGCTGAATACGTCCGGCGACATCGATCAGCAGTTCCTCGGTGCTGGCCGCCGCGTCGAAGCCCTGAATATCGTGGATGCTCATAGACCACCTCTTGCTCAAGCTGGAGGTAGTGGCGAACAAATCTGGAACAAGTGCGCCAATTGGGAAATTGACGTTTTTTGTGTTGGTGAGGCAGTCGGGATGCGTTCGAGCGGCCCGCATTGCGTCTCTAGGCGCAATCTCACCAAAGCAAACGTCAAGTTCCTAGAGGCGCGCCAATGTCAGCTACTGGCGCGCCCCTGTCGGCGAAGCAGACGTCACGATCGGCTGCGAGGGGGCGTGAACCGCCATTGGTGCCGGCACCAAATCCTGACCCTACAGATGGTGCGACGTTCGGGCCGCTCCGCGGGCGCCTTTGGCACGGTCCGCGCGGCCTGTCATGGCCAATGCTGCGTTAAGCGCAAACCTTAGCTTTTGGGGAAAGATCCTCGCCTCAAGGTGGTGGTGATGATCCGTCTACTTTCCTGCCTGATCGGCGCGCTCCTGATCGCGCTCGCCGCGCCAGCCCTCGCAGCCAATCACGCTCCCACGACGCACAAGTCACCGACGATCGCACGGGTCGCCAAACCGAAACCTCCAACGGTCAGGTCGATGCAGGTCAAACTGCGCAAGGCCCAAGCCCGTGCCAAGGTCGCCGAGACGCAGGCCATGGCCGCGAGGACCGCCCTCGACACTGAGCGTTCGCGATATGCGCGATCCAGAGGCCTCAACATCGTGATGGCCATGGTCGCCACGGCGGCCATCGCGCTCGTGGTCGTGACGAGTACTGTCTGCTGGCGCATGAAGAAGAAGACGGACCAGCGCATCGCCGCCGTCGAGCGCGACTTGGCGCTCGCGCATACAGCCCTTGAGCACCAGAAGGCGGCGCAGGCTACCGATCGCTCGACTCACCTTCAAAGCGCATTCGCGGAGATACAGGCCGCCGCTGTCCAGCGGGATAATCTCGGCACCCGGCTCAAGGCGCGCGAGGCGAGCCTCCTGGCCGCCCAAGCCGATATCAAAGCTCTGAAAGACGATATCGCTTTGCTGGAAGCCGCCGCCGTGAAGCGGCAGGCTGCATCGGCCAAGGCGCAGATCAGAACGCTAAAGCAGGTTTCCAGCACCGTGGGGGGGATGTTGGCGCCAGGGCCCGTCTTGAACGACGATGAGCAACGCTTGTTCCCACTGCTACAAGGATGGGCGAACGAGAACCGCGTGAGGTTGCTGGCCCAGGTCAGCATGGGCGAGTTTCTGGCGGCCGCCAAAGGCGCATTCTACAGTGACCTGTTCGCGACCTATAACTCCAAGCGGGTCGATTTCCTGATCTGCAATGACGATTGGTCGCCGCGCTTTATCATCGAACACTTTGGCGGCGGGCACTTCGGGAAGGGCTATGCCCTTCAGGACGAGATAAAGAGCCGCCTCCTAGCCTTGAGTGGCCTTGGCTTGGTCATCACCCTGGAGGATGACCTCAAAGAAGACATTCTGGAGCGGGTCAATCGTGCTCACCTGGCGCCCGCATCCGCTGTGCCGGCCTGCGAGCCGTTCGAACGCGTCATGCCGCCGTGGAGCCAAGGCAAGACGAAGGCACCGTCCTTTTTTAGGCCCGCTCGCGCAGGCAGGATTGCAGAGGCGAGCTGCCGGGAATCGCGCGATGCAGTTTCGACCGCTAGGATAGTGGCTTAGCTTAGTAGCGGACATTCACGCTGTCCCGCTAGGGTGGGAAGCCGCCCAAAGAAACCCTCTCTCATGGAGAGAGAGAGGGTCCAAGGACGTCCTACTAGGGTCGTGAGCGGTCGAACAGGCCGACGATGCAGTGTCCGTAGTTGGAAGCGACGCAATGTCGGCTAGCCAAGCCGGCGTTCTTCACTGGGCGCCTGCCAGCATCCGTTCCGCACGGCTGCGCTGGTGGCCGCCCAGCTGGCCATGGTCTAGTGCGCGGCCGAGGTGCTCCAGGCCACGCCTTGCGAGGAAGGCCGAGGCCGCCCCTGGGCGCTGCTTTGCGGTCGCAACCAGCGCGCGGCCCAGACCGTATTGGACGCGGCCTAGCCCTTCCCAATGTCCATGGCTCGCAATGAAGTTCTCGAGCCTCCTGGCCGAGGTGCCGGCGTCGAGCCTGCGATGGTAGAGCATCAGGCTAGCGGCTCGCCTCGAGAGCACGTCGCGCGCAGCGCCGTAGAGGCTGCTGTCGTCGGCGCCGAGCACTTCGCATTCGACCGGCTTCGAGGTGAGCCACGCGCCAGGCCGGACCATGAACTCCGCCCAAAGCCGGTGGACGCCGGCAGTGCGGAACGTCAGGCCGCCCGCCTGGCCGAAGATGCTGATGTCCCGGCGGAACGCGTCGGCCGCGCGGATCGATCGTTGGGCAGGAAAGGCGCAGTACCGCCTTGGCGACCGGAACAAGCGGCGCTCCCCGTTGGGATCCTCGATCCATATCTGGAAGTCGTCATAACCAGGGTCCAAGCGATCCGGGACGCGGGCGCTCCTTGTCGTCCCGCTTGCGACGTGCAGCTCCACGTCAAGCTCGATGGGCTCGAAGGGCCAAAACCGTTGGCTGGGCAAGGCGATCTTGAGCTCGAGGTTGGACGGCGCTTGCTTGGTCCTGGCGAGGGCCGCATTCGTCGAGCCAAACTGCCCGGTGTCGCCAAAGCGCGCCCCTCCCGGCCAGACGTTGGGTGATGTCGAGCAGTTGCGCAGCGACCTCTTCTGGTCCTCGGTGAACTGGCGGTAGCCGTTGCCGTACGGCGCGCCGGTCAGGCTTTGCACCAGATAGCTGGGCTCGCTGGTGTGCTGCAGGTTGAAAAGGTGGGCGATCTCGTGGATCGCCGTGAAGCGGCTCTCCTGCTCGAAATCCCCTTGCTCTGGCCGCCGGTCGCGTATGGCGTCGAGGAAGACCGCGCAGCCCTCGCGCGGATGTTGCTTGAAGGCGGTCTTGTTGTTGGGGTCGTCAAGCGTCGTGAAACCGCGGTCGAACATGATCCCGAACACCCGGTCATAGGTCCGGTAGCGGCCGGCGAAGATCGCCACCACCGTGCCGACGCGGTCGGCTGGGGGATTGGGGTTGGCCGCGAGGGCCGCGGTGGCGCGATGGAGGTCATAGGCCTCGACAACGGCTGACGGGCCTGCGGGAGGCCCGCCAAGCCGGTTGTCGATGTTCAACCGGATGTCACCGGAAGACCCGCCGGCGAAGACGTCGGCCAGTTGGCCCGGTTGCGCCTGGACCCAGGCTGGCAAGGCGACATTGCCCATTCGCGCAAGCACGCACGCCAGGTCGATCATTTGGGCTTCCGGCGCACCTCGAACGCCACTGGGTCTGTCGAGGCCGTGACCCCGCCCTTCTTGGTCCGCACGGGGATGTCGAGCGTGTAGTCGCCGGACGCCTGGTTGTCGTCGAGCGTGACCACCAGGTACGTATCGCTGCCTTCCTTGTTCGGCACGACCTTTACGGGCCGGACGACTACGCCATGCGTGACCGCCGTGAGCTGGGGCGCCACCACCTCGTAGACAGATTGGTTCACCCGGATCTTGAAGGTGAGGCCATCGGCCTTGGATGGTCGAACTACGCCCGGGCCCACAATGCTGTAGGCCAGGTCCGGGGCTCCAGGAGTGGGCGCCGTTGGCTTGGCGGTGGGGCCCTTGACCTGTGGCTGGTCGGCAACCAGGTCGACGCGGCCCAATTCCGCGTCCCAAAGGCCCGTCTTGGGGTCCTTCACCGGCACGGCCGGGACCATGCGGAAGAAGATGGGCCCCGCCGCTTGCGGGAATTTCCCGACCTGGTTGAAGGCTTGGTTCATCGCGCTCGAACCTGCCTTCGCGGCGACATCCGCTTGCAGCGCAAGCAGCGCCTGCTGGGCGTCGACCACGGCAAGCTCGGCTGCGGTCAGTAGGTCCCCTGTGACCCCCAGTTCGACGAGCCGGTCGCGCTTGGCGACCGCGGTCGCCACCGCCCGCTCGGCGTCCGTGAGGGCCTTGGCGGAAGCCGCCGTGGCCTTCGCCTTGTCGTCGAGCTTCTTGGCGGCGTCCTCGTCGTCCTTCGCCTGCTTCTCGATCTGGGCCTTGCGGATGTCGCCATACGCGTTGAGCCCGGCCTCGGCGACGCCCGTGGCGTCGGTGTTGAAACTGACTGTGTCCAGGAGCCCGTTCTTGGTCTTCACATCCAGGGTGTGGGCGCCAAGCAGCGACTTGGCTTGCACTGCGTAGGTATTGTTCGGGTCCGGCAGGTAGAGGACCTCGAGGGCCATGGTGCCGTCGGACTGGGGCGTGACCTGCAACACCGGGACCGGCAGCGAGTACCGGTAGCCCTCGGAGGTCGCGGTCGCCTTCTTTGCATCCAGCACTGTCACGCAGCCCCCGAGGAGGGGCAGCATCGCAAGCAAGCTGGCGATCTTCAGGTGCTGCCGGTTCATTTGTCCGGCTCCTGCAGCGTGACTTCGATCGTGTCGACGTTGGTGACGCCCTTGACCAGGAGCAGTTTCCCGTCGCCGGCGATGCGGATCTTGTAGATCACGGGGGCGGGCAGGTAGGCAGCATCCTGGCCTGCGGCTTCATTGGCCGCGGCGATCGTCGCCAATGCCATCTTGCTGGCCGCGCTGATCACCGCCTTGGGGAGGACCGCCTCGTCGACGGTGGACTTGCCCTGGGTCAGCATGCCGTTCGTGAATGTCAGCGTCGTGTCGTTCTTGGCGAACCAAGCATACGGGTCGATGGCGCGCTTCTGGGTGACATCCGGCAGGAACTTCACCTCGGACTTCAGCCCGCCTTTCCCATCGCTGTAGACGATCAGGAAGTTGGCTCCCTCGTAGTAGCGGAAGCCGTTCACCTTCGAGTCGTCGGCGCCGGCGAGTGCGTTAGGATCGGGCGCGACGCCATAGGCGATCGGCCGGACAGTCGTGCCTGCGCAGCCGCACAAGAGCAGTCCAAGCGCCAGGGTTGGAAATCGCATCACGGCCCCCTTTGTGCGATCCTGAACAAAAACATCGCTCGCTGAACAATGCAATCTTGACTTGTCGAGCGACTGGGCTTCGCTGATGGGGGTAGTTCTCTGGTTCTCCGGGGGGGGGGGGGGCGGAGTGCTCCCCGGCAGACCAGGCCAAGGTAGGCTTGGCGAGAGCGCCCGCCATTCTGGGGAACGATGCGCCGCAGTTGCGAAGCGACCAGCGCCCAGACGGTGAAGCCTTCTGGTCCATCGCTGCAAGCGCGCGCCACGGTGATCCAGCAGAAGACGGGCCAGCCGGTGCCGTTCGAAATTACCGAGCCCACGCGAGAAGCGTTGGCTGCGTGGCTTAAGGTTCGCGGTCGTCGGCATGACGACTGGCTGTTTCCCAGCCGCAGTCGACCCGGCGATCACGTCAGCACGCGACAGTACGCTCGACTGGTCGACAAGTGGGTGTCGATGATTGAACTCGAGCCCCGGGCGTATGGCACGCATAGCCTGCGCCGGACGAAGGTGGCGTGATCTACAAGAAGACCGGCAACTTGCGCGCATGCCAACTTCTGCTCGGGCATAGAAAGCTGGAAAGCACTGTCCGATGCCTCTGCATCGAGGTCGATGACGCGCTGGAGATGTCAGAGCAGATCGATCTCTAGTTTATGAGCCCGCCAGCTTTAGCGCTGTCTCAGTAGAGGCCGCGCGCCTACTGAACGTCGTGTTCCTGGAGGTACGCCAATGGCAGCTAATGGCGCTCTGCCGGCCCTTGCCGGTGATTGAAGGATGGCGGCCTCTCATATATTGAAGCGGTGTCGGAAAAGGCAGGCTTGGTCTGGTCAGCCCAAGCCCTTTCGGTAACGAAAGCTCTGGTCTTTGGCTTCGCGCCTGGACTCCCACGGCGAACCCCGGACGCTCAACCGAGCGCCCGTCGTTCGTCCGGGTGTCCCTGTACGAGGAACGCTCCGGTCGAACACCATCGACCAAGGAGCCCTATGTCTATCCATCCTTCTATCACCCATGACGTCGTCATCGTCGGCGCGGGCCCGGTCGGGCTCTTTCTTGCCTGCGAACTCAGCCTCGCTGGCGTCTCGGTGGCGGTGCTCGAACAGGCGGCAGATCCGCGCTCTGCGCTGAAGGGACCCCCTTTCGGCATACGCGGCCTCTCGGCCCCGACCCTTGAAGCGCTGCATCGCCGCGGTTTGCTGGACGCGGTCGAAGCCGTCCAGCTGTCCAAGCGATCCGCTGGCGAGACGATGGCCGCCTCTCACTGGATGCAGCAGCCGCGCCGTCCCGCCGGCCATTTCGCCGGCATACAGTTCTTTCACGAGGACATCGACGCCACGTGCCTGCCGTTCCGCCTCCCCAGGCCGGCGGGCGTCAACATGCCCGTGGACATGCAGTCGCTGGAGGCCGTTCTGGCCGAGCGGGCCGTCGCCATGGGCGCCGACATCCGCCGCGGCTCCCGTGTGGAACACTTCGAAGCGTCGGAGGACGGCGTGGTGATCCAGGTCGGCGACGAGCCGCTTCACGCCCGTTGGCTGGTCGGATGCGACGGCGGACGCAGCGCCGTGCGCAAGGCCGGCGGCTTCGCATTCGTCGGCACCGACCCGGAGTTCACCGGCTACTCGATCGACGCGGTCCTGGCCGATCCGGATGCGCTCTCGCCCGGGCGCAATTACACCGCGACCGGCATGTACACCTATGCTCGGCCTAGCGTGATCGCGATGGTCGACTTCGACGGCGGCGCGGCGCACAGGACCCAGGCGCTGACGCTGGACCACGTTCAGAGCGTACTGCGCCGCGTGTCGGGCGCTGACGTCACCATCACTGCGCTGAAACTCGCCACCACCTGGACCGACCGCGCCTTTCAGGTGACCGACTACCGACGGGGACGGGTATTGTTGGCTGGCGACGCGGCGCACATCCACTCGCCCCTCGGCGGCCAGGGTCTGAACCTCGGCCTCGGCGACGCGCTGAACTTGGGGTGGAAACTCGCCGCCGTCATCCGCGGCGAAGCGACTATCGACCTGCTCGACAGCTATGGCGTCGAACGCCGGCCGGAGGGCGCCCGCATCCTCGACTGGTCACGCGCCCAGGTCGCCCTGATGCGGCCCACCCCAAGCACGCGCGCGTTGGAGGCCATCGTCCGTGATCTGATCGCCACCGGCGACGGCGCGACATACTTCGCCGAGAAGGTCTGGAACCTGTCGCTCCGCTACGATCTCGGCGGCGCCCATCCGCTGGTCGGCCGCAGCGTCCTGGATTTCGCTTTCGCCAGCGGGCCATCGGTCGGCGTACGCTTGCGCGAGGGCAGGGCGCTGCTGCTCGACTTCGCCCCCGGAGAACCGCTCGCGGCGCTCACGGCCCCTTGGCGGGGGCCGCTGTCTTACGTCCCCGGCGAGCCTGAGGACCGATTGGGCCTGAGCGCCGTGCTGGTCCGACCGGACGGTTTCGTCGCCTGGGCGAGCGACGAAGACGGGGATGCTGAAGGTCTACTTCAGGCGCTGATGCGATGGGGTGGTGTGTGGAGCCGTTCAGCCGGTGACACGAGCTTGGAACGGTTGCGGAGAGGGCGCGCAGGCCCGTAAAGCAGGCAGGTGGTTGTCCGGTCAGCTGAGATGCTGTTGGACGAAGCTGAGGTCGGATTCGTGTCGCAAGCTGAACTCCCAAGCCATGCAGCCTGATCTCAACGCCCTTTCGGTCTTCGCGCTCGTCGCCGAGGAGCGCAGCTTTCGGGCGGCGGCCGACCGCCTCGGCGTCACGCGCTCGGCGGTCAGCCAGACCATGAGCCGCTTGGAGGAGACGCTGGGGATCGCTCTGGTTCGACGTACGACCCGTAGCGTCAGCCTGACCGAGGAAGGCGAGCGTCTCTATAGGCAGGTTGCGCCCTCGCTTGCCGAAATGCGCGCGGCCGTGGAGGCGGCGGGCAGCCTCGATGAGCGGCCGCGTGGGCAATTGCGCCTGGCCGTTTCCTCGATCGCCGAACGCTTTCTTTCGGGACCGTTCCTGACCAGCTTCGCCAGCGCCCATCCCGACGTGCAGCTTGACGTCAATGTGACCGACGAGGAGTTCGATATCGTCGCCGAAGGCTATGACGCCGGGGTCCGCCTAGGCGAGGTCATCGAGCAGGACATGATCGCCATTGCCGTCGCCAGCGAAGAGCGCCAGCTCGCTGTCTGCTCGCCGGCCTACCGGGACCGCTTCGGCGCGCCTGCCCATCCTCGCGACCTGGCGGCGCACCGGTGTATTGGCTGGCGGCCTACGCCGAAGTCGGCGCCCTACCGCTGGGAGTTCGCCGAGGGCGGCAAGGAGTTCAGCGTCTCGGTCGAGCCGGAGATCACCACCAACGACATGGCGTTGATGGTCAAGTTGGCGGTGGCCGGCGCCGGGATCAACTTCGGGATGGAGGAGTGTTTCCGCCCCTCTATCGAGCGGGGCGAGCTGGTGCCGCTTCTCGAGGACTTCTGCCCGCGCTTCGCCGGCTTCTATCTCTACTATCCCAATCGCCGGAACATCTCGCCCAAGCTTCGGGCGCTGGTGGAGCACGTTCGACGCTGGAAGTGATGCTCGCGAAGCCCAGGGGAGCCGCCTTCCTCCACCGCGGTCGTTGCCGTCGGCGGGGAAAGCGGCTCGCTGGGTGAGCGGCGGCTCTGGAGCCGCCGCCTGGCGCTAGGAGACCTTCAGCAGGTGCTCGTAACCCATCATCCCGAAGACCCGGGCGGTCTGCGCCTCGACCACGTCGTTGACCAGCGGGGCTCCGTAGTCCGAGTAGTCGACGACGGTGCGCATGGGCTTTTCGCCCTTGGGGATCGACAGCACCCGGGCGATCTCGTCGGCGACGCCCTGGACGGGCGCGTCGGCGCCGGCCAGGAGCGCGCGCAGGCCCGGTCCGATGTTGTCGAAGTCGTCCTTGAACCGCTCGTAGCTCTCGACGACGTCCTGGTCGCCCGGATGGACAGCTGACTGGAAGTGCGCGGTGCCGTCCGGGAAGATGCCCGGCATGACGATCACCGTTTCGACGCCGAAGCGGTTGACCTCGTAGGCGGTGACCTCGGCGAGAGCGTCCAGCGCGTACTTGCCGGTGATGTAGGGCCCCACGAACGGCGTGACGATGCGGGTGATCGTGCTGCCGACATAGAGCAGGACGCCGTCGCCCTGCTTGCGCAACTGGGGCAGGGCGGCGCGGTTGAGCCTGTGGGCGCCGACGACATTGGTGTTGAGGCTGTCGGTCAGTTGCTCGGGCGTGAAGCCCTCGTAGACGCCTATGAAGAGGTGGGCCGCATTGTGAATGACGATGTCCAGGCGGCCATGGTCGGCGACGACCTGATCGACGGCGGCCTGGCAGGAGGCCTCGCTGTGAATGTCCAGGTCGATCACGCGGACATAGCCGCCGTGGTCCTGGGCGTAGGTTTCGAGCGCCTCGCGACGGGCCAGGCTGCGCCCGTTGGGATCGCGCACGCCGGCATAGACCGCGTAGCCCTGGCGGATGAGGGTTTGGGCGGTGAGCAGGCCCATGCCCGTTCCAGCGCCCGAGATGATAGCCGTCTTCATCTTTATCTCTCCTTGATCGCGCTCCAGAGAAGAAGGGGATCGCCAGCCTGGAGGCGTGCGCCAGCGATCCCGGCAAGCCGGGGCTTGAGGTTCGGATTGGTTGGATGTTGAGGACGAGGCCGGGCGTTGGCCCGGCGAGGGGCGACTAGCGTTGCCGGAAGAAGATCATCCCGCCGTGGTGAAGCTCGTCTGGGGTGACGAACTCGCCATCGGCCGTGAACCCGGTGTCGTCCCAGTAGTCGATGTGGTTGGCGTCGACTTCGTATCGCCCGCGATAGGCGCTCTTCCTGGCCCCGCGCGCTTCGTCGTAGCGGCCGTTGGCGAGCAGTTCCTGGCGGATGCGGCCGTCAGCGGTGACCCACATGCCGACATAGGGGTGCTGTGCGGCTGTCTGCGGCGTCATGGCTGGGCTCCTTTCTGCTGAGGTTTCAGCGCCGGGCCTGCAGCGCCGAGGCGCCGAAGATCAGCTGCTGGGCCATGGGACGGCCGATGAAGCGGTCGGGGAAGATCGGCGTCGGGGCGCTCGCCGCGTTCAGTCGGGCCAGCTGGCCGTCGTCGAGGGACACGTCCAGGGCGCCGAAATTGTCCTGCGCCTGCTCCAGCGTGCGCGCGCCCATGATCGGCGAGACGACGGCGGGATTGGCCAGGGTCCAGGCGATGGCCACCTGCGAGCGCGACACGCCCAGTTCCGCGGCGACCTCACCGACGACGTCGGCGATGTCGAGCGAGCGCTGATTGAGGTGGCCGGTGGAGGCGATCACGCCCTTGCGGTCGGCCGCGACGTCGGAGCCGTTGTCGTCCGACAAGTCCTCGCGACGGTACTTGCCCGTCAGGATGCCGCCGCCCAGCGGGGACCACGGCATGACGCCCAGGCCCAGCTCGCGCGCCATCGGCATCAGCTCGTGCTCGACGGTGCGTTCCACCAGGCTGTACTCGATCTGCAGGGCCACTAGCGGGGCCCATCCGCGCAGGTCGGCGATCGACTGGAGCTGCGCGACCCTCCAGGCCGGGGTGTTGCAGATGCCGACATAGAGGATCTTGCCGGCCCGCACGAGGTCGTCCAGGGCGCGCAGCACCTCCTCGGGACTGGTGGTGAAGTCCCAGGCGTGGAGGTACATCAGGTCGATGCGGTCGGTGTCGAGCTGGCGCAGGCTGGTCTCGACCGAGCGGACCAGGTTGTAGCGGTGGTTGCCCCCCGAATTGATGTTCGAAGGATCGCGCGCCATCGTGAACTTGGTGGCGACCACCATCCGCTCGCGCTTGTCCTTGATGAAGCCGCCCAGCATGCGTTCGGACGCGCCGTCCGTGTAGTTGACGGCGGTGTCCACGAAGTTGCCCCCGCGATCGACATAGGCGTCGAAGATCCGGCGGGCGTCGGTCTCGTCCGCGCCCCAGCCCCAGTCGGAGCCGAAGGTCATGGTTCCCAGCGACAGCGGCGATACGCGAAGCCCGGAGCGGCCGAGCAGGCGGTAGTGGTCGAGAGCGGTCTTGATGGTCATCGCGATCTCCTTTCGGGAGGTGGGGGGAGGGTTCTCGTGCCGCCGAGGCAGCTGTCGAAACCTAGCCACGCCTCATTGTCGCGATAAGTCGGTCATTGGTGTCCAATATGGTTAGATGCTCTAACCAATGTTGACGGCGAGGCGGATCTACAGAGCGCGCGGCCGCGCGTCGGATTCAACGCTGTGGTGGTGGCCGCCGCCTCCACAGGCCTTTGTATCGGCCGGGGAGGGGGGAGTTCCTCTTCAGCCCGCTCTGCTGACTTCCCGAACGATGTCGAGGAAGGCCCGCAGCGCGGAGGGGACGCTGCGATGTCCAGGATAGTAGACGGCCGCGGCTTCGGTGGCCTGGAGCCACGGCGAGAGCACTTCGCGCAGCTGTCCGGCGGCGAGCGCGGCGGCGGCCGCGGCCTCGACCACGTACGCCACGCCGAGGCCACAGACAGCGGCGTCGACCATCAGCTCCTCGTCGTCGAGCACGACGGACCCGGTCACATCGACCGAAAGCGCTTGGCCGTTTCGCTCGAAATCCCAGCGATAGAGCCTGCCGCCGGGCAGCCGGTGGCCGATGCAGAGGTGCGTCTTGAGATCCTCAGGAGTCTTGGGCGAGCCCGCGCGATCCAGATAGGCGGGCGACGCCACGCAGACAAATCGCATTGGGCGGGTCAACGGCACAGCGATCATGTCCCGAGGTATGGAGCCGACCAGTCGCACGCCGGCGTCGAAGCCGCCGGCCACGATATCGACCAGCTCGCCCTCGACGACGATATCTATGCTCACCTCGGGGTGGCGGGCGGCCATCAGCGGGAGCACCTTCCTGACGATCAAGGCCGCGCCGACACGCGGCGCATTGATCCGCACCGCGCCTGTCACCTCGCCGCGAAAGCCGGCGACGCTTTCGAGAGCGTCGTCCAGCGCACCCAGCACCGGCTTCAGCCGGGCCAGCAGTTCCAGTCCGGCCTGGGTGGGCGCGACGCTGCGGGTCGTCCGGTTGAACAGGCGCACGCCAAGCCGGGCCTCCAGCGCGCGGATCGTATGGCTCAAGGTGGAGGGGGCGGTCGCAAGCTCATCGGCCGCTCGACGGAAGCTGCGATGGCTGGCGACCGCCACGAAGGCCGTCAGGTCGGTGATCGAAGGGCGCGACATTGATGGCGATTTCACATCAAGTCGTGCCGATTTCAAACTCTAATCAAACAGTCTGCGCCGCCGCATCTAAGCCCCGTCGACGGGTTTTACGCCGTCGGTCGCAGAAAAGGAGCACCTCATGGCCAAGCGCGACGCGATCTTTCCTAACCCCAAGAACGCCCTAAACGACCTTCACCAGTACTCGCCGGCGATCCGGTCAGGCGACCTGCTCTTCGTGTCCGGCCAGGTCGGCGCACGCGGCGACGGTTCGCCCGAACCGGACTTCGAGGCCCAGGTCCGGCTGGCGTTCGCAAACCTGAAGGCGACGCTGGCGGCGGCCGGATGCGGCCTGGACGACATCGTCGATGTGACCAGCTTTCATACCGATCCCGAGAGCCAGTTCGACACGGTCATGGCGGTCAAGAGCGAGGTGTTTCCGCAGGCGCCCTATCCAAATTGGACGGCGCTCGGCGTGACCTGGCTCGCCGGCTTCGACTTCGAGATCAAGGTCATTGCGCGCATCCCTCGATAGCGGGCAGCGAACACGGGCGGGGCCAAGCCGAACAATGCCGGCCTGGCTCCGGACGCTCGGCGAAAGCGGGCGGAAGAACTGCTTGCCGTAGGGAATTGGCGCTGATCCAACCGCGTCGACATCCCGAGACGTGCATGTAGCCGGGGGATCGAACAGCTCTCGCCACGGTCGGCGTCCAGCCCGGCCATTGCCGCAGACAGCCGGTGGGTGGGTCTGTTAGGGGGCGTGAGCCGTCATTGGCTCGGCTCCAGATTGGCGACTTCGGCATGTCGACATCCCGCGTCGGTGCTGGCGACCGCTGCCGACCCACGTCGGACATTCCCCGTGGCAGTAAGCAGGCTACATGCACAATGTTGAAGATTATATGGATACGATTCCCAGAATTGACGAACCCGTTTGGGTTGCATGTATTCCACGAACACCAATACGTTCTGCGGTGGCCATTACGCCGGCATCAACCAACCAATAGGGCGCAACTTCATCCGCAAATAGTTTTACGGAATCGTCGATGTCTCCAATCGTGTAGAAGTAGCTACCGTACTCTATTTTCACGATAACCCTATCATCGTGAACTTTTTGCCGCTCGATGAAGACATCCGTGGTTAGAGGATCAACAGACATCATGACGCGCCGCGGCATAACGGCGAAATACTCGCCGATTCCATGAACATCCGTTCCGATCGCTCGAACCCAATCCAGGGCCTCGGGGTCGAACCCCACGATCAAGTCGAGGAGCCGCTTAGACAGAAAGCTCATGGACCCGGAGTATCGATAGTAATCGAGGGCCCAATTCGGATTTCCGGCGAACTCTATTTCGATATCCGGAAAGTTGGAAAGGCCGCGGCGCGCAACTCCATACTGACCAACGGAAGGTCCATCACGGAAATCTGGCTCATTGGTCCAGATAAGGTCCGTCGCCTTTTGCCCGTCGCCCCACTTCGCATTGGGCGCAAGCGTCATGAAGCGCTGGGTTGACGGCGCATGCCGCGCATCAGCCGGGAAGTATCGTTTCTGCCCCACCGCGACGGAGGCCACGCGCTCCATCATGACACTGTTGTCGATCATGATAGCCAATCTCCGGCCTAGAAACGGGGCAGAGCTGCCGAGCAGTTTCCGTTGTAGCGCAAGTGCGCTGCGAACGTCTCCTAGCCACCCCTAGCAGACCCACCCACAGGCTGTTTGCGGCAATGGCCGGGCTGGACGCCGACCGTGGCGAGAGCTGTTCGATCCGCCGGCTACATGCACCGAGACGCGTTCGGGGACGATCGCTGGCGCCGCCCTGTTGTGGCGCGAAAGCACCTGATCCTCACGACGCCTAGGACGTGACCCGCACGCCGCTGAAATGGGCCAGAGTGCCGGGCCCGATCCAGAGCGCCACGGCGCCCTTGGCGTCGGCGCCGTGCTTGAGGTCGCTGACGATCAGGGTCGGCTGCTCGGCGCCGTCGACATAAAGGCGGGCCCTGGCGCCGGCCACGACGATCCGCACGCGCGTCCACCGACCAGGCTCGAGATCGACATAGGTCTCGTACTGGGAGGGGGCTTCGGCGCGCAGGCGTTCCCAGGGATAGGCGGGGTGGGAGATGTACTGGACGGCGTGGTTGCGACGTAACTGGTCTTCGGCCCGACCGTTGGTGGGACGCAGATAGATGGCCTCGAGCTTGCCCTCGTCACGCACCCGAAAGGCCACGCCCACGAAGCCTCTGGCCGTGGCGCTGGCCGTGGCGCTGGGCGCGCCGCTTATCCAGGCCTCGATGACGCCGTCGCCGAAGGCGGGCGTGTCCAGCATCACCAGCCGGTCGAGTCCCGGTGCGTTTTCCAACGCCGTAGCGCGCAGGGCCGGACGGCCCCGATAATCCGTTCGCGCCGTCTCAACGCCGATGGCCCGGATCGCTCCGGTCTCCAGTCCCGTCCCGACGACGCGCGGTGCGGCGAGCGCCGCCAGGGACCTGGCCGAGGCGATCGACAGCGCCGCGCCGCCGATCGCGGCTCGACGGGTTTGAGCATTGCCGGACATTGAAGGCTCTTGGTGATGGGGCGTCGCCAGTTTCATCGTCATGCATGGCCGGATCAAGGCCATGCTTGGCGGCGCTCAACCTGATCCGAAGTGAATGGGCATCGCCTTCACCATCCACTGGTCTCTGGCTTGATGAGCACGCCAGCCGCCTGTTCGGCTCGCCGCGTTTGCGCAGGTAGGCCAATGTCCGAAAATGGCGCTAGCGCGCTGCAAGCGTTTCAGCGAAATCGCCATCGGCACGCCTGCACAGCACCTCGCCAACGCCGACAGTATTGCTCGGGCGCTTAAGCGGGCTGAACAAGCGGAGCTCTACCAAGCCGAGCGTCCTTGGCCGAAGGGAGCGTTCAACTTGCCCGTGGAGAGCGTCTTTGCGCTTCCACTCGGAGCGACCAAGACAAGGATGGTGATCGCCGCCGCGCGCCACCTCGTCCAGGTTACGGTCGCGGCCGCCGCGCCGGCGAGGCAAAGCGCTCTAAACCCGCACCCGGAAGTGAAAGGCGTCCACCGCCATCCCCTCGCGGAAATAGAAACGGTGAGCCTGCTCGCGGATGACGTTGGATATCAGCTCCACCTGTGTGCAGTCCAGGCGCTTGGCCTCGGCCTTCAGCCAGTCCAGCAACGCCTTGCCATGGCCGCGCGAGCGCTCGCTCGGATCGGCGACCAGGTCGTCGATGCTCAGCAGCCGGCCGCAATACAGCATGTCCAGCACTCGCCACCCGGCCACGGCCCGCACCACGCCGTCCTCGACCAGCGCGGTCAGCTGATAGCCATCGCTGTCCATCAGCCCCCGGATCCGCGCGACATAGGTCTCGCGGGTCAGCATGGGGCGCAGATGCGCCATGACCTCGAACGTGGCGAGGATCTCGGCATCGGTGGCGGGGCGCAAAAGAGTAGTGGTCATGCGGCGTGGCTTCTTCTTTTGAGGATCCAAAGCGCGTGTTGCTCTGGCGCGCGACCAACAGGTCGCATGGGTGCAGGGTCGTCTGCTTCGCTGCTGCCTTGGCCGGCCGCCGCGAAGCAGACTTGTTGGTTCTAGTTCGCGGTTTGCGGGTTGGGCATGATACCGGCCGAAATCGCCGCGCCATAGGCTTCGGAGACGAAGTCCATCAGCGCATTGCCCGACCCGGACGCGGCGGTGAACGCCGGCTGCTCATTGGCTTCACGCGCCGCCGCCTTCATTTTTTGGGTCAAGGTCGGGTCGCCGCCCGTCGCTGCGAACACCTTGCCCATCCAGCGGCGCGCGAGATCCATCGCCGCGGGCGAGCGCGGGTCGCCCGCTTGCATCAGCCGCGTTGCTTCCTCGTGCAGCACGGCCCAGTCGGTGTCTGGCTTGTCCATGCCCTGGTAGCCATTGGACGCCAGCGTCGCTTGGTCGTCAGGCGTGAAATGCTTGGTGGCGATCGCCTGGTAGGCGGCGGCCAGATCCTGTGTGCGTTCTTCGGTCATGGCTATTTCCTTGGTGAGTTTCATCAGGTCATCCGAGGAGAGGTCGCCATGCCGTGCGAGCTTGAGCCGGGCCGCTGACAGAAGGCTGAGCGCCACCTCGACCCGCCTTGCTTCCT
Source organism: uncultured Caulobacter sp. (assembly GCA_966252285.1). Classification (GTDB taxonomy): domain Bacteria; phylum Pseudomonadota; class Alphaproteobacteria; order Caulobacterales; family Caulobacteraceae; genus Caulobacter. Next base: position 24,094 of record CBINOL010000051.1, read on the forward strand.
GTCGCAGCACCTCTTCGTGCAGCTCCAGAAACCTCGCCAGGTCTGGGAGGCCGCCCGCCAGCAGTTCGGCGATCCGACTGAGCGGAAAGCCGAAGCTCTTGAGCGCGATGATCTGATGCAGGCGCGCGATCTGCTCAGGGCCGTAGACCCGCCAGCCGGCGAGAGTCCTTTCGGCTCGAAGCAGTCCGTGGGCCTCGTACAGCCGCAGGGCCTTGCCGCTGACGCCGAAGCGGCGGGCAGCTTCAGCAGAGCGGAGATACGCACCAGTCTTGGTCATGTGACGCCTTCCTCGAACGCTTTGCTGTATCCGGCCGGCCCTTGGGGCCGGTGCAAGCGGAAAAGCGCCGTTCGTCATCGCGGGCGACTGGAGTCGGCCACCAGGCGGCTGTTGCAAATCCTCTAACGAACTGAGCATCTAGTTCCAGGAACTGCGCCAACGGCGGTTCATGGCGCAATGCGGCGCATCGCAGCCGTGGCTTGGTGGGGCTAGGCGAGGGAGAGGGTGCGCTGTTCGCGCCAGAAGGTCTGCTCCGGCCACCGCTCTTCAGCTTGATAGAGCGCCTGTCGTCGTTCGGAATATATGGTGCTCACGCGGGCAAGCTCGGCGGCATAGGCGGTGGCGTCCGGTGTCGGGGCGGTGATGATCGCCTCGGCGGCCGCCAATCCCGTGCGCAGTGCGTTGAAGAGGCCTTGTCCGGCGATCGGATCGAAGGCGAGTACGGCGTCGCCGACCGCAAACCAGCCAGGACCGCAGGACGCGGTCGCGACCAGGCCTCGCGCGTCACGACTGACGATCGGCCCTTCCCACGCCAGAGCGCCTAGACAGGTTGAAAGATAGGGTGCGCTTGCCAGGGCCGTTGCTCGTTCGGTTTCGCAGGCCCGCAAGCGCACCGCGTCCTGGGGTCGTGTGTGATAGCCGATCGCCCACCGACCGTCGCCGAGCTTGCCCGCGTAGAGCCAGCCGTCGGGCCTGGCCTCTATGAGCGTGCGGGCCATCGCGGCGTTCTTCTCTGGTTGCGCAACTTGATAGAGGGCGGTCAGCGGCGCACCGCGGCGTCTGGACTGGCCAAGCAGACGCAGCAACCGCGCCGACCGTCCGGTGGCGTCCATTATGACGCGCGCCGTCACGGCGGAGCCCGTGTCCCGATGGATGACCCAATCGTCGCCGTCGCGTTCGAGATGGCGGACGTTGGTTCGCGACCAGAGGCTGCCCGCCGCGACGCTGGCGTCGCGTAGCGCCGCGTCGAACCGCGCCCGGTCAAGCCGCATGCCGGCCCCATAAGGATCTCGAAGGGCGTCGCTGGCGACGGGGTGGTCATCGCCCCAGACCGCCAATCCGCCGGTGACGGCCGCGTGGTGTGAGGCGACGGCCAGTTCGCCCAGGCCCTCCTGCGCGAGCAGTCGCCGCGCCGCGCCGGGCAGAACCTCGCCCAGCCGGATAGAAGCCGGTCGAAGCCTGTCGAGCATGAGCACGCCAAGACCGGCGCGCGCCAGTCGGCGCGCGGCGATCGATCCGGCGGGGCCTGCGCCCGCGACCACGACGTCAAACCTCTTGGCGCGCCCCGCAAGGTCGTCGTCGGGGAGAGCTTCCGCGGCGGCTTCAGCGCTTCTGGACACGAACCGCCCGGAAGGCTTCCAGCTGCTCTTGGCTGGCCCAGCCGGCCTGTTCCAGTTTCGTCGGCGGATGCGGCGCCTCGGCCAGCAGACGGACGGCCTGATCGGCGGCGGCCTGGAGCTTTCCGGGCGCCAGCGTCTCGACATAGATATAGTCGGGGAAGTCGGGATCGTCCTTCACGCCGGGACGAGCCTCGACAATGCCCAGTTGGCCAAACTCCGCAATCATGTCGAGCATCACCTGCGGCGGATCCGGGTTGAGGATCGCCCGCAGCCAGTTGACCCGCCGGTTATAGGCCTGGACACGCTCGGCGCGGGGCAGGCTGGTGTCGATGACCTTGTTGTAGTCGTCCTCGCTCAGCACCTGATTGGGCACCCGCGCCGCCCAGAAAGTCGGCAGGTACGGGTCAAATTGCGGGTCGTAGCCGGACCGGCAGAACGCGGTGTCGCCTTGCCACGGGATCGCCATCCAGCGCGTGATTCCGCCGGGCGGCTGAGCATAGAGCGGACCGTTGACCTTCTCGACCAGCACCGGCGTCATCGTCGGACCGTAGTCGGGTTCGGGTTGGTCGGCCGGGCGCTGGCGGATGCGGAACGGCGATGTGTACAGGCTGGCGTGACGCATCGGCCAGGTCATTTCGCAGCCTGGATGGAAGGTGTCCGAGAGGCAGTAGTGCAAGGCCGCCTGGTCGAGCATGTTTGGTTGATCGGCCAGGGGCGTTTCGTCGATCGTCGCCGGCGACTTGTCGTTCTCCGGCCAATCGGCGACGAAATCGCCTTGCGCCCATTGCCGCAGGATCGCCTCCTGAAGTCCGGTCATGGTCAGCATGTTGCCGGGACCCGTTTCGGAAAAGCTGCCGAAGGCGTCGCCATAGATCCAGGGCTGGACGTGGGGCCATTGCACCGGTTCGGCGACAATGGGGGCAGGGGGGCGAAATCCGTTGAAAAGGGTGCGGCGCAGTTCGCCATAGGGGTCTTCGCCGTCGCGTTGCCCCGCCGGCTTCAGGGAAATGCGCCCAAGCAGTTCGGGATTGGTGAAGTCGAGCGGGCAGCCCTTGCCGAAATAGGCGGAAAAGCCCTTGTTGACCCATTGCAGATTGCTGAGCCGCTGCAGGATCGGCAGGACGTCACGGCAGAAAGACGGGGTTTGCGGCGCGGCCATCCAGCCGGCCTGAACCGAGACGTCGCACATCAGGTCGTACATCGTGCGCCAGCTGACGATGTCGGGGGCGTAGTTGGGCGGCGCGGTGACGACCCAGGCGGACTCCACCGGAACGGCCACGCCATTGATGCTCACCTGGGCGGTGATCGGCCCGTCGGAGGTGTCGTCGTACCAGTCGTCGGCGTTGTTGAAGCTTGGCGGATTGGCCGGATCGAAGACCGGCGCCCCGGTCGGAGAGGCCGACTTGCCATGTCCGCCAAGGAAGATCAGGCGACCGGCCTCATCCGTCTGGATCTCGCCGAGCGGCACGACGACCGGCTCGGCGGCTGCGGCTTGGAACACGCCGGTGTCGAAGGCATAGGCCGGCCCCGACACGGATCGCCCGGAGATGCTGCGGGGGCCCGGATCGATGGCCAGGGTCGTGCGGTCCTTCACTTTCGGATTGCGCAGCGGAAAGGCGTTGTCCGGGGCGTTCACCGCCTCGGGAATGTCGAGCGCGTACTGGAACTGGTACCATTGCGCCTTGCGGTTGGCGACGTGCGCGGTCCAGGTGATGTCGGCGTTGTCGCTCGTCAGCTCGCTGACGACCTCTCCGGCGGCGTTATAGCCGTAGATGCGGAAGCGCGCCGCCTGGCGTTTGATCGCCCCGGTTTCGTCGCGATAGAAGTCAGGCGGCGGGGCGCTTTCGGGCGGAGCGTCGACCACCTCGGGCCCAATGAACCAAGCCTCCTGGGCGTCGCCAATGCGCGCTATGCCAATGGCGGGATGGATGGCGGCGCGTACGATGGTCATATCTTTCCCCTCGGGAGCTTGGACAACCAGCGGACGCGGCGTATCGGGCTCGCCCAGCGGGATGCCATTGACGTTGCGACGTAGGTCCGCGGCCGCCGCATAGACGACGCGCCGCGCATCGGCGATTGAGCCGGCAGGCTTGTGCGGCTCGGTGACGCGCCAGATGTTCATGGAGAGGTTCTCGCCGTAGTCCGCCTGACCACGTGCGTTGACGTCCTGCGCCGGAATGACGAGATCGGCGACATGGAAGGGCGCGCTCAGGTCCTCCGGCCACACGACCGTCGCCTCGTCCAGCGGCATGGCGTCGGGCGCGGTGCGCAACTGCACCATGAAGCGGAAACGCGCTTCGCCGGCCTTCAGGCGGGCGGCCAGGTCCGCCGCCAGATAGGTGGGATCAGTCGGGTCCGTGGTGGGCGGATCGACATAAAGCGTCGGCTCCAGCTTGTATTTGGCGTAGGTCTCTCCGAAGCCGAAGGGCAGGCCGCTCCAGTAGGGCGTGGCCAGAACGCTCGAGACGGGCTTGGCCATGGCGTCGAGCAATTGGGCGGTTTTCGGGTGCGCCTTGAGGTAGGTGTCGTAGTCATGGTTGACGACGCCCGCCTGGGTGAAGGCGCACATGTCACTGGCGGTGTCGACGAAGAAGACGTCGAAATTCTGCAGGATGAAATCGAAGGTCGGCGAGTCCGGATTGCCGATCAGTTTCTGACCCGGCACGCCGAAGAGCTTGATGCCGATGCCCAAGGTCGTCTTGTAGTCGTCTAGCGAAGGCAGCGTATCGGACGAGAAGCGGACCCAGGCGTCGAACACCTTGCCAGGTTCGGAGAAGAGGCCGACGCGATAGGGTTCGGGCAGATCGGAACGGATTTGGAATTGCGCCGCGGCCACGCCATGCGGCTTGAGGAAGACGGGCCGCAAGGCGGGGCATTGCCCTTGGGCGATCCGGCCGGCCTGAACCATGTCGACGAACATGGTCTTCAGCGACATGATCGGATCAGCGGCGCAATCGACGGACGTCTGGGCGGCCGGATCGGACGACGCCGCGCCGCTAGATGCTTTGAGATGATCCATCGGTTCCGCCCCTGGAACTACGAAAAGCAACCATAGCAAGAATTATTTGATTTGAGCAATCAATGGAGGTGTTTGGGGCGGCTCATTGTTGACGCATTCCGAATGCGCGCCGCGCAGGTATCCCTGCTGGCTCCATTTTGAGTGGGCGTCCGCTGAGCCGCGCCCAATACCTTGCCCGCCTCCCAAACGCAGCGGAGCGCGTGTGGACGCTCCGCCTATGTGAGGTCGACGGCTACTGATGTTGCGCTATGTGGGAAGTTCCTGTTGCGAACCGGCGTATGCGATCAACGTCGCTTCCTTGGAGATGGCCTGACGGCCACTTTTGGCGCTGCTTCCTACCCTACGTACCTGAACGTCAGCCCCGTCTCCCGCAGCAGGCGGCGATAGCCCAGCGAGGTCTTGTCGGCCGTGAAGTGGCGCACGTCTGCTTTATCGTCCCGAGGCGACATCGCTCGCTCCTCAGAGCCGAGCGAGCCTTCGGCCCGCTCGGCGAGAAGACGCGGCTGAACCTGCGGCGAGAACGGTTGATCCTTTGGGCGCCGGAGACCGTCGAAGCGCCCAGTTTCGCGTTCTCAGCAACCGCAGATTCTTCCTGAAACTGGGGACGGCAAGCTTGACCATGGGTTGACGGCGCTTCGATTGTTTGCGAGCCCCGATTGAGTGTCGCGGAAGATGCGACCAAGGGGCGTTGGATGTTGCGTATCGGAAGCCGGCTTAGGGTGGCAGCTTTGATGGTCTGCTGTCTTGGCGGGGAGGTCTTGGCGCAGGCGCAATCGGTCAGCTACCGGTACGACAATCTGGGGCGCGTGGTTCAGGTTACCTATTCCGACGGCGCTTCGGTGACCTACGCCTACGACAAGGCGGGCAACCGTACTCAACAGACATCTACACCGCGTCCCCCTCCGCCCACCGTGTCGCCCGTTACGGCGAACGTGGCCTACAACGCCGCGACGGCCATCGCCCTGGCGCCGTCCGGCGCCTACACCAGCCTCTCCGTCGTCTCCTCGCCCGCCAAGGGAGCGGTCTCGATCAACGGGGCGACGGCCACCTACACGCCTCAGACCGGCTACTACGGCGGCGACAGCTTCACCTACAAGGCCGTTGGTCCCGGTGGTGAAAGCGCGCCGGCCGGCGTCGCCATCACCGTGGCTGTCCCGGCGGCGCCGACCGTGTCGAACGTGAGCGCGAGCACGGCTTACCAGACGCCGCTTGTGGTCAGCGGCAACCCCGCCGGCGTGTGGACCGCCGTCAATCGCGTCACGTCGCCGGCCAACGGCGTGGCGGTGGGCGACGGTGATCGCTCGTGGACCTATACGCCTAACAGCGGCTTCTACGGCAGTGACAGCTGGACCTACACCGCGACGGGTCCTGGAGGGACCAGCGCTCCCGCGACAGTCAGCATCACTGTCGGCCTGCCGTCGGCGCCGACGGTGTCGGCCAAGACGATATCGACGGCCTACAACACCGCCGGATCGGTGAACCTGGCGCCGACGGGCGTCTCTAACAGCGTGGCGGTGGTGAGCGGGCCGACGCGCGGCTCGGTGTCGATATCGGGAACGACGGCGACCTATACACCAACGCCTGGAACCTATGGTTCGGACAGCTTCACCTTCACGGCGACCGGTCCTGGCGGGACCAGCACGCCGGCCACGGTGGCTGTGACTGTGGCCGCTCCGCCCGCGCCGGGCGCGAGCGACGCCGTGCTTAGCGTCGGCTACAACAGCACTGCCAGCCTTACCCTGCCGATCTCGGGCGTGGCGACGGGGGCCGTCCTGGACACCGCGCCGGCCAAGGGTACGGTCTCCTTCTCCGGGACGACGGCGACCTACAAGGTGACCTGGCCCAACTACGGCGCTGACAGCTTCACCTATCACGCGACCGGTCCTGGCGGTTCGTCGGCGGTGCGCACGGTCAATGTCTTGATCGGCAATCCCCCGATCCCGTCGTCCGCCGACGGATCGGCTTCGACGGCCTATAACAGCGCCGTGGCGATCACCTATCCGGTCACGGGCGACTATGCCGAGGTGGCGCTGGATTCGACCCCGGCCCACGGCAGCGTTTCCACACCCGGCCATGTCGCCGGCGTGGGCCACCAGTCGATCTACACGCCGCACGCTGGCTACTACGGTCCTGACAGCTGGACCTTCCACGCCTACACCGCCGGCGGCGCGGGGGTGGTGAGAACCTTCACTATCAATGTCGCGCCGCCGGCTGCCCCGACGGTGTCGGCCAAGACGATATCGACGGCCTACAACACCGCCGGATCGGTGAACCTGGCGCCGACGGGCGTCTCTAACAGCGTGGCGGTGGTGAGCGGGCCGACGCGCGGCTCGGTGTCGATATCGGGAACGACGGCGACCTATACACCAACGCCTGGAACCTATGGTTCGGACAGCTTCACCTTCACGGCGACCGGTCCTGGCGGGACCAGCACGCCGGCCACGGTGGCTGTGACTGTGGCCGCTCCGCCCGCGCCGGGGGCGAGCGACGCCGTGCTTAGCGTCGGCTACAACAGCACTGCCAGCCTGAACCTGCCGATCTCGGGCGTGGCGACAGGGGCGGTCCTGGACGCCGCGCCGGCCAAGGGCTCGGTCTCGTTCTCCGGAAACACGGCGACCTACAAGGTGACCTGGCCCAACTACGGCGCCGACAGCTTCACCTATCACGCGATCGGTCCTGGCGGTTCGTCGGCGGTGCGCACGGTCAATGTCTCGATCGGCAATCCCCCGATCCCGTCGTCCGCCAACGGATCGGCTTCGACGGCCTACAACACCGCCGTGGCGATCACCTATCCGGTCACTGGCGACTATGCCGAGGTGGCGCTGGATGCGACCCCGGCCCATGGCAGCGTTTCCACACCCGGCCATGTCGCCGGCGTGGGCCACCAGTCGATCTACACGCCGCACGCTGGCTACTACGGTCCTGACAGCTGGACCTTCCACGCCTACACCGCCGGCGGCGCGGGGGTGGTGAGAACCTTCACTATCAATGTCGCGCCGCCGCCGGCGCCGAGCGCCGGCGCGACCAGCCTGTCCGTTCTCTCGCTCACCAGCGGTTCGGTCCAGCTCCAGCCGGGCGGGGTGTACTCGGGCGTGGCGATCAGCGCCCAGCCGGCGCATGGTTCGGTGTCGCTGAACGGCGCGACCGCCACCTACACGCCGAGCGGGGCCTATGTCGGCAGCGACAGCTTCAGCTACGTGGCCTCCGGGCCCGGAGGAAGCAGTGCGCCGGGGACGGTCAGCGTCACCGTGCAGAACCGCGCGCCCACGGCCAATCCAGAGGCGGCCCTCGCCGTACCTGGCAATCCGATCACGCTCTCGCCGCTCGACAACGACACCGATCCGGAAGGGCAGAGCCTGACGATCATTGCGGCTTCCGGCGGCGGCCCCGGTTCGTCCCTGAGCTTCAACGGTTCGACGATCGTCTACACGCCGTGGGCCAGCGAGCCCAATGGGTCTCAGCGGAGGCTTTCCTACACGATCTCCGACGGCCATGGGGGTACGGCGAGCTCGTACATCGACGTGACCATGGATTACAGCGGCGATGGCCAGTGTCACATCGATCCGAACACTGGCGAGTGCGTGATCAGCTTGCGTCGGACCGTCCAGAAGGGCCAGTCGTGACCAAGTTGGTGAGTGGGGTCAGAATCGTCGGCCATGAACGCGAGCACCGGCCGAGATGTCGCGTCGGTAAAGTCAGTTGGTCCGGCCTCCGTAATTTTAAGCACAGGGAGTTTGGTTCTGGCCGGAATTCCCCTGGGCTGTCCTGTCGCTGCGGTTACGGCGTCGAGAGGTGTGTCGGCTCCACTCCTGATTGGTGTCGTGACGGCCCGGGCCGCCACGATCGGAGAGAGCCAGTTGTGTGTGTTGGGTTGGGGCAAGAAGCGTGATGTTGTGCGGATCGGTGCGGCCGAAGGC
>CBINOL010000052.1:0-32163 GCA_966252285.1 uncultured Caulobacter sp.
CGATGTTCGGACGGAGCTTGATTTCCTTGAGCTCGACGACCTTCTGACGCTTGCGGGCCTCGTTCTTCTTCTTCTGCTCCTGGAACTTGAACTTGCCGTAGTCCAAGATCTTGCAGACGGGCGGGTTCGCGTTCGGAACGATTTCAACCAGGTCCAGGCCAGCTTCTTCGGCCGCTTCCATGGCGGAGGCGGTCGGCATCTCGCCCTGCTTCTCGCCGTTCTGGTCGATCAGCAGCACGCGGGGGACGCGGATTTCATCGTTGATACGCGGTCCATCCTTGACGGGCGGCGCTTGCATGGGACGGCGAATAGGGGCGGCTCCGGAATTGTTGTAGAGGATTTCGCGCGGCGCCCATGGGGCGTCGCGTTGAGATGATATATGACGCTAGACACGGGCGCTATCAAGCGTCTGGCGCGACAAGAACGTTCCACGCGGCCGACGATCGGCGGCGGAAGGGGCGGCGGGGCGGGAACGCGATCGGGACGGGCGGCCGTTTCCCCATCCCTCCAGACGACGATTCGACGCCCTTGAACGCCGCCGCCGCCTCCATTTCGCCCATGCCCGCCACGCGCCACACGCTCATCGAAGACGTCCACGCGCTGTTGATCGGCACGAGCTTCATCGCCGTGGGCCTGACCCTGCTGAAGACCGCTGGCCTAGTGACCGGCGGGATCGCCGGGATCGCCCTTATCGTCTCCTATCTCGGCGGCTGGCCGGTAGGGGTGGTGTTCTTCGTGCTGAACCTGCCGTTCTACATCTTCGCCCAGCGGGCCCTGGGCTGGACCTTCGCGTTCAAGACCCTGGCGGTGAACGTGGCCCTGACCAGCCTGACCCTGGCCCTGCCGCACTGGCTGAAGCTGAAGGGCGTGGACCCGATCTTCGCGGCGGTGTTCGGCGGCACCATCATCGGCATGGGCATTCTCGCCCTGGCGCGCCACCGCGCCTCGGTCGGCGGCATCGGCGTGCTGGGCCTGTGGCTGCAGGAAAAGCACGGGATCAGCGCCGGCAAGGTGCAGATGGGCACCGACGTGCTGGTGGTGGGCGCGGCCTTCATGGTCGTCAGCCTCGACAAGCTGCTGCTGTCGATCCTGTCGGCGGTGGCGCTGAGCATCGTCATCATCGCCAACCACAAGCCCGGCCGCTACGCCGGCTACTGACGGCCATGTTCATTGCCCCTGCAGGGCCAAGCTGGCATACGACGCGCGACGTAGCGTGCGTTAGCGCTACCAGGAGTTCCGCATGACCCGTCCCGTCCTGGCGACCGCCCGCGCCCGCGTCGAACTGCTGCCCGAGGTGGGCGGTTCGATCGGTCGTTTCGTGTTCGACGGCCGCGACGTGCTGCGCCCGACGCCGGAAGGCGCGACCGACGCCCTGAACGTCGGCTGCTTCCCGCTCGTGCCGTTCTGCAACCGCATCCCCAATGGCCGTTTCGCCTTCCAGGGGCGCGAGGTCGCGCTGGCCCCTAACCTCGGCGGCCATCCGCATCCGCTGCACGGCCAGGGCTGGCGCGCGGCCTGGACGGTGACCGGCCTGTCCGACACCCGCGCCGTGCTGACCTACGACCACGCCCCGTCCGACTGGCCCTGGGCCTATCGCGCCGAGCAGATCCTGGTGCTGTCCGACGAAGGCCTGCGCATCGAGCTGTCGGTGACCAACACGGGCGCCGAGACCATGCCGGCCGGCCTTGGCCTGCATCCCTATTTCGCCGCTCGTCCGGGCGAGGGCCTGAAGATGGACGTCGACGGCGTCTGGATGGTCGACGCCGACGTCCTGCCGACCGTCCACCACCAGGGCCCCTGGATGCGCGACTGGACCGTGGGCGCGCCGACCGCGACCGACAGCCTGATCGACAACTGCTGGACGGGTTTTGGCGGCAAGGCCGTGCTGTCGGCCCCGCAAGGGACCTCGACGATCATCGAGGCCTCGGACAACTGCCGCTGGGCCCATGTCTATTCGCCGCCGGGCGCCGACTTCGTCTGCGTCGAGCCCACCTCCAGCCGTCCCGACCCGTTCGGTGAAGGCGAGACCGGGATCGTCGCCCTGGCCCCGGGCGAGAAGGCGTCGGTCTGGATGACCCTGACGATCGCATGATCGCCGACCTGCTCGATTTGCGCCGGATCAAGGCGCGCTGGACCGACACCGGCTTGAATGGCGCCATGTGCGCCCCTTCGCCCGCTCGCCCGCTGGTGATCATCGTCGAGCCCGACGAGGCCCTGCGCGAGGCCCTGGCCTTCGCCCTGGAGACCGAGGGCTACTGGCCGCGCGCCTTCGCCGGCGTGGCCGAGGTTCCGCTGGCCGAACTGATCGCCGCCGACTGCCTGGTGCTGGACGTCGACCTGCTGGCCCTGGCCTCGCTGCGCGGCAAGGGCGTGCGCACCCCCGCTGTGCTGGTGGCCGAAGGTCCCGTCGACCTGACCGTCACCGACGCCCTGTGGGCGGGCGTGGCCCACAAGCCGCTGATCACGGATGCGCTGAGCGTGCAGGTGAAGAAGGCGGTGGGGGCGTAATCCACCTCTCCCCTTCCGGGAGAGGGTCTTGAGCTCACCGCACCGACAGGGTCATCCGCACCAGGGCCGCCAGGTTGTCGGCGTGCATCTTGCTCATCAGCTTGGCGCGGTAGATCTCGACCGTGCGCGGGCTGATGCCGAGGTCCCGGGCGATGATCTTGTTGGGATGGCCGGCCACGACGCCGTCCAGCACCTGGCGCTCGCGTTCCGACAGGGTCTCCATCCGGGCCAGCACCTGGGCCTGGTCGTCGCTGACCGTCGGCTGCTGCGGCGCGGCGGCCAGGGCGCGCTCGAGGGCCGCCAGGATGCGCGCTTCGGAGAACGGCTTTTCGATGAAGTCGACGACGCCGTCGCGCATGGCCTCTACGGCCATCGGGATGTCGCCGTGGCCGGTGATCATCACCACCGGCAGGGCCGAGCCCTCGGCCTTCAGGCGGCGCACCAGCTCCTGGCCGGTCATGCCGGGCATGCGCACGTCGGTGATCACGCAGCCGGGCTCGACCTCGGAGAGCTCCGACAGGAAAGCCAGAGCGCTGGCGTAGGTGCGCACGCGGAAATCGGCCGTCTCCAGCAGGAAGGCCAGGGAGTCGCGGGCGTCGGCGTCGTCGTCGACCACGTGCACAACGGCGTCGCTCATCAAATCGTCTCCTGGTCGGCTGCAGGCGTGCGGGTCCCCGTGGGGGCTTGGGCGGGGGCGGGCGGCAGGGTGAAGCGGAACACCGTGCCGCCGCCTGGATTGGCGTCGGCCCAGATGCGGCCGCCGTGCGCCTCGATGATCGAGCGCGAGATCGACAGGCCCACGCCCATGCCCTCGGCCTTGGTGGTCATGAACGGCTGGAACAGGCGCTCGCGGAACTCGTCGTTGACCCCGGCGCCGGTGTCGGCCACCGACACCTCGACCGTTGCGTCCTCCAGCCGGCGGCTGGCGAGGGTCAGGCGTCGCACGGCCTGGCCGTCCATGGCCTCGAGCGCGTTGCGGATCAGGTTGACCAGCACCTGCTGGATCTGCACCCGGTCGGCGAAGACGGCGTCGCAGTCTGGATCGAGCGCGATGCGAACCTCGGCCTGGCCTTCGCGCACGCCGATCAGGGCCAGGGCGCGGGCGTCGTCCACCAGTTCCGACAGGCTCTCGACGTCGCGCTCGGTGGCGCCGCGGCGCACGAACTCGCGCATGCGGTGGATCACGTCGCCGGCCCGCAGCGCCTGGTCGGAGGCGCGGTCGATTGCGTCGCGCACCTTGGCCTGGTCCTCGGGGCGGCCGCGGTCCATCAGCCGGCGCGAGCCGGTCAGCAGGTTGGCGATGGCCGAGAGCGGCTGGTTCAGCTCGTGGGCCAGGGTGGTGGCCATTTCGCCCATGGCGGTCAGGCGCGAGACGTGGACGAGCTCGCCCTGCAGCTCCTGCAGGCGGGCCTCGGTGGCGTGGCGCTCGGTCAGGTCGCGGATGAAGCCGGTATAGGCGCGGGTCGGGCCCTTGGTCTCGCCGACGGCCAGCTCCATGGGGAAGGTGGTGCCGTCGCGGCGCAGGCCGGTGACGACGCGGCCGACGCCGATCACCCGCTTTTCGCCGGTCTGCTCGTAGCGCGACAGATAGTCGTCGTGGGCGCTCTGGTGCGGCTCGGGCATCAGCATGCTGACGTTCCGGCCCACCGTATCGGCGGCGGTCCAGCCGAACAGGCGCTCGGCGGCCGGGCTGAAAGAGGTCATGATCCCGCGCGGATCGATGACGACCACCGCGTCGGGCACGGTGTCGAGGATCGAGCGTAGGTGGCTGGTCATGGCCACGGTGCGGTGGCGGGCGGCGTGGAACCAGCCGCCGCCGATCGACATGCCGACCCCGATCATCAGGAACACGATGCTCGACACCGCCGTGGCCTGGTCGGGATGCGGCGAGAAGGTCAGGAACCAGACGATGGCCGAGGCCGCGACCGTCGAGATCAGGCCGGGCACCAGGCCGCCGAGCGCGGCGCTGACCAGCACCGCCGGCACGAACAGCAGGAAGGCGGCCGGGGCGGCGTAGCGGCTGGGCAGGGCGAAGAACAGCAGGGCGCAGGCGGCGATCATCGTCGCCGAGGCCAGGAACACGCCGGGGCGCAGCTCGCTGTGCAGCGGGCCGGGAGCACGCGGGGGAGCGGCCATGGGCCTCAAGGCTTCGCCGGTTCGGTCATGGGCGGGCTTATAGCCGACCCGGCGGAGCGCGACACCGTTTCCACCGCCATCGCCTGTTCGCACAGCGCCAGCGGCGCGCTCCGGTGGCTGACCAGCACCAGGCCTTGCCCGGCTTTGCGCAGGCGGGCGTCCAGCCGCGCGATCACCTGGGCCTCTGTGGCGGAGTCCAGCCCCTCGGTCGGCTCGTCGAGCAGCAGCCAGGGGGCGTCGCGCAGCAGGGCGCGGGCCAGAGACAGGCGCCGACGCTCGCCGCCCGACAGCCGCTCGCCCGCCTCGCCCAGCCAGGTGTCCAGCCCTTGGGGCAGGGCGCGAACCCGGTCGGCCAGGGCGGCGTCGTCGAGGGCGTCCCACAGGGCTTCGTCGCTGGCCGTGGGCGCGGCCAGTTTCAGGTTCTCGCGCACTGTGCCGGCCAGCAGGGCGGCGTCCTGCGGCGCGTAGGCGAAGGCCGGGCGCAGAGCGGCGGGAGAAAGGTCCTCGCCGTCCTGGCCGTCCAGCGCGAAGGCGCCGACGGGGGCGGGGCGCAGGCCGACCAACTGTTCCAGCCGGGTGGTCTTGCCGCTGCCGGTGGGGCCGGTGAGGGCCAGGCGCGCGCCGGGGGCGAGCTCCAGGCCCTGCAGGCGCAGGGCGGGACGGCCGGGCTTGGCCGGCGGCGTGTCCTGGGGCGCGTGGCGCAGGAGGGCGTCCAGCCGCTCGCCGGCCGCTTCGGCCGCGCCGTCCTGCTCGAAGGCGCGGGCGATCGGGGCGGCGGCCTCGATGGCCATGACGGCGGCCAGCGCCGCCAGGGCCGCCAGCGGGGCCGAGGCGGGGGCGGCCAGGGCCAGCACGGCGGCGACGGCGAGGCCCGTCAGAGCCCCTTCCGACAGGCCGAGCATCCCTTGGGCGCGGGCCGCGCGGACCTTCAGCGCGTCCAGCCGGTCGCCGAGCGTGGCGATGCGGTCGAGGGCGGGGCCCTGCGCGCCATAGACCTTCAGTTCCGGCGCGGCGGCGGCGAAGGCGGCGAGGGCTTCCTTCAGTTCGCCCGCCGCGGCCTGGATCGCCGCTCCGGCAGGAGCGCTGAGCCGTCGGGTCAGGACGCGGGCGAGGGCGAGATGGGCGGCGACGGCGGCGAGGATGGCCAGGGCCGGTCCGATCCCGGCCAGGGCGGCCAGCGCCACGGCCATGGCGATCCCCGCGCCGGCGCCCCACGGCGCGGACAGGCGCACGAAGCGGGTCTCGACCGCGTCGACATCCTGCACCAGGCGGGCGGCGGCCTCGCCGCGCGAGATCGCCAGGGCCTCGCGCGGGGGCGCGGCGGCCAGGGCGGCGAACAGGCGCGGGCGGATGGCGGCCAGGGCGTCCAGCGCCGCGGCGTGGCCCTGCAGGCGCTCGCCATAGCGGGCGACCGTTCGCAGGATGGCCAGCAGGCGGATGGTGGCGCTGGGCAGCAGCACGTTGAAGGCCTGGGCCGTCGCCAGGCCCGCGACGCCGGCCAGGGCCGCGCCGGTAATGAACCAGCCCGACAGGCCGAGGAGCGCGGTGGAGCCGGCCCCGACCACGGCGGCGGCGACGGCGGCCATGATCAGCGGGCCGGCCTGGCGACGGCGCTGCTCGGCGACGAGCTTGGAGAGCGGGCTCTTGCTCACAGGCGCACCACCTGGTCGGCGACGGCCGCCAGGGCCTCGGAATGGGTGGCGATCAGGGTCGTGCGGCCGGCGGCGGCCTGCCGGACGGCGGCGATCATCGCCGCCTCGGCCTGGGCGTCGAGATCGGCGGTCGGTTCGTCCAGCAGCAGGATCGGCGCGGGCTTCAGCAGGGCGCGGGCTATGCCCAGTCGCCGGCGCTCGCCGCCCGACAGGCCGCCGCCGCGCTCGTCCAGGGGGGCGTCGAGGCCGCCGCGGCGATCGAGCAGGTCCGACAGGCCCGCGTGGCGGGCGGCGGCTTCCAGTTCGTCGCGCGAGGCGTCGGGCCGCGCCAGGGCCAGGTTGTCGGCCAGGGTTCCGGCCAGCAGCAGCGGCGACTGTCCGGCCCAGGCCAGGTCGGCGGCGAAGGCGCCGGCCTCTGAGAGCCTTGCCTCGCCCACGCGCACTTCGCCAGCGCTCAGGGGCGCAAGGCCGGTCAGCAGGTTCAGCAGGGTGGTCTTGCCGCAGCCGCTGGGACCGAGCAGGGCGGTGATCTTTCCTGCCGGGGCGACGAGGTCGAGGCCGTCGAACACCGCCGCCTCGCCGCCGGGATAGGTCACGCCCACGCCCTCGAAGCGGATCTCCGGCGCGGCCGTCAGGTCCAGAGGCCCGGCGGCCGGGGCGGGGACGGGCAGGCGGGCCAGGGTCAGGGCGGCCGTCTCGGCGGCCTGTCGATCGTGATAGGCGGCGGCCAGCCGGCGCATCGGGGCATAGACCTCCGGCGCCAGGGCCAGGGCGAAGAAGGCCCGCTTCAGGTCCAGCGTCTCGGGCACGGGGAACGGCAGGAGGCGCAGCAGGTTGAAGCCGCAGTAGACGGCCGCCAGCGCCACCGACAGGGCCGCGAAGAACTCCAGCGCCGCCGACGAGAAGAACGCCACCCGCAGCACCGCCTGGGTGCGCCTGGAAAGGTCGAGGGCGGCGCCGGCCAGGCCTGCCGTGACCCGGTTCTCGGCCTGGAAGGCCAGCACCACCGGCAGGGTTCGCACGCGGTCGAGGAACAGGGTCGACAGCCGCTCCAGGGCCAGGAACTGCCGACGCGAGGCGTCGGCGGCGGCCATGCCGGCCAGGGCCATGGCGGCGATGAACGGCAGCAGGGTGAAGAGCTGGATGCCGGCGCAGACCGGGCTGGCGATGGCGGTCAGGCCGATCAGCAGCAGCGGCGCGATGGCTGAGGCGCTGCGGGCCGGAGCAAAGCGCGAGAAGTGGCCGTCCAGCGCCTCGACGCCCTCCATCACCGCGGTGACGGCCGCGCCGCCGCGCGGCGCGCCGGGGGTCAGCAGCGAGGCGGCGGCCTGGCGGCGGGCGTGGGCCTTGGCCCGGGCGGCCGCCTGCGCGCCGGCGCGAGTCGCCTTGGCCGCCAGGAAGCCGCGCGCCAGGGCCGAGACCAGGGCCAGCGCCAGGAAGGGCAGGGCTTCGGTCAGGCTGCGGGTCAGGGCGTCGATCCCGAAAGCCAGGCCGGCGGCGAAGCCAGCCGCCCCGGCCACGTCGGCCAGGCGCCAGGCGGCAGCGGCGCGGCTGAACGCGGAGGTTGTCCTGTTCAAGCTTCGCAGCCACGGGCGCGCGAGCGTGAGGATCTCGGTCTCGATGGGGGTCCGAACGGTCATGGCCAGGCTTTAGCGTCTCATCTTGGGAAGGCCTTGATCCGCATCAAAGACCCCTATCGGAAACACGCCTAAGGCGAGATGCTCGTGCGGCGCGACCGATCGCCGTCCGACACCGGAGCTACGCATGGATCCCGCCGTCGTCGATTTATCCCGCCTGCAGTTCGCCCTCACGGCCCTGTACCACTTCCTCTTCGTGCCCCTGACGCTGGGGCTGTCCTTCATGCTGTTCATCATGGAGGCGGTCTACGTCATGACCAAGCGCCCGATCTGGCGCACGGTCACCAAGTTCTGGGGCGCGCTGTTCGGCATCAACTTCGTCCTGGGCGTGGCCACCGGCCTCACCATGGAATTCCAGTTCGGCATGAACTGGTCGTACTACTCGCACTATGTGGGCGACATCTTCGGCGCCCCGCTGGCTATCGAGGGCCTGATGGCCTTCTTCCTGGAAGCCACCTTCGTGGGCCTGATGTTCTTCGGCTGGGACAAGCTGAAGCCGGTGACCCACCTGCTGGTCACCTTCCTGGTGGCGCTGGGCACCAACCTGTCGGCCCTGTGGATCCTGGTCGCCAACGGCTGGATGCAGAACCCGGTGGGCGCGGCCTTCAACCCCGACACGATGCGGATGGAGGTGACCGACTTCAAGGCGGTGATCTTCAACCCCGTGGCCCAGGCCAAGTTCGTGCACACCGTCAGCGCCGGCTACACCATCGCCGCCGTCTTCGTGCTCGGCGTCTCAGCCTTCTACCTGCTCAAGGGCCGGTGGACGGGCGTGGCCAAGCGCTCGATGACCGTCGCGGCCGCCTTCGGTCTCGCTTCGGCCCTGTCGGTCGTCGTCCTGGGCGACGAGAGCGGCTACGCCCTCACCGACAACCAGAAGATGAAGCTGGCCGCCCTGGAAGCCATGTGGGAGACCGAGCCCGCGCCGGCCGGTCTGACCGCCATCGGCATCCCCAGCCTGGCCGACCGCAAGACCCACGCCGAGATCAAGATCCCCTACGTGCTGGGCCTGATCGCCACGCGCAGCGTCGACAAGCCGGTCGAGGGCATCTTCGAACTGGTGGCCACGGCCGAGGATCGCATCGAGCGCGGCGTCGTCGCCTATGACGCGCTGGAGAAGCTGAAGGCCAATCCGCAGGACCTGGCCGCCCGGGGCGTCTTCGAGGCCAACCGCCGCGACCTGGGCTACGCCCTGCTGCTCAAGCGCCACGTCGAAGACCCGCGCACGGCCTCCAAGGAACTGATCGCCAAGACCGCCTGGGACACCGTGCCCAACGTGCCGGTGATGTTCTGGGCCTTCCGCATCATGGCCGGTACGGGCCTCTTGATGATCGCCCTCTTCGCCACCGCCTTCGTGCTGGTCACCCTGCGCAAGCATGAGACCAAGTGGTTCCTGCGCCTGGCGGTGCTGGCCATCCCGCTGCCCTGGATCGCCACGGAACTGGGCTGGGTGCTGGCCGAGGTCGGGCGTCAGCCCTGGGCCGTGGAGGGGGTTCTGCCCACCTTCCTGGCGCCCTCCAGCCTCAGCGTTCCCCAGCTGATCGCCAGCATCGTCGGCTTCACCCTGCTCTATGGCGCCCTGGCGGTGGTCGAGGTCGGGCTGATCCTGAAGACCATCAAGAAGGGCCCGTTCGCCGAACAGGACGCCTTCCCCCCGGAATCCGGCGCGCCCGTCGTCGCCGAAGCCGTCGCCTAAAGGAGACCGCTAGATGGAACTCCCCCTCGACTACCCAACCCTCCGCCTGATCTGGTGGGGCCTCCTGGGCGTGCTGCTGATCGGCTTCGCCCTGACCGACGGCTTCGACATGGGCGTCGGCGCCCTCTTGCCCTTCATCGGCCGCAACGACGACGAGCGGCGCACGGTGATCAACACCATCGGCTCGACCTGGGAAGGCAACCAGGTGTGGTTCATCACCGGCGGGGCGGCGATCTTCGCGGCCTGGCCGATGGTGTACGGCGCCAGCTTCTCCGGCTTCTACCTGGCCATGTTCCTGGTGCTGTCGGCGATGATCATGCGGCCGGTGGGCTTCAAGTACCGGTCCAAGCGGCCGGACGCCAAGTGGCGCTCGTTCTGGGACTGGTCGCTGTTCGTCGGCAGCTTCGTGCCGGCCCTGGTGTTCGGCGTCGCGGTCGGCAACGTCCTGCAGGGCGTGCCGGTGATGCTCGACAGCGACCTGCGCAGCACCTACCACGGCTCGTTCTTCGAACTGTTCACCCCCTTCACCCTGGTCTGCGGCCTGCTGTCGACCGCGATGCTGGTGCTGCACGGCTCGGCCTGGCTGGCGGTGAAGGCCGAGAAGGGGCCGATCGTCGACCGCGCCCGCAAGTTCGGCCTGGTCGCCGGGATCGCCAGCATCGTGCTGTTCGCGCTGGGCGGCCTGCTGGCCATGCGTCTCGGCTTCCGGGTCGAGGGCGTGGTCGATCCGGCCGGTCCGTCCAACCCGCTGCGGGCCACGGTCGTCGCCGCGCCGGGCGCCTGGTTCGACAACTTTGGCCGCTATCCGTGGATGACCATCGCCCCGGTCCTGGGTTTCGTCGGCGCGGCTTTCGCGACCTTCGGCCTGTGGAAGCGGCAGGAAGGCCTGGCCTTCGGCGGCTCCTCGGCCTCGGCCGCGGGCATCATCGCCACCAGCGGCCTGTCGATGTTCCCGTTCATCCTGCCCAGCACGGTCGACGCCCATTCCAGCTTCCTGGTCTGGAACGCCTCGTCCAGCCATACGACCCTGTTCATCATGCTGGTCGTGGTGGTGGTGCTGATGCCGGTGGTGCTGGCCTACACGGCCTTCGTCTACCGGGTGCTGTGGGGCCGCACGAGCAGCGCCGCCCTCAAGACCGATCCCGCCCTCTACTGAGAAAGGAACCTGGATCATGTGGTACTTCACCTGGGTTCTCGGCCTTGGCCTCGCCCTCGCCTTCGGCGTCCTCAACGGCGTCTGGTACGAGTTCAACCTCACCGACGAGGGCGATACGGGTCTCTCCGAACCCTGATCTCGCCGACCGCGTGAAAGCACTGACCGCCGTCCCGGCTCCGGGGCGGCGGTTTTGTCTTGCGTGGTTGCGGCTGTCGCAAACGGCGCCGCCAGATCGTCCTCCAGGAGGACTCATGGTGAACAGGCGCAAGCTGATGCTCAGCCACGACGGCGTGAGGATCTATCACAGCTGGAAGGGCGGCCGGGCGCTGACCTGGTGGTACGCCCTGGCGCCCGACCACGACGCCGAGGCCGGCGGGCGCGACTTCGACATCCGCAGGCTGCCCGAGGCTTATCTGGCGGGCCTTGATCTCGACATGGCTCGGGTGGCCGACGCGGCCGAGACCCTCAAGGCCTACGAGCGCATGCTCGACGCCCACCGCGCGGTCCTGCGCCGGGCGATCGACGCCCGCCACGACTTCGAGGCCAGCGTGGCGCTGGCCCATCGCAAGGCCGGCGGCTGGGCTTGGCTGCTGCGGCTGATGGGCCGCTAGATCGCCTTCACCGCCTTGGCGTGGTCGCGGATGATCGCCAGGGTCGAGGCGTCGGCGTCGAACACGCCGAACAGGCCCTGCTCTTCCTGCGGGGGATCGCCGACATAGGAGCGGTCGCCCTTCTTGAACCAGGCGTCGGCGTGCTGGGCGCGGCCCTCGCCGTTCCAGGCCCAGAAGTTGACGCCCGCCGTAGGGCCGCCGGCCTTCATGTCGGCCTCGACCTCGTCGAACACCATCTTGTAGAACCGGTCGCGGAAGGTGACCGGCGAGCCGGGCGCGAAGCCGCGGCCGTCGCGGATCAGGCCGAACTCCTCGATGGTCAGCGGCTTGCCCATCGACTTGGCCAGGGCGATGTGGCGGCGGATGTAGTCGCGCGACCGCGCGGCGCCGGCCTCATAGGTCGACGGCTGGTCGGTCATCGAGATCCAGCTCCAGTTGTTGGGCCAGACGTGCAGGGTCAGGTAGTCGATGGCGGGGGTCCTGTGGCTCTCGACCACGCAGGCCTCGCTGCCGAGACACCCCATGTCGCCCTCGCTGCCGCTGGAAACCAGGTGGTTGGCGTCGATCGACTTGATGAAGCGGGCGGTGCCGTCGATCCAGGCGTCGTAGGCGGGGCGGTTGGTCTTGCCGAACTCTTCGCTGCCGGCCGGGCGCGGCTCGTTGGCCAGCTGCCAGGCCATGATCGTGGGATCGTCGCGATAGGGCTTGCCGGTGACGGTGCTGGTTCGGCCGACCAGGGTCTTCACATAGTGGCGGAAGAGGGCGTTGGCCTTCTCGTCGGCATAGAAGCGGGCCGAGTAGTCGGCGAAGGCGGGCCAGGGATGGGCCGGGTCGCCCTGCTGGAACCAGGTCCCGTTACCGGTCCAGTTCAGATAGGCCGGCATGCCGCCCGACCAGTCCCAGAAATTGTTGACGTAGATCACGGCCTTCATGCCGCGCTTGCCCATCTCGGCCAGCAGCACGTCGAGGCCCGTCAGCAGGGTCTGGTCGTAGTCCTCGCCCGGGCCGCGGAAGGTGGGATCCATGGCCACCTTGGCCGGCGAACGCTCGCCCGCGCCCAGGACGCGCAGGTTGGTGACGCCCAGCGACAGCAGCTTGTCGAGTTCCCGGGTCAGGCGCGCGTGGTCGCCGAAGGCGGCCGGGGCCCCCAGCCAGGCGCCGTACCAGAGGTTGGCGCCGACGAAGCGATAGGGCTTGCCGTCGAGGCTCAGCCGGCCGTCCTCGACCTTCACGAAGCCCTTCCGCGCCGCGGCCAGGGTCGGAAGGGCGGCCAGGCCCGTCGTCAGACCGGCCGCGCCGGCGGCCAGGATCGCGCGTCGCGAAAGCATTCCCGGTGTCTCCCCACTTGTGATTTGCGGGAACGTTAGCGGAGCCTGGCGGGCGCGGTCCAGCGATTAAATAAAATTGATGAAGTTAATCGGCGTGCTTGTGAGCGGGCTTGGCGGCATGGGCCGCCGTCCAGTCGACGATCGCGTTCACGGCCGACGGCGCCAGGGTCTCCTCGATCTCGGCGTACTCGGACGGCGCGCCGGTCTTGGCCGTCTGGAACAGGTGGTTCAAGCCCGGCAGCGACAGGATGGTGACGTCGGTATTGCCGGCCAGGGCGGCCTTGATGGCCGGCAGGTTCTCAGCGGCCGAGACCTGCACGTCCTTCTCGCCGTTGACGGCCAGGACCGGCGCCTTGACCTGTTTCAGATAGCTGGCCGGATCAAGGCTGAGGAAGGTCTTGAACCATGGGGTGGCGAAGCGCCCGAACCCGGCCTCGGCGGCTTCGGGCGGCATGCCCTGCTCGGCCAGCAGCGAGGCCAGGCGGGGCTTGAGCTTGGCGGTGTCGGGCTCGGCGATGACCATGTCGCTGACCTTGGCGATCAGCTTGACCTGCTGGTCGATCATCGCCTGCGGAGCGCCGCCGGCCAGGGCGATGTCGCGGCTCTGGCTCTGCATCACCTTGGCGCCGGCCAGCCCGGTGCCGGCCATCAGCACCACGAAGGCGATCTTGGGGTCCTTGGCCGCGACGATCGGGGCGATCAGCCCGCCTTCGCTGTGGCCGATCAGGCCGATGCGGGCCGGATCGACGTCCTTGCGGCCGCGCAGGAAGGCCACGCCGGCCTCCACGTCGGTGGCGAAGTCCAGGCTGGTGGCGGCCTTCAGGTTTCCGCGCTCCGAGCCGCCGGCGCCGCGGTCGTCGACCCGCAGCACGGCCACGCCCTTGCGGGTCAGGGCGTCGGCCAGCACCAGGAACGGCTTGTGCTCGAACAGGGTCTCGTCGCGGTCCTGCACGCCCGAGCCGGTGATCAGCACGGCGACGGGGAAGGGGCCTTCGCCCGGCGGCAGGGTCAGGGTCCCAGCCAGCTTCAGGCCCGAGGCCGGATTGACATACGACACCTCCTCGGCGCGATAGGGGAACGGCGGCTTGGGCGTCTGCGGGCGATTGGCCGGGGTCGCCGCCGGCGGCGTGCGGCTCATGGCCAGCGGCAGGCTGGCGCCGCCCTGCAGCCACTGGCCGTCCAGGCTCTTGCCGTCGGCCGACAGCTGTCCCTCGAAGCTGGCCGGGGGATAGATCAGGGTCAGGCGGGCCTTGCCGTCGGAGAGGCTGGCCGTGGCCTTCAGGCCCATGGCGCCCTGGGCCGGGCTGTCGACCTTGGCGGTTCCGTCGGCCTGGACGTGGAACACCAGCGGCAGCTTGGTCGGCCCGGCATGCAAGCTTCCGTACCATTCGCCGACGAGCGGCTCGACCTGGGCGGAGGCGACGACGGGCGCCAGCAGCGCGGCGGCGATCACGGCGGACGGCAGGAAACGCATGGCTTGAAGCTCCCTGGGAAACTGCACCGGAGATTGTGCATGTAGGCGAGCGGCCGTCTACCGCTGCTCCAGCCCGTGCCAGATCCGGGTGATGGTCACCTGCTGGCCTTTGACGCGATAGCGAACGATGTAGGCGCTGCGACCGAAGGGGATGTTGATCTCGCGAATGGTCGCGCCGACGGCGCGGCCGCGAAGAGGGCTCTCTTCCAAACTTGTGGCTGCTTGGGCTATCTGGTCGCTCAGTTTGTCGGCTGCACGTGGGTTTTGCGCTCTAAGGTGAGCATCCAGTCGTGCAGCGTCCCGGCTCGCTCGACGGGTGACCGCGACCTTGTAGGTCACCGACGGCCGAAGCTGTGAAGCTTGGCTCTAAAATCCTCCAGCGAGATGGTCTCTTCCTCGCCTGCCTCGACGGCGTCGGCGATCGCTTCGTCGATGGCGGGGTCGGGATCGATCGTCCTGGGCGGCAGGTCGTCCAGCCCGGCCTCGATCAACTTGCGTACATACTCGGATGGAGAAACGCCCAGCCGCTCAGCCGCCGCCTTCAATCGGGCGGCCTGCTCAGGATCAATATGAATGTCGAAGCCGTCGGCCATGGGCGAAGGGTCTCGCCCATGGCCGGAGAGGTCAAGATCAGAGATTCAGCAGCGCCGGGTCGCCGCCCTGGGCGGTGATGTTGACGCTTAGCGCGCGCTCGACGGCGAAGCGCAGCAGGGCGTGAGGGCCGCCGGCCTTGGGGCCGGTGCCCGACAGGCCCTCGCCGCCGAACGGCTGCACGCCGACCACGGCGCCGGTCATGGTGCGGTTGATGTAGGCGTTGCCGGCCGGAACCAGGCGCACCACCTCGTCGGCGAAGGCCTGGATGCGCGAGTGCACGCCCAGCGTCAGGCCGTAGCGGCGGGCCGCCAGGGCGCCGGCGACCTGTTCCAGGTCCTCGGGCTTGTAGCGGACCACGTGCAGGATCGGGCCGAACACCTCGCGCTCGAGGAAGTCGGCGGCCGGGATCTCGGCCAGGACCGGACCGAAGAACGTGCCGCCGGCCGGGGCTTCCAGCGCGTGCAGCACCTTGGCCTCGTGCTTGAGGCGGGCCAGGTGCTTTTCGAGCGCGTCCTTGGCGTCGGCGTCGATCACCGGGCCGACGTCGGTCGAGGCGTCGGCCGGATCGGCCACCACCAGGGCGTCCATGGCGCCCTTCAGGCCCTCGATGATGTGGTCTGCGGTGTCGATGGGCAGGAACAGCAGGCGCAGGGCCGAGCAGCGCTGGCCGGCCGAACCGAAGGCGCTGACGATGACGTCGTCGATCACCTGTTCGCGCTGGGCGGTGGTGTCGACAAACATGCCGTTGAGGCCGCCGGTCTCGGCGATGAACGGCACGATCGGGCCTTGCCGTTGCGCGAGCGTCTGGTTGATCCGCCAGGCGGTGTCGGTGCCGCCGGTGAAGGCGACGCCGTCCAGGCCCTCGTGGGCGGTCAGGGCGGCGCCGACGGTCTCGCCGCGGCCGGGCAGCAAAGCGAGCAGGCGCGGGTCGAGGCCCGCGGCGTGATAGAGCTTCACCGCTTCATAGGCGATGATCGGCGTCTGCTCGGCCGGCTTGGCGACCACGGCGTTGCCGGCGGCCAGGGCCGCGGCGATCTGGCCGGTGAAGATGGCCAGCGGGAAGTTCCACGGGCTGATGCAGACGAAGACGCCGCGACCGGCCAGGCCAAGGGTGTTGGTCTCGCCGACCGGGCCCTTCAACACCTCGGGCTCGCCGAACTGCTTCTCGGCCAGCACGGCGTAGTAGCGGCAGAAGTCGACCGCCTCGCGCACCTCGGCGATGCCGTCCGACAGGGTCTTGCCGGCTTCGCGCGACAGGATGGCGATCAGACGCTCGATATTGGCTTCCAGGGCGTCGCCCATGGCGCGCAGCACCTTGGCGCGAGCCGGGCCGCCGGCCTGGTCCCAGGCGCCTTGCGCGGCGCGGGCCAGTTTGAAGGCCTTGTCGATCTGCGGCAGTTGGGCTTCCGACACCGCGCCGACCACGCGGCCGGCGTCGACGGGCGAGACGACCGGCAGCGGCGGGCCGCCGGCTTCCATCTTGCCGCCGACCAGCGGGCCCGACTGCAGCGGGACGGCGTCCAGCACCGTCACCGCGGCCGACAGCCGGAAGCGGTCGGCGCGGGTCGACAGGTCCAGGCCCGCGCTGTTCTTGCGGCCTTCGCCATAGACGTCGATCGGCGTGGGGATCTTGGCGTGGCGGTCCGGGTGGGCCTCGACCACGTCGATCGGGTCGGTGACCACCTTCTCGACCGGCACCCGCTCGTCGAGCAGGGCGTGCACGAAGCTGGTGTTGGCGCCGTTCTCGAGCAGGCGACGCACCAGGTAGGGCAGCAGGTCCTCGTGCCCGCCGACGGGGGCGTAGGCGCGCAGGGTGATGCCGTCATAGAGGTCGTCGGCGGCCTTGTAGAGCGCCTCGCCCATGCCATGCAGACGCTGGTGCTCGATGCGGACGCCGGCGTTCTTGGCCATGCGCACCACGGCCGCCAGGGTGTGGGCGTTGTGGGTGGCGAACTGGGCGTAGAGGTGCGGCGCGGCCCCGATCAGGGCCTTGGCGTTGACCAGGTACGACAGGTCGGTGGCGGGCTTGGTCGTGTAGACCGGATAGTCCGGGCGGCCGGCGACCTGGGCGCGCTTGATCTCGCTGTCCCAGTAGGCGCCCTTGACCAGGCGCACCATCAGGCGGCGACCGGTCTCCTCCGACAGCGCCTTCAGGCGGGCGATCACCTCGCCGCAACGCTTCTGGTAGGCCTGCACGGCCAGCCCCAGGCCCTTCCACTCAGCCAGGGCCGGCTCGCGGCACAGCTTGTCGAGCAGCTTCAGCGACAGGGCCAGGCGGTCGGCCTCTTCGGCGTCGATGGTGAAGTTGATGTCGTACTTGGCGGCGATCAGGGCCAGGCGCAGGGTGCGGGGATAGAGCTCTTCCCACACGCGGTCTTCATGCGTGGCTTCGTAGCGCGGGCACAGGGCCGACAGCTTCACCGACACGCCGTGGCCGGCCTCGGGACCGGCCTTGTTCGACAGCTTGCCGACCGTCTCGATGGCGTCGGCGTAGGACTTTTCATAGCGGGCGGCGTCGGCGGCCGTGCGGGCGCCTTCGCCCAGCATGTCGAACGAGCACATGGTGTCTTCGTTCGCGGCGCGCTTGATGGCCGCCTCGATGGTGCGGCCCAGGACGAACTGCTCGCCCATGATGCGGATGGCCTGGCCGACAGCGGCGCGGATCACCGGCTCGCCCAGGCGGCCGGCGATCTTTTTGATAAACGACGGCATGTCGCGTCGCGCTTCATCGTCGGGCTCGACGATCTTGCCGGTCAGCATCAGGCCCCAGGTCGAGGCGTTGACGAACAGGCTGTCGCTGCCGCCAAGGTGGCTGGCCCAGTCGGCCGAGCCGATCTTCTCGGCGATCAGGCGATCGCGGGTCTCGTCGTCGGGGGTGCGCAGCAGGGCCTCGGCCAGGCACATCAAAGCCAGGCCCTCGCGGGTGCCTAGGCTGAACTCCTGCAGGAAGCTCTCGACCACGCCCTGCTTGCGCACGGAGCGGCGGGCGCCGCGCACCAGGGCCTCGGCCTCGGCGCGGACGGCGGCGCGATCCTCGCTGGACAGGGGGCCCGCGGCCAGCAGGTCGGCGATCACCGCCTTCTCGTCACGGTACTTGCCGTCGTCCAGGGAGTCCCAATCGGCCATGATGCGCCTCGCTAATGATTTATCGTCGGATTAGCCTGGGTCTGATCGAAGGTGCTTCGTTTGTTGGCTCTGGCTTCCGTATCCTGTTCGGCGTAAACGTCGAAAAACGTTGTCCGCTCCAGGCGCGTGAAAAGCCCCGCGACAGGGCGTCGCAGCGTGCGTGGGCGCAAGCCCGGGCCGGTAGCTTAGGAGGGGAAGGGGAGCACTGGAAGGGACGCGTCTCGGGGGGACTCGCGCGTCCCTTCCGCTCGTCGCCGACGCTGGGGGATGCGTGGCGAGCTTTCCCGCCGAGCGGGAGATCCTTTGCGAAGCGCGCCGACTGGGGGATGCGGCGTGGGGAA
Source organism: uncultured Caulobacter sp. (assembly GCA_966252285.1). GTDB lineage: Bacteria > Pseudomonadota > Alphaproteobacteria > Caulobacterales > Caulobacteraceae > Caulobacter. The sequence continues at coordinate 18,260 of CBINOL010000052.1, forward strand.
GCTTCGCTAGGACGATTGAGGGTGTAGCCCTCTTCGTTCCGAAGGTGCTTTGTTTGTTATCGCTATTATCAGAACAATCTTCGCTGAAAGTGACGAAAATCCATGTCCGCTCTAGATGACACCGACCGCCGGCTCCTGCGCGTGCTGCAGGCCGATGGCCGGATCACCAACGCCGAGCTGGCCAAGCGCTGCAACCTGTCGCCGGCCGCCACCTTCGACCGGGTGCGGCGACTGCGCGAGCGCGGTTTCATCACCGGTTATGCGGCGCTGCTCGATCCGGCCAAGGTCGATCGCGCCCTGCTGATCTTCGTCGAGGTGGTGCTGGATCGCACGACCGGCGAGGTGTTCGACGACTTCGCCGCCGCCATCCGTCGCGCGCCGGAGGTGCTGGAGTGCCACATGGTGGCCGGCGGCTTCGATTACCTGATCAAGGCCCGCGTGCGCGATATGGACGCCTATCGCAGCTTCCTCGGCGACATTCTGGTCAAGATGCCCGGCGTGCGTGAGACCCGCACCTATGCGGTGCTGGAGGAGGTCAAGAGCACGGTGCAGCTGCCGCTCTGAGGCGCCGGCTCCCCAGGCTCGGCCTTTGCCGCTAGACTGCCGCCCATGATCCACGACCTGCCCATTGGCCTTGCGCTACGCCGCTTCCGGCGGCTGAACGCCGTCAAGCAGGGCTCCGTGGCGCAACTGCTGGCCGTTTCGCAGGGCACGGTGTCGCGCTGGGAAAGCGGCGAGCACGAGCCCGACGAGGCTCATCGCGAGCGGATCGCGGCCCTGATCGCCGCGCGGGCGGGCGAGGGGAGCGACGCGGCGATCCGGCGTCTGGTCGAGACCTCGTCCCAGGCCGTGCACCTGGTCTGCGACGCCACTCACCGCTTGCTGGCCGCCTCGCCCTCGCGGCTGGCCTCGTGGCGGGTGGACGCCAGCGACTATCTGGGCGACTCCCTGTGGCGCTTCGCCAGTCTGGAGATCGCGCAGGCCGAGGCGGGGCTGGCGCGGTCGGGCTGGTTCGAGCGGCCCTACCAGCAGGTGCGGTTCCAGACCGGCGGCAACGGCAGCCCCGAGATCCCGGTCGTGCCAGGTCTTCTGCAGTGGGAGACGATCCCGCTCGCCGACGGCCGGGTGGGGCGGCTGACCACCACCATCGACTGAAGGCTTTCGCGCCCGGGGGCGCCCACGCATAAGTTTTTCGTGTCGCGCGAGGGCGCATCGGTCTAGGGGCGGCGCCATGCTGCGTTCCTGGTCAAACATCATCGCCCTTTGGCTCATCGGCGTGCTGGCCGCCGCCCAGCTTCCCAAGATCGCCGTGCTGGTTCCGGTGCTACGCCAAGAGCTTGGCCTGTCGCTGGCCCAGGCGGGCCTGCTGGTGTCGCTGCTGGAGATCGGCGGAGCGACCCTGGGCATCGTGGCGGGCCTGGCGCTGGGACGGTTCGGCGGTCGTCGCTTCATGGCGATCGGCCTGGTCGGACTGCTGGCCGCCAGCCTGGTCGAGGCCTTCGCGCCCAATGTCGGCGTGCTGTTCGCCGCCCGGGCGCTGGAGGGCGTGGCCTATCTGCTGGTGGTCATCGCCGCCCCGACCATGATCGCCGCCGTCGCCTCCGACAAGGCGCGGGGACCGGCCCTGGCCCTCTGGAGCACCTTTGTGGCCGTGGGCGTGGCGGTCGGCAGCGGCGTCACCGGTTTCGCCATGGCGCTGAGCGGGCCGCGCGGGGCGATGCTGCTGTGGGCGGTGCTGTGCGCGCTGGGCCTGCTGGTCGCCCTGCGCCAGCCCAAGGGCCTGTCGGACGGCGCACGCATCGCCCTGCCGCCGCCGGCCGCCTGGGTGCTGACCCTCGGCTTTGGCCTCTACACCGTCTTCATCTGCGCCCTGACCATGCTGCTGCCCAGCTTCCTGATCGAGAAGGCCGGAGCGGGCGTCGCCGGCGCCAGCATCGCCACGGGCCTCGTCTCGCTGGCGGCCCTGCCGGGCTCGGCGATCGCCATCCGCCTGCTGCACGCCGCGCCGCTGGATCGCCGCCGCATGACGCGGGTTGTGGTCCCGGCGCTGCTGGCCACGGCGGTGGTCGCGCCGTTCGTCTTCCTGTCCGCGGGCGCTTGGCTGGTGGCCGGCGTCGCCTTCCTGGTGGTGCTGCTCAGCGGCATCGCCTCGCCGCTGGTCTTCGCCCGCCTGCCGGCCCTGGCCGGCGGGACCGACGGCCCGCGCATCGCCGCGGCCAACGGTCTGCTGACCCAGTTCGGGGCCGGCGGAGCGCTGATCGGCCCGCCCCTGGGCGGCCTCGTCGTCGGCCGCTTCGGCTGGGAGGCCCTGGGCGCCGTCATCGCCGTGTTGGCCGTGGCGATGCTTGCGGCGATGCTGGCGGCCGAGCGGATGGCGCGGAAGGCGTCCGCCTAGTCGCACCCACGAAAAAGCCGCCCGGGTCGCCCCGGGCGGCTTCTCCATTTCAGTGCTGGCGAAGCCTTAGTGGCTGTCGCGCGGCAGGCCCTTGGTCTGGGCGATGCGCTGGTACTTCACGGCCGGTTCCAGCACCGCGCCGGTCTCCATCTGGCCGACGATGGCGCGCTGGATCTCCTGCCACGGGGTCTGGCTTTCCGGGTACTGGTAGCCGCCGGCGGCCTCGAGGGCCTTGCGGCGCTCGGCCACTTCCTCGGGGCTGATCAGCACGTCGACGCGCGACTTGCGCAGGTCGAAGCGGACGCGGTCGCCGGTCTTCAGCAAAGCCAGGCCGCCGCCGACGGCGGCTTCCGGCGAGGCGTTGAGGATCGACGGCGAGCCCGAGGTGCCCGACTGGCGGCCGTCGCCGATGCAGGGCAGCTGCTTGATGCCGCGCTTGATCAGGTAGTCGGGGGCCCGCATGTTCACCACCTCGGCCGAGCCGGGGTAGCCGACGGGGCCGGCGCCCCGCATGAACATGATCGAGTTCTCGGTGATGCCGACCGACGGGTCGTCGATGCGGTGGTGATAGTCTTCCGGACCGTCGAACACCACGGCGTCGCCGACGAAGGCGTCCGGGTCTTCGGGGTTCGACAGGTAGCGGTCGCGGAACTCGCCCGAGATCACGCTGGTCTTCATGATCGCCGAGTTGAACAGGTTGCCGCGCATGACCACGAAGCCGGCGCGCTCGACCAGCGGGTTGTCGAAGGTGCGGATGACGTCGGCGTCCTCGATGGTCGCGTCGCGGCAGGCGTCGCCCATGGTCTGGCCCGAGACGGTCATGGCGTCTTCGTGGATCAGGCCTTGCTTGATCAGCTGGGCGGTGACGGCCGGAACGCCGCCAGCGTGGTAGTAGTCTTCGCCCAGATACTTGCCGGCCGGCTGCAGGTTGACCAGCAGCGGCACGTCCTCGCCCTTCTCCTGCCAGTCGTCGACGGTCAGTTCGACGCCGATGTGGCGGGCCAGGGCGTTCAGGTGGATCGGAGCGTTGGTCGAGCCGCCGATGGCCGAGTTGACGACGATGGCGTTGAGGAACGCCTCGCGGGTCAGGATGTCGGACGGCTTGAGGTCTTCCTTGACCATGTCGACGATGCGCAAGCCGGTCAGGTAGGCGTTTTCCTGGCGGTCGCGGTAGGGGGCCGGGATGGCGGCCGAGCCGGTGAGCGACATGCCCAGGGCCTCGGTCAGCGAGTTCATCGTCGTGGCCGTGCCCATGGTGTTGCAGAAGCCGGTCGACGGGGCCGACGAGGCCACCAGCTTGATGAAGCCGGCGTTGTCGATCTCGCCGGCGGCCAGCATCTCGCGGGCCTTCCAGACGATGGTGCCCGAGCCGGTGCGCTCGCCCTTGTACCAGCCGTTCAGCATCGGGCCGACCGACAGGGCGATGGCCGGGATGTTCACGGTGGCGGCGGCCATCAGGCAGGCCGGGGTGGTCTTGTCGCAGCCGATGGTCAGCACGACGCCGTCGATCGGGTAGCCGTACAGGGTCTCGACCAGGCCCAGGTACGACAGGTTACGGTCAAGGCCCGCGGTCGGGCGCTTGCCGGTTTCCTGGATCGGGTGGACCGGGAATTCGATGGCGATGCCGCCGGCGGTGCGGATGCCTTCACGCACGCGCTCGGCCAGCACCAGGTGGTGGCGGTTGCAGGGCGACAGGTCCGAACCGGTCTGGGCGATGCCGATGATCGGCTTGCCCGACTGCAGCTCTTCCAGCGTCAGGCCGTAGTTCAGATAGCGCTCCAGATAGAGCGCGGTCATGTCCACGTTGTCGGGATTGTCGAACCAGGCCCGCGAACGAAGGGTGCTGGGCGCGGACTTGGTGGTCATGTCGGTCCTGTTTTTCCTCGATCGATCCAACCGGATCGCCTCGCCGGGCGAGGTTTATACTATTTGTCTGACTATACCGGCGAGGGCGGAGCGTCAACGACCGCCATGGCGCGGAAACGTCACACGCCTTCAAGGTCTTGCGAGTCGATCGCAAGAGCCGAAAGGGCGCTCGAACGCCGATGATAGCGCTCACATTCTATCGTCGGTCGCCGAGCCGCGCCATCCACGACAATGTTCGCTCAACGCGGAATATGTAGGACCATTGCGCGTCGAGGTCGAGCGGGCAAGCCGGTTCTTGCCAGCAAGGCCTGGGCGAGGTTCCTTGCAGGCGGCGTTATTGGCCCGTTTTCGCGGTCCTGTTTGACAGGGACGGGGAGGGCGTTATTTGTCGGACTAATCTTACAGAGGTCGCGCGGCGCGGCCCGAGCCATCGTCAGGTGTCCGTCCAGATGACCATCCGCATCGCCATCGTCGGCCTGGGCAAGATCGCCCGCGACCAGCATCTGCCGGCCATCGAGAAGGACGGACGCTTCGAACTGGCCGCCGTGGCCAGCCGCAGCGCGGGCGTCGACGGCGTCCCGCACTTTACCGACCTCTCCGAACTGCTGGCCTCGGACGTGCAGTTCGACGCCGTCGCTCTCTGCACCCCGCCGCAGGTGCGCCACACCATCGCCCGCCAGGCCATCGACGCCGGCAAGCACGTGATGCTGGAAAAGCCCCCGGGCGCGACGCTGAGCGAGGTCGAGGACCTGAAGGCCGCCGCCCAGGCCAAGGGCGTGACCCTGCAGACCACCTGGCACTCGCGCTACGCCACCGCCGTCGCCCCGGCCCAGACCTGGCTGTCGGGCAAGACCATCAAGTCGGTCCAGATCAACTGGAAGGAAGACGTGCGCGTGTGGCACCCCGGCCAGACCTGGATCTGGCAGGCCGGTGGCCTGGGCGTCTTCGACCCCGGCATCAACGCCCTGTCGATCGCCACCGTCGTGCTGCCGGCCTTCTTCCTGGAGAAGGCGACACTGCACGTGCCGGAGAACTGCCAGTCGCCGGTCGAGGCGCAGCTGACCTTCCGCACCGTGACCGGCGCGCCGGTCCAGGCCGACTTCGACTTCCTGCAGACCGGCGAGCAGAGCTGGGACATCATCATCGACACCGACGGCGGCGAACTGAAGCTGTCGCACGGCGGCTCGCGCCTGTGGGTCGACGGCGAGCTGAAGCACGAAGGGCCGGACGAGGAATATCCGGGCCTCTACGACGCCTTCGCCCGCCTGATCGCGGCCGGCGGCTCGGACGTCGACGTCAGCCCGCTGCGCCACGTGGCCGACGCCTTCCTGCTGGGCGAACGGGTTACGGCGCCGGCCTTCGTCGAATAGCCCATACCCATGCAAAATAGGCATTGGTTGCGCTAACATTGGACTGACAACCGGACGCGGAACGGCCTATATGCGTGGCCATTCCCGTCCGCCATAACGCGAGCGTCCGCCCATGACTGAACTCCGCAGCCTGAACCCCGCCACCGGCGAGCACTTCGGCGAGGTCTTCCCCGAACCGACCGCGGATCAGATCGAGGCGGCGCTGGCCGCCGCGAACGCCGCCTTCGACATCTATCGCGAGACCGATCTCGAAACCCGCGCTGCCTTCCTCGAAGGCGTCGCCGCCGAGATCGAAGCGATCGGCGACGACCTGATCGTGCGCGCCATGGCCGAGACCGGCCTGCCGCGTCCGCGCCTCGAAGGCGAGCGTGGCCGCACCACCGGCCAGCTGCGCCTGTTCGCCAAGACCGTCCGCCAGGGCGACTTCCTGGGCGCGCGCATCGACCCGGCCCTGCCGGAGCGCAAGCCGCTGCCGCGCGCCGACCTGCGCCAGCGCTTCATCGGCCTTGGTCCCGTCGCCGTGTTCGGCGCCAGCAACTTCCCGCTGGCCTTCTCGACCGCCGGCGGCGACACCGCCGCGGCCCTGGCCGCCGGCTGCCCGGTCGTGTTCAAGGGCCACCCGGCCCACCCCGGCACCGCCGCCCTGGTCGGCGCGGCCATCAGCAAGGCCGTCGAAAAGGCGGGTCTGCCGGCCGGCGTGTTCACCCTGCTGACCGGCCAGACTCACGAACTGGGCGGCGCCCTGGTGCGCGACCCCCGCATCAAGGCCGTCGGCTTCACCGGCTCGCGCGCCGGCGGCGTGGCGCTGATGAACATCGCCAACGCCCGTCCCGAGCCGATCCCGGTCTATGCCGAGATGAGCAGCGTCAACCCGGTGATCCTGTTCCCGCACGCCCTGGCCGCCCGCGCCGAGGCTCTGGGTGCGGCCTTCGTCGGCTCGCTGACCATGGGTTCGGGCCAGTTCTGCACCAACCCGGGCCTGATCTTCGCCCTGGCCGGTCCGGACTTCGATACGTTCGTGGCTTCGGCCTCGGCCGCCCTGGCCGGCGCCCGTCCGCAGGTCATGCTGACCCCGGGCATCTTCGGCGCCTATGAGCAAGGCGTCGAAAAGCTGGGCTCGCGCCCTGGCGTCACCGTGGCCGCCCGCGGCCTGGTCGGCGAAGGCTGCAACCAGGGCCAGGGCGCCCTGTTCGTGGTCGAGGCCGAGACCTTCGCCGCCGACCCGGCCCTCAGCCACGAAGTGTTCGGCTCGTCGTCGGTGATCGTCCGCTGCCCGGACGTCGCCACCCTGGCCGGCCTGCTCGAAGGCCTGGAAGGCCAGCTGACCGCCACCCTGCACCTCGACGCCGAAGACGCCGAAGCCGCCCGCGGCCTGCTGCCGATCCTCGAGCGCAAGGCCGGCCGCATCCTGGCCAACGGCTGGCCGACCGGCGTGGAAGTGGCCCCGGCCATGGTCCATGGCGGTCCGTTCCCGGCCACCTCGGACGGCCGCTCGACCTCGGTCGGCACCCGCGCCGTCGAGCGTTTCCTGCGTCCGGTCTGCTACCAGGACCTGCCCGACGTGCTGCTGCCGGCGGCGCTGAAGGAAGCCAACCCGTGGGGCGTCAAGCGCGCCATCGACGGGGTGCTGTAAGAAAGACCGATCCTTCGGGATCAACGAAGAGCGCGCGGGGGAAACCTCGCGCGCTTTTTCTTTGTCAGAACATCCGCTCGACCAGCAGCCAGACGCTGAAGGCGAGACACGAGGCGGAGATCAGCACCTTGCCCATGGCGGGGCTCCCTGGTCGATGGAGCCATCATCGCCGATCGCGGAATCGGGGGCTTGGACGCGGCCGCTCCGCCGTGAACATTCTTGCGACGACGTCTAAATCGTCGGTTTCGCCCATCGGGCGTAACACTTGGCGGGCGAGCCTGAACGCTGGCGACAACCTTCCGGCCGCTTTGAAACGGAAGTGTATCGGCGGGGCGCTCGCCGTAGCCGCGCGGAAATTTGCGAGACACGCCTGGGCCATGCAGGGCCCCTAAGCCTCGGAGGTTCCTTCAAGCGGGTCCTCCATGTCGCGTAAGCTTCTGATCCTCTCGGCCGCCGCCCTGCCGATGCTGCTGCACGCCGCCCAAGCGGCCGCCGAGACGGAAGTCACCAGCAGCAGCCGCACGACGGCGATCGCCACCTCGACGGCGAACGGCGGCGCAGCCGACGACGTCAAGGTCACCACCGACGGCGTGATCACCTACGCTTCCGAAGGCGCGATCGCGACGGTCGACAGCAGCAACACCTTCACCAACAACGGCACGCTGAAGAGCACGGACGTCTCCAACTCGACCGGCATACTGATCAACGGCGGCGTCACCTCGACGGTGACCAACGGCGGCACGATCAGCCTGACCGAGGACTATGACTACGTCGATAGCGACAGCGACGGCGACTATGACGGCCAGTTCGCGCTGGGGACCAACCGCTATGGCGTCCGGCTGACCGGTTCGGGCGACTACACCGGCACGATCGAGAACACCGGCACGATCACCATCGAGGGCAACAGCTCGGTCGGGATCATGCTGGAATCGTCGGTGATCGGCGACATCCTCAATTCCGGCTCGATCTCGGTGACCGGCGACAATGGGTACGGTATCCGCAACACCGCCAAGGTGACGGGCGACATCGTCAGCGACGGTTCGATCAGCGTGCTGGGCGCCAATAGCGTCGGTCTGGCGGTCGACGGCGAGGTCGACGGCTCGGTCATCGTCCAGGGCACGATCACCGCCACCGGCTATCGTTACACCAGCCGCTACACCGATCCCGACGACGAGGCGCTGCTGGACGCCGACGACCTGCTGCAGGGCGGCTCGGCCATCAAGATCACCAGCAACGTCTCCAAGGGCCTGGTGCTGGACGCCCCGCCCGAGGACACCAACGACGACACCTCCGACGACGAGGACGGCGACGGCGTCACCGACAGCGACGAGGGCACGGCCGCCGTCTACGTCTATGGCGGCGCGCCGGCGATCCAGATCGGCTCCGACAGCCAGGCCGTCACCCTCGGCTCGGCCGGGGAGGGGATCTACGACTACGGCCTCGTCATCCGCGGCTCGGTCGGCGCCTATGGCGTCCACGCGGGCGTGACGGCCACCGGCGTGCAGATCGGCGGCTCGGCCGGCTACGAGACCCTGGTCACCAACGGGATCAACCTGGAAGGCTCGATCTCGGCCAGCGCCTACGAGGCCGACGCCATGGGCCTGCACCTGACCTCCGGCGCCATCGCCTCGATCCTCAACAACAGCGGTGCGCTCAGCGGTTCGGTCGAGGCCGAGGGCGCCTCGAACGCCTACGCCCTGCTGATCGACGCCGGGGCGACCATGAACTCGGTGGTCAACAGCGGCAGCATCGTCGCCACCCTGTCGGGCGAGACCGGGAACGCCAACGCCATTGTCGACAACTCCGGCACGCTGACCAGCATCACCAACACCGGCACGATCGCCGCCTATGTGATCGCCACCGACGATGACTACGACACCGACGACAGCGACACCGACGCCACGAACGAGACGGTCACCGGCAAGGCGATCGCCATCAACCTGAAGGCCAACACCACCGGCGTCACCATCACCCAGACCGGCGTCAACGACGGCGACGACGGCGACGACGGGGTGGCCGACACCGATACCGACGGCGACGGCGTGGACGACGCCGACGAGCCCTCGATCGTGGGCCAGGTGCTGCTGGGCTCGGGTGACGACACCCTGAACCTGCTGAACGGCACGCTGTACGGCGACATGTCGTTCGGCGACGGCGCCGACACCCTTAACATCGACGGCACGGCCTATGCGATCGGCGGCCTCTACGACAGCGACGGCAAGCTCTCGATCAACATCGGCAACGGCGGCCTGCTGATCACCAACACCGACACCATCAAGGCCACCAGCCTGAACCTGGGCTCGGAAAGCACTCTGGTGTTCACGGTCGATCCCAACGCCGGGACCTCGACCCAGCTGGTGGTCGACACCGCCACCATCGCCAGCGGCGCCAATCTGGGCCTCGTGTTCAACAATCTGCTGACCGACGCCAGCACCTTCAAGGTGATCTCGGCCGGGACGCTGACCGCCGGCGAGATCGACCAGGACCTGCTGGGCGACGCCCCCTATCTCTACGTCGCCCAGGCCCGCACCCAGGACAACGACGTCCTGATCGACGTGCGCCGCCGCACGGCCGCCGAGGCCGGCATGACCACGGGCCAGACCGCGGCCTATGACGCCACCTTCGCCGCGCTGAGCGCCAACGACGACATCGCCAGCGCCTTTCTCAGCCAGTCGACCAGCGACGGCTTCTACAATCTCTACAATCAGATGCTGCCCAGCACCGGCGAGGGGATGTTCACCACCCTGCAGGCGGTGCAGCAGCAGATCTCGGCCTCGACCGCCTACCGCCCCGACGGCCAGGACCGCTACGGCCCCGACAGCGTCTGGGTGCAGGAGATCAACAGCCTGGTGCGCATCGAGGACGGCGAGAACCTGGGCTCCGACACCAAGGCCACGGGTCTAGTCGCCGGCTACGAGGCCATGGGCGACGCCGGCGGCGCCCTGGGCGTCACGCTGGCCTTCGCCAGCCTCGAGGAGAAGGACACCGCCGCCAAGGTCGGCGAGGAGACGACCGCCTCGCTGTTCCAGGCCGGAACCTACTGGCGCCGGTCGATCGGCGGCTGGCGCTTCAACCTCGGCGGCGGCCTCGGCTATGTCCGCTTCAACGGCGACCGCAGCTTCATCAGCGAGGACGTCGACAGCGACGGCTATTCGGACGTCTCGATCACCAATACCGCCTCGTGGAACGGCTTCACCGCCAACGCCTTCGCCGGCCTTGGCTACGAGCACAAGTTCGGCCGCAATTACATCCGCCCCGAGGCGCGCCTCGACTACGTCTATCTGTGGGAAGGCGAGCGCAAGGAGCACGGCGGCGGCGAGGGCTTCGACCAGACGGTGGCCTCGCGCAAGTTCGACAACCTGTCGGGCGACATCGGCGTCGCCTTCGGCCGCGAGTTCGGCAAGGAGGTCTGGGTCCGCCCCGAGGTCCGCGTCGGCTATCGCAAGACCCTGGCCGGCAAGTACGCCGACACGACCGCCTGGTACTCGGGCGGCTCGCCGTTCACGATCCTGGGCAACGCCGCCCGCACCGATGCTGTGACGCTGAACCTGGCCCTGCGCGCCGGCTCCGACCTTTCCTATTTCGCCCTGGAGGGCGGGGCCGAGGCCTCGCGTCGCCAGACCCGTTATTCGGCCCGGCTCGTCGGCCGGGCGATGTTCTGAGAACGCCCGTGAGACCCCGCCTGCTCATCGTCGACCCTGACGTCGACTCCCGCGCCGCCATCACCGCCCTGCTGGGCCGGTTCGACCTGGAAGTGCTCGAGGCCGCCTCGGCCCGCGAGATGGACCAGATCCTGGGCCGCACCCAGATCGAGCTGGTCGTCATGGACATCCTCTTGCCCGACGAGGCCGGCCTGTCGGTCTGCGCCCGCCTGCGCCGCCTCAACCCCGCGCCGGGCGTGGTGGTGGTCAGCGCCGTCGACGACGAGAGCGACGTGGTGGTCGGCCTGGAAATGGGCGTCGACGACTATATCGCCAAGCCGTTCCGGCCGCGCGAGACCGCCGCCCGCATCCGCGCCGCCGTGCGTCGCCGCCAGGCCTGGCGCGCGCCCGAGCCGGTGGCCGCCCCACCGGTCTACCAGTTCAGCGGCTGGCGGCTGAACGTGGCGACCCACGAGCTGTTCGACCCGCGCGGAGACTCGGTGAACCTGTCGTCGGCCGAGTTCCTGGTGCTGTGGACCCTGGTGGCCAAGCCCCAGCAGATCCTGACCCGCGACCAGCTGCAGCAGGGGCCGCCCGAGGCCCGCAGCAAGGCGCCGCCGCAGCAGATCAACGTCACCATCAGCCGCCTGCGCAGCAAGCTGCGCCGCGCCGAGGGCGGGGCCCAGATGGTGCGGACGGTGCGCCATGCCGGCTACATGTTCGCGCCGCGGGTGGACCGGGTGCACGCGGATTGATGCTGAAGATCCTCCCCCGGAAGGGGGGAGGTGGCCCGGAGGGCCGGAGGGGGAAGTCCCTGCTGAATTGAGTGTGGCCGCGGACGTGGGAATTTACTCCCCCCTCCGTCGGCTTCGCCGACACCTCCCCCTTCAGGGGGAGGATCTTTCTTTCTTCTACTTCTTCCGCACGAAGACCAGGCTCTGGTCCGGCGGGCCGGGTTTGCCGTCGATGTCCTGCTCGACCAGGATGGTGTCGGGCGCGGTGACGCCGACGCGCATGCTCTGGCGGCGGCCGGTCTGGCCGTGGGTCATCACCGCAACGCTGGACTGGCCGGTGCGCTCGACGCTGAGGGTCACGAAGTTGAAGTTGACCACGGCCCGGGTCGGCGAGCCGTCCATGGCCGCGTCGGCGAACTGGATGGCGGCCACGCCCTCGTCGTCCTCCTCGACCAGCGTCCAGGCGATGGCCTTGCCGTCGTCCTTGGTGATGTCGAGCTCGCCGCTGATCGGCGCGGTCCCAGTCAGGGCCTCGTTGAAGCGCGAGCGCGACAGGTCCAGCGTCCACTTGCCGGCCACGCCCAGCGGACCCGTCGCGGGCGCCTGAGCTTGGGCCAGGGCAGGGGCGGCGGCCAGCAGCAGGCCAAGGCCCGCGAGCGCGGCGGCGGCTTTGAGTTGGGCCATGGCGTGGGTTCCGGACGGGTTGGCTTACGATGGGTCAATGTCGGGTCGCGAGCAGCGTTCGTCCAGAGGACGTCGCCAGATCATTTGGGCCAGATCATTTGGGGATTGCCAAGGCGGTCGCGGCCCCGCTCTGGTCGGCGCACCTGGAATCGGAGCCCTCGCCCATGCGCCGTCTGTCGCGTTCGATGCTGTTCGCCGCCTCGCTGTTCGCGGCCGGCGCCCTCTACGGCCCCGAGGCCGACGCCGCCGAGAAGGCCGACACCTCGGTCAAGGCCGTGCAGAAGATCGTCGGTGGGCCGGGCTTCAAGGCCGCGGTCAAGCAGCTGGACGCCGACTACGACCGCACCGTCGCCGACATCGTCACCCTGACCGAGATCCCCGCGCCGCCGTTCAAGGAAGAGCAGCGCGCCAAGGCCTATCTGGAGATGCTCAAGGCCGTGGGGTTGACCGACGTCGAGATGGACGCCGAGGGCAACGTCATGGGCGTGCGCGCCGGGACGGCGACCAGGGGCAAGGGCCCGTTCGTGGTCATCGCCGCCCACCTCGACACCGTCTTCCCCGAAGGCACCGACGTGAAGGTCAAGCGCGAGGGGACCAAGCTGTCGGCCCCCGGCATCGGCGACGACACCCGCTCGCTGGCCGTGTTGCTGGCCTATGTGCGGGCCATGGACGCGGCCAAGATCAAGACCAAGGCCGACATCCTGTTCGTCGGCAATGTGGGCGAGGAGGGGCCGGGCGACCTGCGCGGGGTCAAGCACCTCTTCACCAAGGGCAAGTACAAGGGCCGGATCAGCGCCTTCTTCTCGATGGACGGCTCGGACCCCTCGCGCATCGTCGACCGCGGCGTGGGCTCCAAGCGCTATCGCGTCACCTTCAAGGGTCCGGGCGGCCACAGCTACGGCGCGTTCGGCGTGGTCAATCCGATGACGGCCATGGCCCAGTCGGTGGTCGACCTCTATGCGGTCAAGCCGCCGGCCGATCCCAAGACCACCTATTCGGCCAGCGTCGTGGGCGGCGGCACCTCGGTGAACTCGATCCCCAACCAGATCTTCCTGGAGTTCGACATGCGCTCGGAAAGCGCCGCCGAGCTCGCCAAGCTGGACCAGACCTTCATCGGCATCCTCGACAAGGCCGTGGCCGGCGAGAACGCCGCCCGCTCGACCAAGCCGGGGGTGATCTCCTACGACGCCAAGGTGATCGGCGAGCGCCCGGCCGGCGGGACTGATCCGAAGGCGACGATCGTCACGGCGACGGCGGCGGCGATCTCGGCCCTGGGCTTCACGCCCGAACACGAGGCCTCGTCGACCGACGCCAACCTGCCCATGAGCCTGGGCGTCCCGGCCATCACCATCGGCGCCGGCGGCAAGGGCGGCCGCGCCCACGCCCTGGACGAATGGATCGACATCGAGAAGGCCCCGACGCTGAAGGGCATGCAGGTGGGCCTGGCGGCGCTGCTGGCCGTGGCGGGCGTGGAGTAGGGCTCCAAGATGCTCCCCCTGAGGGGGAGCTGTCGCGGAGCGACTGAGGGGGAAGTAACTGCGGCGCGTCAGAAGCCGCTTACCCCAACCGCCCTTAGGGCCA
>CBINOL010000053.1:0-31999 GCA_966252285.1 uncultured Caulobacter sp.
CGACATGGTTGCTCCCAGGCTTCGCCTGGGCCCCTCCCTCTCCCTCTGGGAGAGGGATCAACGCTTCGTCAGGCTCACCGAGGTCGCCTCGGCCGCGCCATCGGAACGCAGCACCAGCACGTTGGTCCCAGCCAGCAGCCGTACCGTCCCGCCCGAGGCCGCGCCGGCGCCGCCGTTGGCCGACACCGTCATCGGACCCTGCCCTTCGATCTTCACGCCGTAGGTTCCGGCCCGGTCGGCGGTCACCGTGTAGCGCAGCCATTCGCCGGCGGTGAAATCGGTGACGCGCTTGCCGTCGGGGGCGATGTCGACGCCGTCGTTGCGGTAAGCCCGGCCGTTGTTCCAGAGCGTGCGTTCGCCGCCGGTAGCGACGTGGTAGTTGGCCGCATCCTTGTCCCAGTAGGCTTTTCCGATCACGCCGAGGTCGTAGTCGACGGCCCTGATAGCGCCGCCCTTGGCGGTGATCCGGTGCGGCTTGAACGGCCGGGCCGTCGCGTCGTGCGGCTGGCGCAGCATGGCGTCGATCACGTCCGGATGGGGCGTGTTGTTCTCGAAGCGCACGTCGCGGGAGGCCAGCTTCATCAGCACGGCATAGGCCTTGTCGGCCGAGACGGGCGTCTTGGCCTCGCCCGTCAGCGTGGCGGCCACGGCGTCGTAGTCGGGGCCGACCTCGACCTGCAGGGGCTGGTTGAAGCCGATCTTCTTCACCGGCCAGAAGGCCCAGCCGATGCCGTGGCTCTCGACGAGGCGGATGGCGTCGGCGAACCAGACGTTCGAGTTCTCGCCCGACTCGCCCAGCCACACCGGCAGGCCGGTTTCCTCGCGCAGCTTCAGGAACGGCTCCAGAGCCGCCTCGTCGTTGCGGTTCCAGTACTTGTGGAACGACAGGGCCATGTTGCCGTCCCACGGCTTGCCCATGCCCTTGTAGTTGTTGCCCCAGCAGTTGCCCTCGATGATCACCAGGTGGCGCTGGTCGACCTCGCGGATGGCGGCGGTGACCCGGCGCTGGAAGTCCCAGAGCAGTTGCTGCTTCTCGTCGGCGCAGCCGTTCTTCGTGGCCGGCTTGTCGAAGTCCCAGTTGGGCTCGTTGAGCACGTCGTAGGCGCCGATGGCCGGTTCGTCCTTGTAGCGCTCGGCCAGCGTCTTCCAGAGGGCGATGGTCTTGCGCTGGTTTTCGGGGCTTTCCCACAGCGAGGGCTTGGCCGGATCGCGGTCGGAGATGGCCAGGTCGTTGCCCTGCCCGCCCGGCGCGGCGTGCAGGTCGAGAATCAGGTGCATGCCGGCGCCCTTGGCCCAGGCCAGAAGGTCGTCGATGCGCTTGAAGCCGTCGGCCTTCCAGGTGTCGACGCCAGGAACGGGCTCCTGGTCGGCCGGAAGGGTCAAGAGCGCGTAGTGCATCGGCAGGCGCACCGAGTTGAAACCGGCGGCGGCCATGTAGTCGATGTCGGCCTTGGTCGTGTGGTTGTCGAGCCAGGCGGTATGGATCGCCGCCTCGCGCTCGGGGCCGACCAGGGCGGCGACCTTGCCGCGGATCACATGCTCCTGCCCCAGCTTGGACAGGCGCAGCATGTAGCCCTCCTGCAGCATCCAGCCGCCCAGGCCCATGCCCCGCAGGATGACCGGCGCGCCGGTCTCGTCGACGATGCGGCCGTCTTTCGCCTTCAGCCATTGAGGCCCGGGCGGCGGCGCGGCGGGATCGGCGGCGAAGGCGGAGGAAACGGCCAGCAACGAGGCGGCGGCGGCCAGGACGGCGGCGAACTTCATGCTCAAACTCCCCAGGCGCGCGCGGCTGGTTGGGAGGTCGCCGCACGTCGCGGGCGGAGTTGGCCCGGGGACTTGGATTCTGTCTAGATGGACTCCGCATTTGTCCACGAGGACAAATGGTTAGGGGGAAACTCTAAGCCTCCACCCTGCTCGTCATCCCGGCCGCAGCGAAGCGGAGAGCCGGGACCCAGGGGCGGCGCGCAATGACACGGCAACCGCTCGGAATGCGAACCCCATCGCCGCGCCAGGTCCCCCTGGGTCCCGGATAAGCGCTGCGCGCTTTCCGGGATGACGACTAAGAGAGGAGATGTAGCGGCTAGCCGCACTTCACCTGCTGCACCACCCCGGTGTCGGGGTTGAACAGGATGTTCAGGCGGTCGGCGCGGTAGTCCATGGTCACCGGGCAGGTGGTGCAGGCCACGCGCCAGCGCGACGGATCGACGGGGGCCGGCAGCTGCGTGCGGTTCTTGCCGACGAAGGCCTGCGCCTCCTTGAGGCCGCACTGGTCCTTTTCCGGCTCGGGCGGCTTGGGCAGGGCGATGGCCGGCGGCGCCACCGGCGTTTCCGGCGGCGGCGGCGGGGCGGGTTCGGGCGTGCTGGTCGAACAGGCCGCCAAGACCATGGCCGCGCCCAGAACCGCCAGAGACCCCGTCAGAAGCCGCTTCATGCCTTCTTCTCCCATCCGCGTTCGGCCTGCTGCCAGTAGGACACCGGATGGCCGGCCGCCTTGAACGCTTTCCAGCGGCCCCGCGCCAGCCGCAGGGCCTCTTCGTCACGGCCGTCGAACAGCAGGATGCAGCGCGCGAAGTCGCTGAGATCCCCCGGCTCGGCGCCGTCGAGCAGAAACAACGCATCGCCGCCGTTCGGGTTGTCGAGCGCGGCGCTCAGCAGCACCGGCTGGCGCTCGGCCAGGGGCTCCTCGGCCAGGCCGTGCGGCAGGAAGCTGTCGTCGCGAAAGGTCCAGAGGTGGGCGTCCAGCGCGTTGAGGCGCGCCGGATCCCCTCCCCTGACCAGAGCCTTCCAGCCGCGCCCCAGGGTCTTTTCCAGAAGCTCGGGCAGCACCTGCTCGGCGCTGCTTCGCTCCAGGTGGTAGAACCATATTTCGCAGGGCGCGGCGGACATGCGGGGATCTAGCCCTCGTACGCGTCGGCGACGAGGCGGTTGAGCAGGCGCACGCCGAAGCCCACGGCGCCGTCCGGCACGGTCGGATCGGTCGAGCCCTTGCGCCAGGCGGTCGAGGCGATGTCGAGGTGGGCCCACGGCACGCCGTTGACGAAGCGCTGCAGGAACAGGCCCGCCGTGATCGAGCCCGCCGGGCGGCCGCCGATGTTCTTCATGTCGGCGATCGGGCTTTCGATCTGTTTCTCGTAGGCCTTGGGCAGCGGCAGGCGCCACAGCGGCTCGCGCTCGGCGTCGCCGGCGGCCAGCAGCTTCTCCGACAGGCCGTCGTTGTTGCTGAACAGGCCCGCGTAGTCGTTGCCCAGCGAGATGATGATCGCGCCGGTCAGGGTGGCCAGGTCGACCATGAACTTCGGCTTGAAGCGGTCCTGCGTGTACCAGAGGGCGTCGGCCAGCACGAGGCGGCCTTCGGCGTCGGTGTTGATGACCTCGATGGTCTGGCCCGACATCGAGGTGACGACGTCGCCGGGACGCTGGGCGTTGCCGTCGGGCATGTTCTCGACCAGGCCCAGCACGCCGATGGCGTTGACCTTGGCCTTGCGGCCGGCCAGGGCGTGCATGACGCCGGCCACGGCGGCCGCGCCGCCCATGTCCCACTTCATGTCTTCCATGCCGTCGGCCGGCTTGATCGAGATGCCGCCGGTGTCGAAGCAGACGCCCTTGCCGACGAAGGCGATGGGCTGGGCCGACTTGTCGGCCGCGCCGTTCCACTTGGCGATCACGAGCTGGCTCTCGCGGACGCTGCCCTGGCCGACGCCCAGCAGGCTGCCCATGCCGAGCGCGGCCATTTCCTTTTCGCCGAGGATCTCGACCTCGAGGCCCAGGCTCTCGAGGCCCTTCACGCGGGCGGCGAACTCTTCCGGATGCAGGATGTTGGCCGGCTCGGAAACGAGGTCGCGGCTGAACAGGATGGCGTCGGCGATCGGCTCCAGGGCCGCGAAGGCCTTCTGGGCCTTGGCCGGATCGGCGGCGGCGACCTTGACCGTGGCGACCGAGGGCTTCTTCTCGGCCTTCTCGGTGGTGCGGTACTTGTCGAAGCGGTAGGCGGCCAGCTTGACGCCGAAGGCGACGCGGGCGGCGGTCTCGGCGTCGCCGCCGAGCTTGAGCAGCAGTTCGGAGACGCCCGAGGTCTTCACGGCGTTGTAGGCGTGGGCGGCGGCGATCTCGACCGTCTCGGGCTCGACGACGCCGGCGCCGTCGACGCCGATCACCACCACGCGGGCGGCGTCGAGGCCGGCCGGGGCGACGATGTCGAGCACCTGGCCCTTGGCGCCGATGAATCGGCCGCCGGCCGCGGCGCGGACGATCGCGCCGCCGACGGCGTCGTTGACGGCCTTGGCCTCGGGCGAAAGGGCCGCCGCCTCGTAGGCGAGAACCGCGAGAGCGGCGGTGGCGCCGGCCTGGCTGTCGGCGGGGACGAACTCGATACGCATTGAGCGCTCCTCAAGAAGCGGAAGATCCGTTCGCGGCGCGGCCTTGAGAAGGCCGCGATCCGACGCGACAGGACGTGAACGCCCGGCATAGTCCATGCCGATCCTTGGGAAAAGACCGTCGCCGTTCACAGCCCCGTCACGCCGTCCCACATGATGTCTTCGGTTGTGCCAAGCCGAGCCAGACGTGTAGAACACGCCAACGCCGGGGTTCGCCGCGCGAATCCGTGAAGCCCCCGAAATCACCCCTGCATGCGCCTGATCGAACGCTATCTCTTCCGACAGCTGGTCGGGCCGACCATCCTGGCCACCGCGGCCCTGGCGGCGCTGGCGCTGCTGGCCCGCAGCCTTTCGGAATTCGACATCCTGATCGAGCAGCGCCAGACGGCGCTGATCTTCGCCAAGATGATCCTGCTGGCCCTGCCCCAGCTGCTGAACATCATCATGCCGGTGGCGCTGTTCGTGGCCGCCCTGGTGGCGCTGAACCGCCTGCACACCGAGCAGGAAATCGTCGTCTGCTTCGCCGGCGGCATGAGCCGCTGGCGGGTGATCTCGCCGGCCATCCGCCTTTCGGTGTTCGCGGCGCTGATCTCGCTGGCGCTGGGCCTTTGGGCGCAGCCGTGGTCGGCGCGGCTGATCCGCGAGACGGCCTTCGACATGAAGACCGACCTGGCCTCGACCCTGGTGCGGCCCGGCGAGTTCACCGAGCCCGGCCCCGGCCTCACGGTCTATGCCCAGACCATCGACCGCGACAACCTGATCAAGAACCTTTTCATCCACCAGGAAAAGCCCAACGGCGGCTCGGTCACCTACACGGCGCGCGAGGGCGTGATCGCCAAGCGCAACGACCTGCCGGTGCTGATCATGCGCAAGGGCTCGAACCAGGAATTCAGCAGCGCCGGCGTGCTGAACTACCTGTCGTTCGAGGAATACGTCTTCGATCTGTCGACGCTGTTCCAGAGCGACGAGCTGCTGCACTACAAGATCGCCGACCGCTATCCGCACGAGCTGTTCTTCCCGGACATGACCCAGGACTGGGAGCAGCATAACCGCGTGAAGATGCTGGCCGAGGGCCACTCGCGCCTGGCCAGCCCGCTCTACAACATCGCCATGATGGCCATGGCCCTGGCGGCCGTGATCGGCGGCTCGTTCAGCCGCATGGGCTATGGCAAGCGCATCGCCGCCGTCGGCGCCGCGGCCGCCGTGGTCCGGATCCTGGGCTTCGGCGTCCAGGCCGCCTGCGACGACCAGGCGTGGCTGAACATCCTGCAGTACGCCGTGCCCATCGCCGCCACCTGGTGGGGCCTGGCGCAGATCTTCCGCCAGAAGGTGCAGCGCTACGTGCCGATCGGCGCGCCGGTCGGCCTGCAGCCCTTGGGAGGCGTGTCGTGATCGGCATCGGCATGCTCGAGCGCTACGTGCTGCGCAAGACGCTGGCCTCGCTGGGCGCGGCCCTGGCGGTGCTGGGCGCGCTGGTGATGCTGATCGCCTTCGTCGACATCACCCGCAACGTCGGCACGCGCTCGGAAGACGCGGGCTTTGGCCAGCTGCTCTACCTGACCGTCCTGCAGGCGCCGGCCACCCTGCTGACCCTGACGCCGTTCATCTTCCTGTTCGGCACCCTGGGCGCCTTCGTCGGCCTGAACCGTCGCAGCGAGCTGATCGCCATGCGCGCCGCCGGCGTCTCGGCCTGGCGCTTCATCCTGCCGGCGGCCTTCGCGGCCTTCGCCATGGGCGTGGTCACGGTCACCCTGCTGAACCCGCTGACCTCGGCGATGAGCGCGCGGTTCGAGACCGAGCGCGACGCCCTGCTGGCCGGCTACCTTAAGAACGCCCCCAAGGGCGCCTGGCTGCGCCAGGGCGACGACAAGCGCCAGATCGTCATCCGCGCCCGCATGCGCGACACCGTCGACGGCGCGGTGCGCCTGCGCGGCGTGTCGTTCTTCGTCTATGACGTCCAGCCCAACGGCGCCCTGGTGTTCACCCGCCGCTACGAGGCCGCCGAGGCCCGGCTCGAGCCCGGCTTCTGGCGCCTGACCGGCGTCAGCGAAGCCACGCCCGGGGCCGGCGCCCTGCGCTCGGAAAGCGCCTCGGTGCCGTCGGACCTGGACGAGCGCACCGCCGCCGACCGCTTCAAGAACCCGCAGGCCGTGGCCTTCTGGCGCCTGCCCGAGACGATCGCCCGCACCGAGGCGGCCGGATTCTCGGCCACGCCGTTCAAGATGCGCCTGCAGCAGATGCTGGCGACGCCGCTGCTGTTCGCGGCCATGTCGATCCTCGCCGCGGCCTTCTCGCTGCGCCTGATGCGCCTGGGGGGCCTTGCGGCCCTCGCCGGCTCTGGCGTCGCGCTCGGCTTTGGCTTCTTCTTCTTCAACGAACTGTGCGGCGCGCTCGGCAAGGCCGACGTCCTGGGGCCGATCCTGGCCGCCTGGACCCCTCCGGTCGCGGCGCTTTTGGCGGGGCTGACCCTGCTTTGCTATACCGAGGATGGTTGAGTCTGTGACGCCGGCATCGAGGCCCCTGATGATCGATCTAAGCCCAGCGCCGGGCGCGGCGGTTCGCAAGCTGCTGATGGCTGGCGTGGCCTGGCTTGCCGTGGCCGCCGCCAGCAGCGCGGCCCAGGCCCAGCAGGCGCTCGCCACCATCCCGGAAGTGCCGGCCAAGCCGGCGGCGGCCGACGATGGCCTGGGCGACCAGGGCTATTACCTGGAATCCGACCTGCTGATCCGCGACGACGCGTCCCAGACGATGACGGCGCGCGGCTCGGTCGAGGTCCGTTACCAGGGCCGCACCCTGCGCGCCCAGGAAGTGATCTACGACACCAAGACCGGCGTGGTGACCGCGCACGGCAAGGTCTCGCTGGTCAACGCCGACGGCACCGCGCAGTTCGCCGACGACCTGACGCTGGACAAGGACATGCGCGCCGGCTTCGCGCGCAACTTCTCCACGCGCATGGACCAGAACGTGAAGATCGCGGCCGCCACCGCCATCCGCCGCAACGAGCAGGTCACCGAGCTCAACCAGGCGATCTACACCCCCTGCGACGTCTGCGCCGAAAAGCCGACGCCGACCTGGTCGATCGAGGCCGACAAGGTGGTGCAGGATAAGAGCAAGCAGATCGTCTACTACCACGGCGCCAAGATCCGCCTGTGGGGCGCGCCGCTGCTGTATCTGCCGCTGTTCTGGCACCCGGACCCGCAAGCGCCGCGCAGCTCGGGCTTCCTGACGCCCAAGGTCGGCCTGTCGCAGCGCCGGGGCCTGTCGTACCAGCAGCCCTATCTGCAGGTGATCTCGCCCTCCCAGGACGTGATCATCAGCCCGCAGATCAACACGAAGGTGAACCCCTTCCTGAACGTCAATTACCGCAAGCGCTTCTACTCGGGCATGCTCGAAGCGCGCATGGGGGCGACGTACGAGAAGGAATTCGACAACCGGGGCAACCGCTTCGGCGATTCCACGACCCGCAGCTACATCCTGGCCAAGGGCGTCTTCGACATCGACGAGAACTGGAAGTGGGGCTTCAGCGCCGAACGCGCTTCCGACGCCCTGATCTTCGACAAGTACGACATCAACGACGTCTATGAGCAGCGCGGGCTGTTCACCAGCGAAGACCGCCGCCTGACGTCGCAGATCTATGCGTCGCGCCAGGACACCCGCTCCTGGCTGTCGATCTCGGCCGTCTCGGTGCAGGGCCTGCGCGTGGTCGGCACCGACGCCACCACGGGCCTGGGCAACAAGTTCGAGAACAGCGGCGCCTTCCCGGTGATCGGCCCGCTGGTCGAAGGCCGCTGGGAACCGGAATCGCCCGTGCTGTTCGGCCGCCTGCGCCTGCAGGGTTCGGGCGTGATGCTGAACCGGTCGGAATCCCAGTTCGGCGAGTCTCCGTACCTGTTCTCGAGCTACGCCCACGAAAGCGGCGTCGACAGCGTCCGCGGCAGCGTCCAGGCCGACTGGCGCGCCAGCGCCGTGGTCGGCCCCGGCCTGCGCATCCAGCCGTTCGCCCAGGCCCGCGCCGACGCCTACAAGATCAAGGGCATCTATCTGTCGACGGCCGCCCTGGCGACCGGGGACGACGCCTCGGTCAACTACTCGCGCACGCTGGGCGTGGCCGGTGTCGACCTGAGCCTGCCGATGTACAAGGGCCTCAAGAACGGCGGCAGCGTCATCCTCGAGCCCCTGGTGCAGATCGCCACCGGTTCGGACAGCTCGAGCGTGCCCGTGGTCGTCGCCCGCAACGGAACCACGACCTACCTCTACAACGAGGACAGCTCGGCCTTCGAGTTCGACGAGACCAACCTGTTCCGCACCAACAAGTCGCCGGGCTTCGACCTCTATGAGGGCGGCACCCGGATGAACGTGGGCGGCCGCGCCACCTTCAACACCTCAGACGGCCGCGGCGGCAGCGTTCTGGTGGGCCGCAGCTTCCGCACCGAGTTCGATCCATTGCTGCCCGGCCGGACGGGCCTGCAGGAAAAGTCGTCGGACTGGATCGTCGCCGCGACGGTCACCCCGGTGGCCGGCATCAACGCCTATGTCCGCACCCGCCTCGACTCCGACACCACCAAGATCAACCGCCTGGAAACGGGCATGGACGCCTATACCAAGCGTCTGCAGGGCTCGTTCCGCTACCTGAAGGACAATGTCGACTCCAACGGCGAGCGGCAGGAAAACTTCGAGACCCGCGGTCAGCTGCAGCTGACCAAGAAGTGGGCCCTGACGGCCTTCGGCCAGCTCGACCTGGTGGCCGAGACCTGGCGCCGCCGAGACCTCGGCGTGGCCTATACGGACGATTGCATCCGCATCGACATCATCTACCAACACGAAGACCGCTATAGCTCGACGGTGACCGGCCTGAGGCTCCAACCTGACCGTTCGGTCGTCGTGCGCCTAACGCTCGCCACATTGGGTGATACAGGGTACAGCGACTAAGCAATCCTACGTCCGGGGGGACGTGCGGGCGTCCGCACGCGTCCCCGTGACGCAACCAGACGCGACCGCCCAAGGCCTGCCGGAAGGTCGTCGCGTCAAAGACATTGAAATCGAGACCGGCCGGCCAAGCCGGGCTCCAGAGGAACGACACTACCCATGCGGTCTGCGCGTAGCGTGACGACTTTTGCGGCGAGCGCCGCGTCCATCCTCGCCCTGACCGTGGCGGGCCTTCCCGCCCAGGCCCGTCAGGCCGCGCCGCTGGTCGACGCCCCGCCGGCGGCCGCCGCCGAGCCTCGCGCCAATCCGCTGTCGGAAAGCGTCGCGGCCGTGGTCAACGACGACATCATCTCGTCGTACGACCTGATGCAGCGCATGCGCCTGCTGATGGTGACCTCGGGCCTGCAGCCGACCCAGGAAAACCTGCCCCAGCTGGAACAGGAAGCCCTGCGCTCGCTGATCGACGAGCACGTGCAGATGCAGGAACTGCGTCGCGTCGAGCGCGAACAGAAGATCACGATCATCTCGACCGAGAAGGAAGTCGACGAGGAGATCGCCAGCATCGCCCAGGGCAACAAGATGACCGGCGAGCAACTGCTGGCCAGTCTCGCGGCTCAGGGCGTCAGCGCCGACACCTGGCGCGCCCAGATCCGCGCCGAAAGCAGCTGGCAGAACTGGATCAGCGGTCGCTACGGCTCGCGCCTGCGGATCGGTGAAGACCAGATCAAGGCCTTCGAGCGCCGCCTGGCCGATTCGGCCAGCAAGCCGCAGTACCAGGTCAGCGAAGTGTTCATCGACGCCGTGCGCGTCGGCGGCCCCGAAGTGGCGCTGAACGGCGCCCGCCAGCTGGTGGGCCAGATGCAGCAGGGCGCGCCGTTCGCGGCCGTGGCCCGCCAGTTCTCGGCCGCCTCGACGGCCGCCAACGGCGGCGACGCCGGCTGGGTGAGCCCCGGCGAAATGCCGGCCGAGGTCGATGCGGCGCTCGAACAGCTGCGCCCCGGCCAGCTGTCGGCCCCGATCCCGGTCAAGGACGGCGTCTATATCGTCTATCTGCGCGACAAGCGCTCGGGCGCCAAGGCGACCCTGGTCGACCTGAAGCAAGTGGCCGTCGGCCTGCCCAAGGACGCCCCGGAAGCCGACGTGCAGGCCGCCACGGCCCTGCTGGCCGGCCTGAAGCCCAAGCTGACCAGCTGCCAGACCCTGGAAGCCGAGGCCGGCAAGGTGAACGGCGTCGTGGCCGGCGACCTGGGCGAGGCCGAGATCGGCGACCTGGCCCCGTCGTTCCAGGAAGCCGCCAACGCCCTGAGCGTGGGCCAGGTGTCGGATCCGATCCGCACCGATGCCGGCCTGCACCTGATCGCGGTGTGCGGCAAGCGCCAGTCGGGCGGCGGCGCGCCGTCGCACGACCAGATCGAAAATCGCCTTAAGGGTCAGCAACTTGCGCTGATCTCCAAACGTTATCTGCGAGACCTGCGCAACTCCGCCACCATCGAGACCCGGTGAAGACAGACACCCTGGCCCTGAGCGTCGGCGATCCCGCCGGCGTCGGGCCCGAAATCATCGCCAAGGCCTGGGCCGCGCTCCGCGAAAGCGGTCCGGTGTTCATGGCCGTCGGCGACCTGCAGAGTCTGGCCGCCGCCGGCGGCGGGGTGAAGGTCAAGGCCGTCACCGGCCCTGTAGAGGCGGCCCAGGTGTTTTCCGAGGCCCTGCCGGTGCTGGACCTGCCGCTGCAGTCGCCGGTGGTGGCCGGCAAGCCCTCCAGCGCCCACGCCGGACAGATCATCCGCTGGATTGAGACCGGCGTCGGCCTGGCGCTTTCGGGCGCCGTGGCGGGCCTGGTCACCGCGCCGATCGCCAAGGCCCCGCTCTACGAAGCGGGCTTCAGGTTTCCCGGCCATACCGAGTTTCTCGCCGAGCTGACCGCGCCGGCGCCCTTCGAGGGCGCGCGCGGACCGGTGATGATGCTGACCGCCGGCGACCTGCGCGCCACGCTGGTGACCATCCACCAGTCGGTGGGCAGCGTGCCCGCTTCGCTGAGCGTCGAGCGCATCGTCGAGGCCGGGTTGGTCACAGCCCAGGCCATGAAGTCTGATTTCGGCATCGCCGCCCCGCGCCTGGCCGTGGCCGCCCTGAACCCCCACGCGGGCGAAGGCGGGGCCCTGGGCCGCGAGGAGATCGAGACGATCATCCCGGCCGTCGAGGCCCTGCGCGCCCGCGGCGTCGACGCCCGCGGCCCCGCCCCCGCCGACAGTCTGTTCCACGCCGACGCCCGCGCGACCTACGACGCGGTGCTGTGCATGTATCACGACCAGGCCCTGATCCCGGTGAAGATGCTCGACTTCTGGGGCGGGGTGAACGTCACCCTGGGCCTGCCGATCGCGCGCACCTCGCCCGACCACGGAACCGGCTTCGACATCGCCGGCCGCGGAATCGCCCGTCCCGACAGCCTGATCGCCGCCATCCGCCTCGCCGCGGAAATCGCCGCGCGGCGCAACGCCTAGGCTTTGCGCGCAATTCCAATTAGAGGGAGGCGATGACGTCCCCTTCCCTCGCCGATCTGCCGCCGCTGCGTGAGGCGCTCGAGCGCCACGGCCTGCTGGCGCGCAAGAGCTTCGGCCAGCACTTCCTGCTCGACCTCAACATCACCCGCAAGATCGCGCGCCTGGCCGAGGTGGGCGAAGGCGACACGGTGATCGAGGTGGGCCCCGGCCCCGGCGGCCTGACGCGAGCCCTCCTGGAGACCGGCGCCAGGGTGGTGGCGGTCGAGAAGGACAGCCGCTTCCTGCCGCTGCTGGGCGAACTGGCCGAGGCGGCCGACAGCCGCCTGACCCTGGTCGAGGGCGACGCCCTGCGCGCCGACATGGCGGCGCTCGCGGACGGCGGCCCGGCCCACATGGTCTCCAACCTGCCCTACAACGTCGGCACCCAGCTGCTGATCAACTGGCTCACCGGGCCCTTCCGGCCGCTGTCGATGACCCTGATGTTCCAGAAGGAGGTCGCCGACCGCATCGCCGCCCAGGAGAACGACGACGCCTATGGGCGCCTGGCGGTGCTTTCGCAGACGGTGTGCAGCGCCAAGGTGGTCATGGACCTGCCGGCCCGCGCCTTCACCCCGCCCCCCAAGGTGGCCTCGGCCGTGGCGCGCCTCGTGCCGCTGGAGCCGGCGCCGGACAAGGCCCTGGTCTCGGCCCTGGAGCGGGTGACGGCGGCGGCCTTCGGCCAGCGCCGCAAGATGCTGCGCTCGAGCCTCAAGCCGATCGGCGGCGGGGCGCTGTGCGAGACGGCGGGGATCGACCCCGACGCGCGGGCCGAGACGATCCCGATCGACGGCTTCCAGGCCCTGGCGGCGGCGCTGCTGAAGGCCTAGGCAGGCTAGACCACGGCTTGCATTCGACGTCAGGTGGAGGAATCTTCACCACATGCAGCCCGCGCCTGAGCAGCAACACCTGGTCCTGGTCGTCGACGACGACCCGCTGGTGACCGAGTTCGTCAGGTTTCGGCTCGAGATGGAGGGCTTCGCGGTGGAGGTCGCCCACAACGCCGAGGACGCCTTGACGGCCGCCCTGCGCCGGCCGCCGCACCTGTTCCTGCTGGACGTCGCCATGCCCGGCATCAGCGGCCTGACGCTGCTGCGCCGCCTGCGCGCGGAAAAGCGGTTGAAGACCGTGCCCGCGATCATGATAACCGCCTCGGCCGAGGGCGCGAACGTCAAGGCGGCCGTCGAGGCCGGCGCCGTCGGCTACGTCCTCAAGCCCTTCGCCGTTTCGGACCTGCTGGCGCGGGTGCGGGCGGCGACCAAGAATCAGTCCCGCGTCTGGCTGTGACGCGTCCCCGGAGTTCCCCATGACCTCGCGCCCCCTGGCCCTGGTGATCGACGACGACCCGCTGATGCTGGAGTTCGTGTCGGGGGCGCTCGTCGACGGCGGCTTCGACGTCGAGACGGCCGAGGACGCCCAGCGCCTGCTGGCCGACGTGCAGGACCGTCACCCGGCGATCGTGTTCCTGGACGTGCGCATGCCCGGCGAGACCGGGATCGAGGTGCTGCGCCGCCTGCGGGTCAGCGACTGGGGCCGCGAGGTGCCGGTGGTGATCATGACCGGCGAACGGCGCCTGGACCGCGTGGTCGAGGCGATGAGCGCGGGCGCGACGACCTACATGATGAAGCCGTTTACGCCCGTGCAGATCGTGCTGCGGGCGCGCGAACTGATCCAGCCGCGCGAGAGCGGCAGCTTTCATTATTAGATTTCCCACCCCGCTCAATCCCCGCGAAGGCGGGGACCCAAGCTGAGGTTCAGGATGGAGCGGCGGCCTTAGGCAGGCTCGCCAAGGCCGCTTGGATCCCCGCCTTCGCGGGGAAGCTCGGCAAATGGGGCAGGCCGGGGGCTTTCCCGACCGCCCCTCAGATGTCTTCCGCCAGCAGGTCGCCGACCAGGTCGCCGATCCAGGGGTTGCGCGAGCGCTTCTGGCGTTCGGCGTGGTAGATGTGGGCCAGGTCGGCATAGGCCTTGTCGAAGTCGTCGTTGAGCACGACGTAGTCGAACTTCTCCCAGGCGGCGACCTCGTCCTTGGCGCGCGACAGGCGGCGGGCGATGACTTCCTCGCTGTCCTGGCTGCGGGTGTGCAGGCGGCGGCTCATCTCGGCCAGGGACGGCGGCAGGATGTAGACCAGCACGCTGTCGGGACCGGCCTGCTCGTGCACCTTCATGGCGCCCTGGAAGTCGATGTCGAACAGCACGCTCTCGCCGCCCTCCAGCGCCTCCAGGATCGGGGCCTTGGGGCTGCCGTAATAGTTGCCGTAGACCTCGGCCCACTCGAAGAAGGCGTTCTCCTCGATCATCTCCTTGAACTTGTCCTTGGAGACGAAGTGGTAGTCGCGGCCGTCGTGCTCGCCGGGACGCGGCTCGCGGGTGGTGGCGCTGATCGACAGGTGCAGGTCGCCGTGGTCGGCCACCAGGCGGCGGGTCAGCGAGGTCTTGCCCACGCCCGACGGGGCCACGACCATCAGCAGGAGGCCGCGGTGCTTGCGGCCGCTCTTCTCGGTCGGGTTATTCGACATTCTGAACCTGTTCGCGAAACTGTTCGATCGTGGCCTTCAGCTCGAGGCCGTGGGCCGTCAGCGCGGTCAGCGCCGACTTGCTGCAAAGGGTGTTGGCCTCGCGCATGAACTCCTGCGAGAGGAAGTCCAGGCGGCGGCCCGAGGCGCCGTCGCTGGCCAGCAGGGTGCGCGCGGCGGCCACGTGGCCGGCCAGACGGTCGAGCTCCTCGCGGACGTCGGCCTTGACCGCCAGGGCGGCGGCCTCTTGAAGAATGCGGTCCTGCGAGGCGCTTTCGCCCAGCAGTTCGGCCATGCGGCGCTCGAAGCGCTGCTTGAGGATCGCCGGCTGGCCCTCGGCCTCGGCGGCGGCGAGGCCGGTGAGGGTCTCGATACGGTCGACCAGACCCGACAGCACCGGCGACAGCGATGCGCCCTCCTCCAGCCGCGCGGCCTTCAGGCCGTCGAGGGCCTGGTGGATGCTGGCGGCGATGGCGGCCTCCAAGGCGGCGCGGGCCTCCGGATCCTCGTCGTCCTCGCGGACCTCGATGACCCCGCGCAGGGCCAGGAGGCCGTCGAGGCTGGGCTTGCCGACCATGCCGGTGGCGACATAGGGCGAACCGGCCTTGAGGTAGCGCTCCAGCACCTCGACATTGACCTGCGGGGCGGCGGCGGCCTCGGCCTTGCGGGCCTGGACGCCGAGCGTCAGCTGGCCGCGCTGGAAACGGGCCTGCGCCCCGTCGCGGGCGGCGCGATCGAGGCTTTCCAGGCCCGGCGGGCCCCGGAAGCGGGTCTCGAGGTTGCGGCCGTTGACGCTGCGCGCCTCGACGGCCCAGCTCCAGTCGCCCAGAGCCCCCTCGACACGCGCGAACCCAGTCATCCCCGACAGCGCCATGGTCAGTTCCCTGCTCCAGAAGCCTTGGCCTCGCGCTCGATCTGCCGCCAGGCGGCGACGTTGCGCTCGTGCTCTTCGTAGGTCTTGGCGAAGACGTGGCCGCCGGTGCCGTCGGCGACGAAATAGAGCTCGTCGGTCTTGGGCGGGTTCATCACCGCCGCCAGGGCCTCGCGGCCCGGATTGGCGATCGGCGTCGGCGGCAGGCCGGTGATCTTGTAGGTGTTGTAGGGCGTGAACGTATCCAGCTCCGACCGGCGCAGGCCCCGGCCCAGCGGCCGGCCGCGGGTGATGCCGTAGATCACCGTCGGGTCGGTATCGAGACGCATGCCCAGACGCAGGCGGTTGGTGAACAGCGCCGCCACGCGCGGACGCTCGCTGGCCAGGGCCGTTTCCTTCTCGACGATCGAGGCCAGGGTGACGGCCTCGTCCTTGGTCTGGAACGGCAGGCCCGCCTGGCGCTGCTCCCACAGGGCGTTCAGCACCTTGTCGCGGTCGTCCATCATCCGCTGCAGGACGGCGGCCCGCTCCTCGCCGCGCTCGACCTGGTAGGTCTCGGGCAGGACGGCGCCTTCCGGCGGGGTCGGCACGTCGCCGACCAGCACCGGCGAGCGCTGCAGGATCTCGACGACCATTTCCGAGGTCACGCCCTCGGGCACGGTGACCTGGTGGCGCACGACCTTGCCGTCGCGGACCATGGCCAGGACGGTGGAGAGCGAGGCGCGGTTGGGGAATTCGTATTCGCCGGCCTTCAGCCGACGCGCCGCGCCGGTGACCTGGGCGGCGGTCAGGAACAGCGACGAGGAGTTGATGGCGCCGCCGGCTTCCAGGGCCCCGGCGATCTCCGAGACGCTGGCGCCGCGGCGGAGCACCACCGAGGTGTATTCGCCATTCTTGGCCTTGGGGCCTGGCCCGCCATAGAGCCAGACGGCCCCGCCGCCGACGGCGAGAGCCGCGACCGCGGCGACCACGAGGCCGCCGCCGGCCATGGCGGCCAGGCGACGTCCCAGGGTGGCGGTCTCCCGCTTGCGGGCCTTCGACGCCCGCTTGGGCGCCGAGGCCTTCTTTTGCGGACGCGGCGCCCGGCTCACGAGATTTTACGGAACACGACGGAGGCGTTGGTGCCGCCGAAGCCGAAGCTGTTGGACACGGCCACGTCGATCTTCATCGGCACGGCCTTGTTGGGCGCCAGGTTCATCGGCACGTCGACGTCGGGGTTGTCGAGGTTGATGGTCGGCGGCGCGATCTGGTCGCGGATGGCCAGGATCGAGAAGATCGACTCGATGGCGCCGGCCGCGCCCAGCAGGTGGCCGGTCATCGACTTGGTCGACGACATCACCACGTTCTTGGCGTGATCGCCGAGGAACGCGGCCACGGCGCCGGCTTCCAGGCCGTCGGCCATGGTCGAGGTGCCGTGGGCGTTGATGTAGTCGATGTCCGAGGGCTGCAGGCCCGCGTCCTTCACGGCCGCCGCCAGGGCGCGGCCGCCGCCTTCGCCGTTCTCCGACGGAGCGGTGATGTGATAGGCGTCGCCCGACAGGCCATAGCCGACCACTTCGGCGTAGATCTTCGCGCCGCGGGCCTTGGCGTGCTCGTATTCCTCGAGCACCAGGACGCCGGCGCCCTCACCCATGACGAAACCGCCGCGATCCTTGTCGTAGGGACGCGAGGCCTTCTCGGGCGTGTCGTTGAAGTCGGTGGCGACCGCGCGGCAGGCGATGAAGCCGGCGATGCCGAGCTTGCAGACGGCCGCTTCCGCGCCGCCGGCGATCATCACGTCGGCGTCGCCGTACTTGATCAGGCGCGCGGCGTCGCCGATGGCGTGAGCGCCGGTGGCGCAGGCCGTGACCACGGCGTGGTTGGGGCCCTTGAAGCCGTACTTGATCGAGACCTGGCCCGAGATCAGGTTGATCAGGGCCGAGGAGATGAAGAACGGGCTGACGCGGCGCGGGCCCTTGGCTTCCAGTTCCAGCGCGGTGTCGGCGATCGTCGACAGGCCGCCGATGCCCGAGCCCAGGATGACGCCCGTGCGCCACTTCTGCTCGTCGGTCTCCGGAACCCAGCCCGAATCCTTCACGGCTTCGTCCGCGGCGGCGATGCCGTACAGGATGAAGTCGTCGACGCGCTTCTGGTCGCGCGGGCTCATGGTCTGGTCGGGGTCGAATGAACCCTCGACGTCCGGACCGCCGCCGCCGCGGCCATCGACGCGCGGCACTTCGCACGCGACCTGACAGGCGTAATCGGTCGGGTCGAAAGCGGTGATGCGGCCCGCGCCGGACTTGCCGGCCACGATGTTCTTCCAGGACACCTCGACGCCCTGGCCCAGAGGAGTCAGCAGGCCCAGCCCGGTGACGACGACTCTACGCATGGATTGCTCCCAAACCTTCCGACGCGCCGACCAGGACGAAAGGCGAAAGCCTCAAGCCCGGTTGCGACGCGAATCTTGGCCACATACGAAAACCGCCGCGCGCACGATGGCAATAGCCCGTGCTGCGCGGCGGCTGATAGTCCTGTTCGCCCGTAAGGGTACGAACCCGACGCCCTTAGGCGCCGGTCTTTTCCGTGATGAACTTCACGGCGTCGCCAACCGTCTGGATGTGCTCGGCGGCGTCGTCCGGAATTTCGATGTCGAATTCTTCTTCGAACGCCATCACGAGCTCGACGTTGTCGAGGCTGTCGGCGCCCAGGTCGTCGATGAAGCTGGCCTTCTCGGTGACCTTCTCGGGATCGGCATCCAGGTGTTCGATGACGATCTTACGCACGCGCTCGAGAATGTCGGACATTCTGTTAGTCCCTCGTTTTGAAATCTGTTTACCCCCGGACGGTATGAAATCTGTTTCACCGTCCGTGAGATGTCGGGTCACCGCCTATCACGTTCCTTTTCGGGTGACCAGCGGGTCAGCCGCCAAGAAGCATGGCCGTTGTGGACCAAGGCGGCGTTCGCCTAGATCATGGCCATGCCGCCGTTGACGTGCAAGGTCTGACCGGTGACATAACCGCCCTGATCGCTGGCCAGGTAAACGCAGGCCGCGGCGATATCGCTCCCCTCGCCCAGCTTGTTGGCCGGGATGGTCGACAGGATGCCGGCCCGCTGCTGTTCGTTCAGGGCGTCGGTCATCGGGCTGGCGATGAAGCCGGGGGCGATGCAGTTGACGGTCACGCCGCGGCTGGCCAGTTCCTGGGCCAAGGCCTTGGAAAACCCGATCATTCCGGCCTTGGAGGCCGCGTAGTTGGTCTGGCCGGCGTTGCCGGTCACGCCGACCACCGAGGTGATGCCGATGATGCGGCCGGCGCGGCGCTTCATCATGCCCTTGGCGGCCGCGCGGGCCAGGCGGAAGTAGCCTTCCAGGTTCACCTTGATGACGGTGTCCCAGTCCTCGTCCTTCATGCGCACGATCAGGCCGTCACGGGTGACGCCGGCGTTGGCGATGACGATGTCGAGCGGGGCGCCGGCGGCTTCCTCGGCCTTGGCGACCAGGCCGTCGACCTGGTCGGCGTCCGACAGATTCGCCACGACGAACGAGGCGCGCTCGCCCAGCTCGTTCTTCAGATCGGTCAGCGCCGATTCGCGGGTGCCCGAGAGCACGACGTGGGCGCCCTGGCCGTGCAGCGCGCGGGCGATGGCGCCGCCGATGCCGCCGGTGGCGCCGGTGACGAGGGCGGTCTTGCCGGTAAGGTCGAACATTTGAGTTCTCCGGTTCGGAGGGATTGGGGTGCGGGGTCCTCGTCCTTCGACAGGCTCAGGATGAGGACCCCGAATGATCCGTCGTGAGCATTAGCCCTCACCCTGAGCTAGTCGAAGGGCGAGGGCTAACGCACGACGTCTGCTTCAGAGCGACTGGGCGAAGGCTTCCAGGTCGGCCGGGCTGTTCAGCGGGGTCGCCTCGGCGTCCGGGGCGATGCGCTTGGCCATGCCCGACAGCACCTTGCCGGCGCCGGCTTCGGCGAAGCGGGTGACGCCGCCCTCGCCGGCCAGCCAGGTCATGCTCTCGCGCCAGCGGACGCGGCCGGTGACCTGCTCGACCAGCAGCTTGCGGATGACGTCAGGGTCGTGGACCGGGGCGGCGGTGACGTTGGCCACCAGCGGCGCGCGCGGGGCCAGGATCGTGGCGCTGGCCAGGGCCGCGGCCATCTCGTCGGCGGCCGGCTGCATCAGCGGGCAGTGGAACGGCGCCGAGACGTTCAGCGGAATGGCGCGGGCGCCCAGCTCCTTGGCCTTCTCGATCGCCTTGTCGACGGCCGCCTTGGCGCCGGAGATCACGACGTTGCCGTTGTTGTTGTCGTTGGCGACGACGCAGACGCCGACTTCCGAGCCGGCCGCGGCGGCGGCCTCGGCCAGGGCGATATCGGTCTTGGGACCGATCAGCGAGGCCATGGCGCCCTCGCCCACCGGCACGGCGCGTTGCATGGCCTGGCCGCGCAGCTTCAGGAGGCGCGCGGTGTCGGCCAGGCTGATGGCGCCGGCGGCGGCCAGGGCCGAATACTCACCGAGGCTGTGGCCGGCCACGAACGCGGCGCGGTCGATGCCGACGCCGAATTCCTTTTCCAGCGTACGGGTGACGGCCAGCGAGACGGCCATCAGGGCCGGCTGGGCGTTCTCGGTCAGGGTCAGGTCGCCCTCGGGACCTTCGCGCATCAGTTGGGACAGCTTCTGGCCCAGGGCGTCGTCGACTTCCTGGAACACCTCGCGGGCGGACGCGAAGGCCTCCGCCAGCTCGACGCCCATGCCGACCGATTGGCTGCCCTGTCCCGGGAAGATGAAGGCGATGCTCATGACGGCCCGCTCCTCTAAGATTCAATGTCTTGGGCGCGGAGGGTTAGGGGAAAGCCGGGGACTGGGCAAGCCGGACCGCTGTTTTGCCGATACTTGCTTTCCGTTGGGGCACGTCCACATTGCTGGCCACGCCGCATCAAAGGCACCGGAGTCGCCAAAATGAACCGCCCCGCCCTCGCCGCCAGCCTGCTCGCCCTGGGCTTCGCCGCCGCCTCGCCGGCCCTGGCGGCCCTCAAGCCCGGCGACAAGGCGCCCGACTTCACCGCCCCCGGCGCGCTGGCGGGCAAGGATTTCCAGTTCAAGCTCTCGAAGGCCCTGAAGAAGGGCCCGGTGGTGCTGTACTTCTTCCCCGCCGCCTACACGGCCGGCTGCACGGCCGAGGCCCACGAGTTCGCCGAGGCCACGCCCGAGTTCCAGAAGCTGGGCGCGACGGTGATCGGCGTCACGGCCGGCAATGTCGACCGCATCAAGGACTTCTCCAAGGAGCACTGCCGCGACAAGTTCGCGGTGGCGGCCGCCACGCCCGACCTGATCAAGACCTACGACGTGGTGCTGGACAAGCGCCCCGAGTGGTCGAACCGCACCTCGTACGTGATCGCCCCGAACGGCAAGGTGCTGATGGCCTACACTGACGGCAACTTCCAGGGCCACGTGACCAAGACCATGGACGCGGTGAAGGCCTACAAGAAGAAGTAGGTTCTCTCCTTCCCGATCAATCGGGTGACGAGGGCCGCACCGTGAGGCGCGGCCCTTTCTCGTTCTAGAACTTCACCTTCACCCCGGCGCTCCACATGGCCGGCTCGTCGGCCAGGCGGTAGACGATCAGGCCGGGGATGAAGACCGCGCCGGAGACGTAGTCCTTGGCGTCGAAGACGTTGCGGCCCTGCAGAAACACCCGCCAGGCCGCCGAGGGCGATTCCCAGGCCAGGCTGGCGTTGACGCGGTCGACCGAACCGATGCGGCCGGCCTGGGCGTTGGTCGCCTCCGCGTAGCGCGGCCCGCGGTGGCTGTAGTCGGCCGAGACGATGATCGCCCCGCCCTTCAGCGCCTCGGGCTCGATGCGCCAGGAGCCGCCGACCTGGGCCTGCACCTTCGAGATCAGCGGCAGGGTCTTGGCCCCGGCCTGGGCGGCGGCGGTCGAGGGGTCCAGCTTCTCGTACTCGGCGTCGGTCAGGGCCAGCGAGGCGAAGAGGTCCAAGCCCTTCACCGGCGTGGCGGCCGCCTCGACCTCGAGCCCGGCGATGCGGGCCTCGGCGGCGTTCTGGGTCAGGATCGAGCCGTTGCTGATGACGTTCTGCTGCAGGTCCTTCAGTTGCTGGACATAGGCGGCCAGGTTCAGGCGGGCGCGGCGGTCGAAGGCCTCGATCTTGGCGCCGGCCTCGTAGGACCAGGCGGATTCGGGGTCGTAGGCCTTGGTGAAGATCGACGGCTCGGCGATCGACAGGGCCACGAAGCCGCCGGCGCGATAGCCCCGGGCGATCGTGCCGTAGACCATGACATCGTCGCTGGCCTCGTATTGAAGATTGAACTTCGGCGTCCAGACCTTCCACTCGCCCGCGTTGGAGCGGCTGGTCAGGCTGGCCGGATGGGCGGCCAGGCCGTTCTGGATCGTGCCGGCGATGGTCTTCTCGTCCCGGGTCCAGCGCAGGCCGGCCGAGCCCTTGAGCCGGTCGGTGAAGCGCCATTCCAGCTGGCCGTAGGCGGCGATGCTTTCCGAGGTCGCGTGTATCGTCGTGGGCAGCAGCGGCACCGGGAACGGGCCGTAGATGCCCGAACCGACGGTGTCGGACAGCACCTGGCTTCCGGTCTCCTTGAACCAGAACAGGCCGCCGATCCATTGCAGGCGGCCGTCGAAGCCCTCGCCCAGGGCCTGGAGCTCCTGGCTGGCCTGTTCCTGCTGGGTGGAGCTGGCGCGCAGGAAGCCGGGAACGAGGCCCGAGCCGGTCACAAGGCCGCCCGAGAAGTCCAGGCTCCAGCGGTCGTCGAGGCGCTGGTAGGCGGTGATCGACTTCAGCTGAACGCCAGAGAGGTCATACCCCAGGTGCAAGGCCAGGCTCTTCTGCTCGGTCTTGGTGTCGGTGTTGAGCGGCGAGCGAGTCGAGCCGAACTCGCCGCCGGCCAGGGGCGCCAAGGCCGCCGGGTCGAGCGGCGAGAAGTGCTGGCCGTCGGTATCGGTGCGGGCGTAGGCGGCCGAGAAGGTCGCGCTGAGCGGACCGGTGTCGATCAGGCCGATGGCGAAGCGGGCGCCGGCGTCGCGGCGCTCGCCCACGCGGCGCTTGAGGGCCGTGTTCTGCTGCCAGCCGTCGCGATCGGAAAACAGGGCCGAGACCGTGGCCCCCACGTGGTCGGTGATCCTGCCGCCGGCGCTGCCCCGATAGCGCTGCAGGCCGTAGTCGCCCCACGAGGCCTCGACGAAGCCGCCGGGCGCGTCGCCGGGCTGGCGGGTGACGTACTTCAGGGCGCCGGTCATCGAGTTGCGGCCATAGAGCGTGCCCTGCGGCCCGCGCAGCACCTCAACCCGCGTGACGTCGGCCAGGTCGAGATTCGCGACCGACAGGCGGGCCTGGTAGACGTCGTCGACATAGATGCCCACCGGCGGTTCGGAGGTGATCATCCCGCCGGTCTGGTCGAGGGCGCCGCGCAGGGCCACCTGCACCGTCGAGGGCGAGGCGCTGATCTGCGAGACGTAGAGGCTGGGCACGGCCGCGCCCAAGGTCTCGGCCCTGTTGATCTGCAGCTGATCCAGCGCCTTGGCGCCGAAGGCGCTGACCGCGACCGGCGCATCCTGCAGCTTCTGCTCGCGCCGCTGGGCGGTGACGACTAGGTCCTCGACCGCGACGGGCGCCTCCTGGGCCAGGGCCGGCGCTCCGCCGACCAGCAAGGCCAAGGTCGACGCGCCGCATAGAACCGACTTGTGCATGTATCCGCTCCCCCTCTGGTGGAGCGATCAGGAGGGAAAGGCTCGCGCGCTGGCGCAAACGCGCGCTGGCCGGCGCCCGCTGGTCGGACAGGCTTGCGGGAAACTTGCGGCGGATTGTCGGGAAAGCGGCGCGACTGCGCCGATGCCTACCAGTTGGTCTTGACCAGCTTGACCATGAAGCGGCCGTCCTGGACGCGCTCGTCCTCGGCGCGGACGCTGACCGAGAACTCGGCCGGGATGTCGAACGGGCGGATCAGGCTGAAATCGACGCCCTCGTCGCCCATGGTGCCGCCGCCCAGCCCGATCGAGGCGATCTGGCGACCGTCGAGGGTGAGGGCCGAGCGCACGTTGGCGCGGGCGATCGGAACCGAAGTCGGCAGGATCATCGAGCGCGTGGCGTTCATGTCGACCGAGACGCTGACATAGTTCGACTTGGGCAGGTCGCCGAACCCGAACAGCCGCGACAGCGACGAGCGGAAACCGGCCTCGCGCTTGTTCAGCGACGCGCCCAGCGCCAGGGCCCGTGGGCTGGGCCCGCCATCGGCCTTGGCCGTCATGTTCAGATTGAAGTCGTAGGTCGGCTGCTCGATGCTGCCCGCGACCTTGGCCACGAAGGTGGTGCTTTCGGCGTCGGACGACAGGTCCAGCGGCAGGGCCGCGGAATAACCCGTGAAGCGGCCGTCGTTGGACGACACCGACAGGTCGGGCTTCTTGATCGCCTGGGCCATAACCGGGGCAGCCGTCATCGACAGCGCGAACGCGCCGCCCAGGATCAGGCTTTTAACGGTTGCACCCCGCATGCCCCTTCCCTAACCACCCTAGGTGTTAACGGCAAGCTGCGTTGCGTCAGGAAAACGACTCCCGCCCCGCCTTTTCCGGATTCGCCCAGGACGTGGGCGCCGCCCTGCCCGCCGCCGGGCCGAGGCCAGCCTTGCTTCCACGCCAGGTTTCCTGTAGTAGCGCGCGTTCTCACGGAAGGCGGTCTTGAGCGAACCCCTCACGGGGCCGGGATTATCCCGCTCGTCGCACAGGATCCATCGTGGTCGTCGGACTTCCGCCGTCGACCGCGCCGCTTTCCATAACGGAAGAGGAAAACATGTCGTTCTACGAACACGTGGTCATCGCGCGGCAGGACATCTCGCCGCAACAGGCCGAAGCTCTCAACGAGCAAATCAAGACCCTGATCGAAGAAGGTGGTGGTCACATCGCCAAGATCGAATACTGGGGTCTGCGTAACCTCACCTACCGCATCAAGAAGAACCGCAAGGGCCACTATTCCCTGCTCGCCATCGACGCCCCGGCGCCGGCGGTGAAGGAAATGGAACGCCAGCTGTCGATCAACGAAGACGTGCTGCGTTTCATGACCATCCGCGTGGAAGAGCTGGACCTGGAACTGTCGCCGGTTCTGGCCCGTCGCGACCGTGAGCGCAGCGATCGCCCCGAGCGTTCGGACCGCCCTGAGCGTTCCGAGCGTCCGCGCGAAGACTTCGCCCCGCAAGCGTAAGGGAGAAATAGATCATGACCGATACGACTGCTCCCGAAGCCGCGGCTCCGGCCGCCGCCGCCGGCGGCGCCCGCCGTCCGTTCTTCCGTCGCCGCAAGGTTTGCCCGTTCTCGGGCGCCAACGCTCCGAAGATCGACTACAAGGACGTGAAGCTGCTGCAGCGTTACGTTTCCGAGCGCGGCAAGATCGTTCCGTCGCGCATCACCGCGGTGTCGGCCAAGAAGCAACGCGAACTGGCCAAGGCCATCAAGCGCGCCCGCTTCCTGGCTCTGCTCCCCTACGTCGTGAAGTAAGGGAGACGCCACGATGAAAGTGATCCTGCTCGAACGAGTCGAAGGCAAGGGCGTCCTCGGCGACGTCGTCACCGTGAAGGACGGCTTCGCCCGTAACTTCCTGCTGCCCCGTCAGAAGGCTCTCCGCGCCAACGCGGCGAACCTGAAGGCCTTCGAAGTGCAGCGCGCCGAAATCGAAGCGCGCAACGTCCGCAACCGTGAATCGGCCGGCAAGGCCGGTGACTCGCTGGACGGCACGCAATACATCCTGATCCGTCAGGCTGGCGAAAGCGGCCAACTGTACGGTTCGGTCGCGGGCCGCGACGTCGCCGACGCCATCAAGGCCGAAGGCGGCAAGGTCGACCGCTCGATGATCGTGCTGGACAAGCCGATCAAGACGCTCGGCGTCCACGAAGTGAAGGTGAAGCTGCACGCTGAAGTGACCGTCACGGTCACCCTCAACATCGCGCGCAGCGCCGACGAAGCCGAGCGCCAAGCGCGCGGCGAAAACGTCATCGCCTCGCAGTTCGAGGAAGAGCGTCTGGCCGACGCCGAAGCCGCCCAGGACCTCCTGGAAGGCGGCGCCGGCTCGCAAGAAGGCGACTACGAAGCCTGATTTTTCAGGACCTTCGCAGACGAATGAGAACGGCGCGGAGCAATCCGCGCCGTTTTTTTCTGCGCCGAAACCTAGAATTGCTCAGATTGTAGGACGACCCTTGTTCGCGCAGGTTGACGCTGTCTAACCGCCTGTCGGCCAGAACGAGACGCGAAAGCGCCCCCGACCGAC
This sequence comes from uncultured Caulobacter sp., assembly GCA_966252285.1. GTDB lineage: Bacteria > Pseudomonadota > Alphaproteobacteria > Caulobacterales > Caulobacteraceae > Caulobacter. The sequence goes on from CBINOL010000053.1 coordinate 25,481, forward strand.
AGCGTTTCGAGGGGATTACACCATGCGTACTCAACTGCTGCTGCTCGCCGCCGCCTCGGCTTCGGCCCTGGCCGTCTCCACCGCCAACGCTCAGACCACCGACGATCAGACCGCCGTCGAGGAAGTCGTCGTCACCGGCACCCGCACCGCCGGCCGCTCGCGCCTCGACACCGTCTCGCCGGTCGACGTCGTCGACTCAAAGGCGCTGACCCGCCAGGGCTCGACCGAACTGGCCCAGGCGCTGTCGACCCTGGCGCCGTCGCTGAACTTCCCGCGCCCGTCGGCCGTGGACGGCACCGACTCGGTGCGCCCCGCCACCCTGCGGGGCCTCGCGCCCGACCAAACCCTGGTGCTGCTGAACGGCAAGCGCGGCCACGCCGCGGCCCTGGTCAACGTCAACGGCTCGGTCGGCCGCGGCTCGGCCTCCTTCGACCTCAACACCATCCCGACCGCCGCCCTCGACCGCGTCGAGATCCTGCGCGAAGGCGCGGCGGCCCAGTACGGCTCGGACGCCATCGCCGGCGTCGTCAACCTGCGCCTGCGCGAAGCGCGCAGCGGCGGCGGCGCGACGGCCAGCTACGGGCTCTACAACACCGAGGTGAAGACCTCGCGCGACACCGACGGCCGCAAGGCCACCGACGGCGTCACCTACACCGCCTCGGTCTGGCAGGGCTTCGGCATCGGCGAGGACGGTTATCTGACCGTCACCGCCGACTGGTCCAAGCGCAACCCGACCAACCGCAGCGACGTCTCGTCCGCCTTCAGCCCGGGCGTCGTCACCGGCCGCTACGGCGACGCCGAGGTCGAGAGCAAGTCGCTGTTCGCCAACGGCGGCGTGCCGATCGGCGAAACCTGGAAGGCCTATGGCTGGCTGGGCTACCAGCACCGCGACGGCGAAAGCGCCGCCTTCCCGCGCCTGGCCAACAACACGGCCAACATCCCGTCGATCTATCCGAACGGCTTCCTGCCCAAGATCGTCACCGACATCGACGACTACAACGCCGCGTTCGGCGCCAAGGGCGAGGCCGGCGCCTACACGATCGACGCCAGCTTCACCTACGGCCAGAACGACATCGACTACGGGGTCAAGGACAGCCTGAACGCCTCGTACGGCCCCGCCTCGCCGACCTCGTTCAAGGCCGGCTCCATGCGCTATCGCCAGGCCGTGGCTTCGCTGGACGTCACCCGCCCGCTGACCATCGCCGCCTTCGCCCAGCCCTCGACGCTGGCCTTCGGCGCCGAGTACCGCAAGGAAAGCTACGACATCGTCGCCGGCGAGCAGGCCTCGTGGGCCAACGGCGGCTACAACGGCCTGGCGGCCGGCGCGCAAGGCTTCCCGGGCTTCCGTCCGAGCAACGCCGTCGATGTCAGCCGCGACAACTACAGCTTCTACGTCGACCTCGACAGCCAGGTGACCGACAAGCTGGACGTCGATATCGCCGCCCGCTTCGAGGACTATTCGGACTTCGGCACCAAGACGACGGGCAAGATCGCCGCCCGCTACGACATCCTCGACGGCTTCGCCGTGCGCGGCGCGGTGTCGACCGGCTTCCGGGCTCCGGCCCTGCAGCAGCAGTACTTCACCGCCACCTCGACCAACATCATCAGCGGCACGGCCACCGAGGTCGGCACCTTCCCGGCCACCAGCCCGGTCTCGGCCGTGCTGGGCGCCAAGGCGCTGGAGCCGGAAGAGAGCACCAACTACTCGCTGGGCCTCGTCTATCACCGCGGCCCGTTCGAGGTGACGGTCGACGCCTACCAGATCGACATCGACAACCGCATCGTGCTCTCGGAGAACATCCAGGGCAGCGCCACCGGCACGGCGACCCAGCAGGCGATCTACGCCCTGCTCGCTCCCTACGGCGTGACCACGGCGCGCTTCTTCATCAACGGCGTCGACACGACGACCAAGGGCGTGGACGTGGTGGTGCGCTACCGCCTCGACGCGGCCGAGGCCGGGCGCTTCGACCTGACCCTGGCGGGCAACTACAACGAGACCGAGGTCACCCGCCTGCCGACGACCAACACCCTGTCGTCGCTGCCGGTCCCGCCGGCCCTCTTCGCCCGCGTCAACGTCCAGACCTTCGAACGCGGCACGCCGCGCACGAAGTTCGTGGCCAGCGGCGACTGGAGCAAGGGTCCGTGGGGCGCGACGCTGAAGCTGACCGGCTACGGCACCGTGCTACAGCCCAACGCCACGGCCTCGCTCGACTACTGGACCGGCCGCAAGGCGGTCATCGACCTGGAAGCGCGTCGCACCTTCGCCGACAAGCTGACCTGGGCTGTGGGCGCCAACAACCTGTTCGACGAGTACCCCAACCGCACCCCGGCGGCCGTCAACAGCACCAGCGGCGTGGTCGGCTTCCCCAACTACTCGCCGTTCGGTTTCAACGGCCGGTTCCTCTACACCCGCCTCAGCTACAACTGGTAAGTTGACCTAGGGTAAGATTCGAAGGGGACGCGGCGAAAAGCCTGCGTCCCCTTTTGTCGTCCGAGAGATATACACAGAACATCCCCATTCATCTGCGTCGTCGACCACGCTCCGAACGCGCGTCGAGGCGTCGTTCGCGTTAACTTATGGCGATGTCGCTCGTACCTGCCCTCGATCTGCGCCCGCCGGCGCAGGACGCCCCTCAGATCACCGTCGCGCCGCACAACCTGGAAGCCGAACAGGCGCTGCTGGGCGTGCTGCTGTACGACAACTCGGCCTATGAGCGGCTGACCGACAGCCTGCAGGGACGCCACTTCTACGAGCCCTTCCACCAGCGGCTGTTCCAGTCGATCGAGACGCACATCCGCAAGGGCCAGCTGGCCGAGCCGATCCTGCTGGCCGACGAGTTCAAGCGCGACCCGGCCTTCGAGGAACTGGGCGGCATCCGCTACCTGGCCGATCTCGTCGACCGCGCCCCGCCGGCGGCCAATGTCGGCGACTACGCCCGGGCCGTCTTCGACCTGGCCTTGCGCCGCGACCTGATCCGCATCGGCGGCGAAATCGCCTCGGCCGCCCACGGCCACGGCGACGAGAAGCGCCCGGCCCGCGACCAGATCGAGGCGGCCGAACAGCAGCTCTACACCCTGGCCGAAAGCGGCACGGCCAGCTCGGGCTTCGTTAGCTTCGGCGACGCCCTGCGCGGCGCCGTCGAGATGACCGCCGAGGCCTTCCAGCGCGACGGCGGCATGTCGGGCCTGGCGTCCGACCTGATCGACCTCGACCAGAAGATCGGCGGCCTTCACCCGTCCGACTTGATCGTGCTGGCCGGCCGTCCGTCGATGGGCAAGACGGCGCTTGCGACCAACATCGCCTTCAACGTCGCCAAGAAATACGCCTGGGAGCCCCAGCCCGACGGCAGCCGCAAGACCGTCAACGGCGGCGTGGTGGCCTTCTACTCGCTGGAAATGAGCGCTGAGCAGCTGGCCCTGCGTATGCTGGCCGACGCCTCGGGCGTGTCCGGCGACAAGCTGCGTAAGGGCGAGATCGACGCTTCGGAGTTCGGGCGCGTGCGCGACGCGGCCATGGAGCTGCAGGAAGCGCCGCTCTATATCGACGCCACCGGTGGTATCTCGATCGCCAAGCTGACCGCCCGGGCAAGGCGCCTGAAGCGCCAAGTCGGCCTTGATCTCATCGTCGTCGACTACCTGCAGCTGGTCACCGGCTCGGACCTCGGCTCCAACGCCAGCCGCGTGCAGGAAGTCTCGCAGATCACCATGGGTCTGAAGGCCCTGGCCAAGGAATTGGCCTGCCCGGTCATCGCCCTGTCGCAGCTGTCGCGTCAGGTCGAAAGCCGCGACGACAAGCGCCCGCAGCTGTCTGACCTTCGTGAATCCGGCTCGATCGAGCAGGACGCCGACATGGTGTGGTTCGTGTTCCGCGAAAGCTACTATGTCGGCCGGGCAGAACCGCGCGAGGGCACGCCCGAGCACCTGACCTGGCAAGAGGAAATGGACAAACTGCAGGGCCTGGCCGAGGTGATCATCGCCAAGCAGCGTCACGGTCCGATCGGCACGGTCCGCCTGTCGTTCAACAGCGACACCACCCGCTTCGGCAACCTGTCGCGCGACCACTATTTCCACCAGATGCGCAGCGGCGACGACGAATAACCGTCTCACGCTTTACCTGCATCGGCGCGTCGGGCAACGCTCGGCGCGCGATTCAGGAGCCAAGCGCGCGTCATGGAATTCAGCCCCCTGCCCGTCTCGACCTTCGTCGGGGCGTTCCTGCTGGCCTTCCCGGCCCTGTTCTCGATCGTCAATCCGGTCGGGGCGGCGCTGATCTTCCACCAGATGCTGGCCGACCATCCGGCCGAGACGCGCAAGCGGCTGGCGCCGACGATCGCGCTCTACGCCTTCTTCATCCTGCTCGGCTCGCTGCTGCTGGGCGGCTACGTGCTGAACTTCTTCGGGGTCAGCCTGGGCGCCCTGCGGGTGGCCGGCGGCCTGGTGGTGGCGATCCGCGCCTGGGCGCTGCTGATGGCGCCCGAGGAACATGAAGAGCGAAAGGCCGACCAGGCCAGCTCCCCCGCCAAGGCGCGGGCCGAGGACATGGCCTTCTTCCCGCTGACCATGCCGTTCACGACGGGACCTGGCGCGATCTCCGTGGCCATCGCGCTGTCGTCGCAGCGCCCGGCCGAGGGCCATTCGGTGGTTCCGTTCTTCATGGGCGCGAGTCTGGCCGTCGCCGTCATCGCCCTGATGGTCTGGGTCTTCTATCGCGCCTCGGACCGCGTGCTGTCGCTGCTGGGCGTCAATGGCGCGCGGGTGATGTCGCGCCTGATGGCGTTCCTTTTGATGTGCATCGGCGTGCAGATCGTCGCCAGCGGCGTCGAGGCGCTGGTGAGCCAGTTCCTGAGCACGCGCTAGGCGGCGTCTCCACAGTATCTGCACTGGCCTTGCGGGCGCGGGTCGGCTACCTCCGCAGCCGTGACCGACGCCCGCCTGACCCTCGACCTCGACGCCCTCGCGGCCAACTACGCCCTGCTGAAGGCGACGACCGGCGACGCCGAGCTGGCGCCGGCCGTGAAGGCCGACGGCTATGGCCTGGGCGCTGGTCTGGTCGCCCGCCGGCTGTGGGACGAAGGCGCGCGTGGGTTCTACGTGGCGCGCCTTTCGGAAGGCGTGGCGCTGCGCAAGGCGCTGGGCGAGCGCGAGGCGAAGATCCACGTGCTGGACGGCGCGACGCCGGGCTCGGGCCCGACGCTGGTCCAGGCCGGACTGATCCCGGTGCTCAACAGCCTGCCGCAGGTCGAGGCCTGGAACAGCCAGGCCGGCAAGGGCGTGCTCGAGGCGGCGATCCATGTCGACACCGGCATGAACCGGCTTGGCCTGCGCCATGAAGAGGCGGCCGTGCTGACCGCCTCGATGGACCGGCTCAAGCATCTGAACGTCTCGCTGGTGGTCAGCCACCTGGCCTGCGCCGGCGAGCCGGCGCATCCGCTCAACGCCCGCCAGCTGACCCGCTTCCGCGACGCGGCGGCGCTGTTCCCCAACGCCCGCAAGAGCCTGGCCAACTCGGCCGGGGTGTTCCTGGGCGGCGACTATCACTTCGACCAGTGCCGGCCGGGCATCGCCCTCTATGGCGGCGGGCCGCGCGACGTGCACGATGCTCGGCTCAAGGCCGTGGCGACGCTGGAAGCGCCGATCCTGCAGGTGCGGGTCGTGCCGCGCGGCGAGTCGATCGGCTATGGCGCGGCCTTCACGGCGACGGAGACGACGCGCGTGGCGGTTCTGGCCTGCGGCTATGCCGACGGCGTGCTGCGCGGCTCCAGCCCCGCCGGCCACGTCTGGTTCGACGGCGCGCGTCGACGCCTTCTGGGCCGGGTGTCGATGGACCTGATCGCCATCGACGTCACCGACTGCGACGCGGCCCGTCCGGGCGCCCTGGTGCAGCTGATCGGCCCCAACCTGCCGGTCGACGAGGCTGCCGCCGCCGCCGGCACCACGGCCTACGAGCTGCTCGTGCGCCTGGCCGGCCGCGCCCGCCGCGTGGTGCTGGGCGAGGCCTGAAGGCCCCGCCCTTCCCCGCCTAGCGCGCCAGGCTCTTCAGCTTGCCGGCGTCGACCGAGGCCACGGCCCGCTTGAGGTCGTCGATGCTCTCGGCGTCGCCATTGGCTTCGACCGAAAAGCGGTTGCCGATCACGACGGTGTAGCCGCCCGACTTGGCCTCGCGGTCCCACTTCTCGGTGGTCAGCTGGCCGCCGGTGGTGCTGGTCTTTTCATAGCCGGTCTCGGTTTCCGAGGTGCTCTGGGCGTTCATCGCCGAGGCCATCGCCGTCATGCCGCCCAGCGCGCCCAGGTCGGTGACCGCCAGGGTGAAGCGCTTGCCGTCCTTCTCGTAGTCGCCGCGCGCCACCGACATGCCCATGCCGCCGGCGCCGCCGGAGCTGGATTCGACGGAGGTGCGGGCGTAGCCGCCGGCCGCGCCGGGCAGCAGGCCCTTGAGCACGTCCGGCGAGGTCAGCGGGATGTCCTTGCCGGCCTCGATCGAGGCGGCGGCCGCCTCCATCTTCTTGCTGGCCTCGTCCA
>CBINOL010000054.1:0-31945 GCA_966252285.1 uncultured Caulobacter sp.
TGGCGGCCGCGGCGTGGTCCTGGGTCGAGAAGATGTTGCACGAGGCCCAGCGGACTTCCGCGCCGAGCGCCACGAGGGTCTCGATCAGCACGCCGGTCTGGATCGTCATGTGCAGGCTGCCGGCGATGCGGGCGCCCTTGAGGACCTGCGCGGGGCCGTATTCGGCGCGCGTGGCCATCAGGCCCGGCATTTCGGTCTCGGCGATGGCGAGTTCCTTGCGGCCGAAATCGGCGAGCGAGATGTCCTTGACGATGTAGTCGGCCACGGGCGGCTCCTGGATCGGGGGAATGTCTTGCGCGCCTTATAGCGCGGGCGGCGGACAGTGGCAAATTGACATAAAGATTTCCTTATGTCCGCGCGCCAAAGAAACAGGCAGATGCGAATACGCCTGGCGGGAGAACTGGCGTGACCCTTGCGGACCAAGGCGGCTCTAGTGCCAATGTGGGATGTGGGGGATTACCGAAATGCGTTCGCCGAGCCGGCCTTTCTTCAAGGCCTATGAAGTCGTGGCCATCGTGGCCTTCGTGATCGTGGCCGCCGTCGTGGGCAGCCTGAAACTCGTCTACTGAAACCAGCGCGGCGGACCGTCGAGGGAACGGAACGCCGTTCGCCGCGCGTTGTAGGCGGATGCCGGAAGGTTCCGTTTCGACACCGCCGCCGCCGACCAGCCCCGGGCGCAAGCCCGGGAGCCGCTGGCGCGCCCTGCCCCGATCGGCCCGCTGGGGGATCGGCGGCGCCCTGCTGATCCTGGCGGCGATCGTCGCCTTCTTCGTCTGGTTCGACTGGAACATGCTGCGCGGCCCGGTCGGCCGCTTCGCCTCGGCCCAGCTGAAGCGCGAGGTCCGGATCGACGGCGACCTGCGCGTCCACCCCTGGTCGTTCTCGCCCAAGGCCGAGGCCTACGGCCTGTATCTGGGCCAGCCGGATTGGGCGCCCAAGACCGGCCCGCAGGCCGGCCACATGGCCCGGGTCGACCGGGTGGCGGTGCAGATCAAGCTGCTGCCGCTGTTGAAGGGCGACGTCATCCTGCCGCTGGTGGCGGTCGACCGCCCCGACGTGCGGCTGCTGCGCGAGGCCTCGGGCCGCGCCAACTGGACCTTCGGCGACCCCAACAAGAAGCGCACCAAGCCGCTGAAGCTGCCGGCCATCCAGCACTTCGTGATCAACGAGGGCGCCCTGCGGGTCGAGGACCGTCAGCGCGACGTGCTGTTCACCGGCACGGTCAGCTCCAACGAGCACGCCAGCGGCGACGGCAAGGGCCGGTTCGTGCTGGAGGGCAAGGGGACCTACAATCGCCAGCCGTTCCTGGCGCGGGTGACCGGCGGTCCGCTGCTGAACATCTGGCCCAACCGCCCCTATCCGTTCGACGCCCAGGTCAGCGCCGGCACGACGCGGGTCAGCGCGGAAGGCTCGATCACCAAGCCGTTCGACCTGGGCCGCTTCGAAAGCGACCTGACGGTGGCCGGCACGGATCTCAACCGCCTCTATGGCCTCACGGGCCTGACCCTGCCCAACACCCCGCCCTACCGGATCAGCGGCCACCTGGTGCGCAAGGGCGGCCGGTTCGACTTCGAGAAGTTCTCGGGCCGCATCGGCGACAGCGACGTCAACGGCGACCTCTTCGTGCTGGTCGACCGCGAGCGGCCCTATCTGGAGGCCGACCTGCGCTCGAAGCGCCTCGATTTCGACGACCTGGGCAGCCTGGTCGGCGCCGCCCCGGCCACCGGTCGCGGCGAGACCGCCTCGGCCGGCCAGAAGGTCGAGGCCGGCCAGCGCGAGGCCACCGGCCGCATCCTGCCCGACGCCACCCTGCAGGTGGACCGCGTGCGGGCCATGGACGCCAAGGTCACCTACCGCGCCCTGGCGGTGAACGCCCCCAACCTGCCGCTGCAGAAGGTTCACCTGGATCTGACGCTCGACAAGGGCGTGCTGAACATGGATCCGATCGCCTTCACCTTCTCGCGCGGCGACCTGGCCGGGAAGGTGCGGCTGGACGCGCGGCCGAGCACGCCCGTCACCGACCTCGACCTGCGCCTGACCAACGCCAAGCTGGAGGACTTCATCCCGCTGAAGACCGCCGGCAAGCCGGCCATCGAGGGCGGTATCGTCGCCCGGGCCAAGCTGCGCGGGACCGGCAATTCGGTGCACCGGGCCGCAGCCTCGTCGAACGGCACGGTGACCCTGGTCGCGCCCAAGGGCCAGGTGCGCCAGGCCTTCGCCGAGCTTTTGGGCGTCAACGCCTCCAAGGGCCTGCTGATGCTGCTGTCGAAGGACCCCAAGGAGACCAGCCTGCGCTGCGCCGTGGCCAGCTTCGACGTGAAGGACGGCGTCATGCGCGCCGACAAGATCATCGCCGACACCGGCGTGGTCGTGGCCAAGGGCGAGGGCACGATCAACCTGAAGACCGAGCGCCTGGACCTGCGTATCGAGGGCGACAGCAAGAAGCCGCGCCTGGTGCGGCTGTTCATCCCGATCGAGATCAAGGGCCCTCTGGGCAAGCCCGACATCGACCTGCAGCCCGGCGGCGCCATCGCCCAGGGCGGCGTGGCCGCGGCGCTGGGCTCGCTGCTCAGCCCGCTGGCGGCGATCCTGCCGTTCGTCACGCCGGGCCTGGAGAAGGACGCCGACTGCGCGGCCCTGGTCGCCGAGGCCCGCGGCGACGGCGTGGCGGTGCGCACCACCCAGACGACGCAGGCCAAGCCGAAGAAGGGCGAATAGTCCGGCCGCTCACCAGAACGGCTTGAGGTCTTTCATATCGGCCAGGGCGGCCTTGGCTTCGCGCATCAGCTTATGGACCGCCTCGGGCGCGGTCGACAGGGCGCCGGCGGCGTAGGCGGCCTGGGGGTCGCCGTCGGCCAGGGCCGCGTCGCGAGCCAGGCCCGCGCCCAGCGTCTGGTCGTTGAGGCCGCCCAGGGCGTCCTGCAGGACGCGGGCCGCCGCCGACCACCGCTCAAGCCGCTTGGGGTGGTCGGGGAACAGCGGGGCCAGGGCGTCGATGGCGTAACGCAGGCTCTTGCCGCGGATCCGCAGGCGATGGCGGGCCTCGGCGTCGAGCGTCTCAAGGTGTTCGCCGCGCTTGAGCACGTCCTTCGACAGCGCCCTCAGCCGATCAGCCGCGAAGGCCTTGGCCGAGATCCGGCGCACCTCGACCCGCTCGGGATCGGCCAGCCAGTCGCCGGCCTCCAGCCAGGCGGCGATGTCGAGCGCCAGGGGACCGAAGCGGCCGGGCGCGGCGGCGTCCAGGGCGCGGGCGTAGGCGGCCTGCTGGGCCTCGACCAGGGCCTTGCCCAGCGCGGCCAGCCCTTCGACCGGCTGCGGATCGGCCTCGACGGCGGGACGCCAGGTTCCGGCGATGTAGACGTCGAGGTCGCGGGCCGGTCCCAGGGCGTCGGCCATGACCTTCAGCGCGTCGGAGGCCGGCGTCGACGCCAGCTTGCCGGTGACCGGCCGGAACAGTTTGAGCAGGGCGCGCAGACGGCGGGCCGCCACGCGCAGATCGTGCAGCGCCTCGGGGCCGGGCAGGTCGACCAGGGCCTCGGCGGCGACGCACAGGCGGCCCAGCGCCGTGTTGCCCAGGGCCTGGAAGGCCTCGGCGGCGGTCATGCCGCGGGTCAGGACGGCGGCCTCGCGGCGGGCGCTAGGCGCTTCGCCCAAAGCCAGGGCGTAGCCGCGCTCGGCCTTGCTGACGAGGGACAGGCGCAGGGGCGCGTGGGCCATCAGGTCGCGGGCCAGGTCGAACAAGGCGGCGGGCTCGCCGGTCTTCAGCTCCAGTTCGAGCTCGTTGACGGCGGCGCGGTCGGTTCCGGCCTGCAGCTCGCCGCGATCCAGGGCCGCCTCGATCACCGCGCCGGCGTGCTCCACCAGGCGCAGGGTTCGCTCGACCTTGGCGGCGAACACGGGGGCCAGGACGTCGCCGTTGACGATGCGGCCGGCCGGGGTCTGGTCCAGCAGGTCGCGGTCGGGGCCGGGCCCCGAGACGGGCGCCTCCCACTCGCCGCGGGAAAAGACGCCGCCGGCCGAGGCCGATTTCAGGGTCTGCTTGCGACCGCCGTCGCCGTCGCGCACCCGCAGGCCGAAGCCCGCCCGGCGCAGGGCGTGGTCGGCGGTGTCGTAATAGGTGGCGTCGAGCCGGCGCACCGCGCCATCCGCGCCCAGACGGGCCAGGATCGCGTCGGAAGCCTCCGGGGCGATCAGGAACTTCAGTTCGATTTCGCGATCCATGATCCGACTATAACCACCCTGCAGGCGTTTGGCTTCCGCAACGCAACATCGGGCGGATGCGCGGGCCGTCTTGCCATTCTGATCGCCCAAGTTCAAACCTGCGCGCCATGACGCCGATCAACATCTCCGCACAGCCCCGCCACGACTGGACCCTAGAGCAGGTCGAGGCGCTGTTCGCCCTGCCGTTCATGGAGCTGGTGTTCGAGGCCGCGCGCGTGCACCGCGCCTGGTTCGACCCCTCCGAGATGCAGCTGTCGCAGCTCTTGTCGGTCAAGACCGGCGGCTGCGCCGAGAACTGCGGCTACTGCAGCCAGAGCGCCCACTTCAAGACCGGCCTGAAGGCCGAGAAGCTGATGGAGCCGGCCGTGGTCATCGCCAAGGCCAAGGCCGCCCGCGACGGCGGCGCCCAGCGCTTCTGCATGGGCGCGGCCTGGCGCGAACTGAAGGACCGCGACCTGCCCAAGCTCGCCGAGATGATCGGCGGCGTCAAAGCGCTGGGCATGGAGACCTGCGCGACCCTGGGCATGCTGACCGCCGAACAGGCCAAGCAGCTGAAGGACGCGGGCCTCGACTACTACAACCACAACCTCGACACCGGCCCCGACTACTACAAGGACGTGGTGACGACCCGCACCTACCAGGAGCGCCTCGACACCCTGGCCTATGTGCGCGACGCGGGCATGAGCACCTGCTGCGGCGGCATCGTCGGCATGGGCGAGACCCGCCGCGACCGCGCCGGCCTGCTGCACCAGCTGGCCACCCTGCCCGCCCACCCCGACAGCCTGCCGATCAACGGCCTGGTGCCGATCAGCGGCACCCCGCTGGGCGACCAGATCCTGGCGGAAGGCGAGAAGGCGATCGACTCCATCGAGTTCGTCCGCACCATCGCGGTGGCTCGCATCGTCTGCCCGAAAGCCATGGTCCGCCTGTCGGCCGGCCGCGAGGGCATGAACCGCGAGCTGCAGGCCCTGTGCTTCCTGGCCGGCGCCAACTCGATCTTCGTCGGCGGCAAGCTTCTGACCACCCCGCTGCCCGACATGGACGACGACAGCCGCCTGTTCCACGACCTGGACCTCAAGCCGATGGTCATGGTGAAGGCCGAGGTCGCGGCGCCCGAGGCCGTGCCGGCGGAATAGGTCCTCCGTAAAATCCCCGCGAAAGCGGGGACCCAGGTGTTTTATCGTCGAGCGCCGTGGGTTGCAGAAAAAGCCTGGGTCCCCGCTTTCGCGGGGATTGGGCGGGATGGGGTTGCGATCAAGCCCTCATCTTTCTGGACGAAATTTAATGAAGGCGGGCTCGCGGCTCGCTTGTCCCGGATGCCCCGCAACCTATGGTGCGGGGCATCTTCGCTTTTACGCGAAAACCTATTCGGGGCTCTTCATGAAGCTGTTCGCCTCCGCCGCCGTCGCGGCGTTGCTCCTCGCCAACCCGGTGCTCGCGCAAGCCGCGCCCAAGCCAGCGGCCAAGGTCACCGGCCAGCTGGCCCAACTGCCCGCCGTCGACATTCCCTATACGAAGTTCACCCTGGCCAACGGCCTGACGGTGATCGTCCACGAGGACCACAAGGCCCCGATCGTGGCGGTCAACATCTGGTACCACGTCGGCTCGAAGAACGAGCCCAAGGGCCGCACGGGCTTTGCGCACCTGTTCGAACACCTGATGTTCAACGGCTCGGAGAACTTCAACGACGACTGGTTCAAGGCGCTGGAGAAGCTGGGCGCCACCGACATGAACGGCACCACCAGCGAGGACCGCACCAACTACTTCCAGAACGTGCCGACCGCGGCCCTGGACCAGGTGCTGTGGCTCGAGAGCGACCGCATGGGTCACCTCGTCGGCGCCATCGACAAGGCCAAGCTCGACGAGCAGCGCGGCGTCGTCCAGAATGAGAAGCGCCAGGGCGAGAACCAGCCCTACGGCAAGGTCTGGGACGTGATCACCGCCAGCACCTACGACGCCGACCACCCCTACGGCCACACGGTGATCGGCGAGATGGCCGATCTGGACGCGGCCTCGCTGGACGACGTCAAGACCTGGTTCAAGACCTATTACGGCCCGGCCAACGCCACCCTGGTCCTGGCCGGCGACATCACCCCTGCCGAAGCCAAGGCCAAGGTCGAGAAGTACTTCGGCGACATCCCCTCGGGTCCGCCGATCACCCGCCAGAAGGCCTGGACCGCCAAGCGCACCGGCAGCCAACGCGCCGAGATGCAGGACCGCGTGCCGCAGACCCGGATCTACAAGATCTGGAACGTGCCGGGCTACGGCACGGCCGAGTCCGACTACCTGGCCCTGCTGGGCGACGTGCTGGTCTCGGACAAGACCTCGCGGCTCTACCAGCGCCTGGTCTATACCGACCAGACTGCGGTCAATGTCGGGGCCGGCGTCAATGAGAGCGAGATCGGCAGCCAGTTCATGGTCACCATCACCGTCAAGCCGGGCGGCGACCCGGCGGCGGTGGAAAAGGCCTTCGACGAGGAATTCCAGCGCCTGCTGCGCGACGGCCCCACGCCTGAGGAAGTGGCCAAGGTCCGCACGCTGAGCCTGTCGAACTTCGTGCGCGGGGTCGAGCGCATCGGCGGCTTCGGCGGCAAGTCCGACATCCTGGCCGAAAGCCAAGTCTATCTGGGCGCGCCCGACGCCTACAAGACGAGCCTGGAGCGCATCCGCGGGGCCACCGCGGCCCAGTTGCAGGCGGCCGGCAAGGCCTGGCTGACCGACGGCGACTTCACCCTGACCGTGACGCCGTTCCCGACCTACACGACCACCGCCGGCGTCGACCGCAAGACCATGCCCGAGGTCGGCCCGACCAAGGCCCCGGCCTTCGTGAAGCTCGAGCGCGCCACCCTGTCGAACGGCGTCAAGGTGATCCTGGCCGAGCGCCACGAGACGCCGCAGGTCCAGTTCAGCATGCTGTTCGACGCCGGCGTGGCCGCCAGCGCCGGCGACAAGGCCGGCCTGACGGGCGTGACCACCAGCATGCTGACCGAGGGCACGACGCACCGCGACGGCCTGACCATCAGCCGCGAACTGGCCCAACTGGGCGCGGGCATCGGCTCGGGCAGCGGCCTGGACTTCACCCAGGTGTCGCTCAACACCCTGACCACCACCCTCGATCCGGCCCTGGCGATCTATGCCGACGTGCTGCAGAACCCGGCCTTCAAGCCCGAGGATCTGGACCGCTTCAAGAAGCAGAACATCGCCGGCATCCAGCAGGCCAAGCAGAACCCGCAGGCGATGTCGAACCGCGTCTTGCCGGTGCTGGCCTACGGCGCCGGCTCGCCTTACGGCCAGCTGACGACCGAGGCCTCGATCGCCTCGATCACCCGCGACGACGTCGTGCGCTTCCAGAAGACCTGGCTGCAGCCGCAGGGCGCGACCCTGGTGGTGGTCGGCGACACCACGCTGGAACAGCTGCTGCCCAAGCTCGAAGCCCAGCTTGGCGGCTGGAAGGGCGCGCAGGGCAAGACCAAGCCGCCCGTGCAATCGACCGCAAGCAAGGGCGGGGTCTATCTGATCGACAAGCCCGGGGCCCAGCAGTCGGTGATCGCCGCCGGCAATCTGGTTCCGCCGCGCGACCCGAACGACCAGGCCGCGCTGGACGCCTTCAACAGCGTGTTCGGCGGCGACTTCGTCTCGCGCCTGAACATGAACCTGCGCGAGGACAAGCACTGGTCGTACGGCGCCGTCTCGGGCATCCGCGACGCCCGCGGCTCGCGCCTGTTCCTGCTCCGCGCGCCGGTGCAGACCGACAAGACCGCCGAGTCGTTCACCGAGGCCCGCAAGGAGCTGACCGACATCATCGGTCCGCGCCCGGTGACCCCGGCCGAACTGGCCAAGGCCCAGAACAGCCTGACCCTGTCGATGCCCGGCAACTGGGAAACCGGCGGGGCCGTGGCCGACTCCATCGGCGAGCTGGTCAACTACGGCCTGCCCGACAGCTATTTCGACGAATATCCGGCCGACGTGCGCTCGGTGAGCGTCGAAAGCGCCACGGCGGCCGCCAAGAAGGTGATCAAGCCGGACGAACTGGTCTGGGTGATCGTCGGCGACCGCGCCGTGATCGAACCCAAGCTCAAGGCCCTGAAGCTCGACATCAAGGTGATCGACGCCGATGGCAAGCCGGCCCAGTAAGGCCGGACAGGGCGACAAGCGCGAAGGGCGGTCCTCACGGGCCGCCCTTTTCGTTTGGCGAGAGAGGCGGGCGCCGCGATAAGCCGCCAGACAGTCCGACCAGGAGACGCGCCGTGCAGCAGCCGACCGAGATCATCGTCCTCAGCGACGGCCCGGCCAACCTCATCGAGGGCGCCTGGCCCGACCGCACGATCGACGTGGTCACGCGGGCCGAACTCCACGCCTTCCGTGTCGCGGCCCCCAAGGGCCGGGTGCTGGTCTGCGCCGGCGGCGGCTACCTGCGGCTGATGCACGACCGCGAGGGCGTCGAGGCGGCGCTGTGGCTGAACGATCAGGGCTACGACGCCTATGTGCTGGCCCACCGCCTGCCGGGCGCGGCGAGCCCTGACGGCGTCTGGCCCTTCGACATCGCCCTGACCGACGGGCTCTTGGCCCTGGAGAAGATCCCCACCGACCTGCCGCGCTTCGTGCTGGGCCTGTCGTCGGGCGGCCACCTGGCCGGGACCCTGGCCTGCCAGAAGGCTGCGGACCTTGCCGGCGTGCTGATCACCTACGCCCCGATCAACGCCAACCACCGCGACTACAAGGCCCCGGCCGGCAAGCCCGACTATCCGCCCGTGGAAAAGCAGGCCTTCTACGACGCCTGGCCGATCGGCATCGCGGCGCAGCCGCACGGCGTTCCGGCCTGCCCGGTGTTCCTGGCCTACGCCCTGCTCGACGAGGTGGTGCCGGTCGAGCACGCGCTGAACTTCATCAAGACCGCCCGTGACCTGAAACTGGATCTGGACGCCCACGTCTTCGGCCAGGCCCCGCACGGCTTCGCCCTGCGCGAACTGGCGGGCACGCAAGGGAGCTGGCCGGAACTGGCGGCGCGGTGGATGGCGGCTAAGGCGGGGTAGGGGCCCTCCCCCCATCTCCTGTCATGCCCGCCCCTGGGGCGGGTACTGACCAAAACAGATGCTCGCTCGCGACGCCGGTTTGAAAGTCCGAAACAGGCGCGCCTCACGAGCCGTGGCGGCCAGTCGAATGGGGATCTAGCTGTCGTTTCCAAGAAGGTTGTTCGCACGCTGCCAGGGTGTGAGGCCTTTGATGCCTGAGTGTGGGCGTTCGAGGTTGTAGCTGTCGGTCCAGGGCTTGATGGCCTTGGCGCGATCTTCGGAGCAGGCGTAGGGGCGGCCATAGGCCCACTCGCGCAAGCTGGTCTGGATGAACCTTTCGGCCTTGCCGTTGGTCCTGGGCGTATAGGGCCGGGTGCGTACGTGCCTGGCCCCGGCGGTCTGTAGGGCCTTGGCGAAGAGCTTCGAGCGGTAGGCTGAGCCGTTGTCGGTCATCACCCGCTGGACGGCGACGCCGTGACGGCCGAGCCAGGCGATGGCTCGCTCGTCGAAGGCGGTCGTGTCGGCTTGGCCTTCGGAGGGCAGGATCTCGGTATAGGCCAGGCGCGAGGTGTCATCGACGCAGACGTGCAGGAAGTCCCAGCCGGCCCTCTTGGAGCGCCCCAGCCGCCGATCACCGGTGACGCGATGGCCTTCGACCTTGAACTTGCCCAGCTTCTTGATGTCCAGGTGGATCATCTCGCCGGGCGCGGCGCGTTCGTAGCGAACGATCGGGATCTTCGGGTCCAGGGCCGCCAGCTTGCCCAGGCCCAGCCGGCGCAGGATCAAGCCCACCGTCGAGCGGACCAGCCCCAAGGCCTGGGCGATAGCCGGACCGGTCATGCGCTGGCGGCGCAGCGTCTGGATCTGGTCGATGGTATGGGCAGGCGTCTTGCGCGGACATCGGCGCGGCGCCGAGCTGCGGTCGTGAAGCCTTCGCTCGCCGCCCCGCCGATGCCGTTGCAGCCACTTGCTGGCCGTGCGGCGCGAGATCCCGAAGGCCTCGGCCGCCTTGGCCACCGGCCAGCCCTCAGTCTCGATCCGCGAGATCATCGCCGCTCGACCCAGCGGCGTCAGGCGGGCATTGTGATGGATGTTCATCCGGGGGCTCCCGGCTCTGGAAGTGGAGTGTCGCAACCCCAGCTTCGTTCAAGCCCGCCCCCGGGTGAACAACCTTCATAGCTTCGACATCTTAGACGACCGTCCGCTTCCGACCCATTCGCCCTATCAGAATGCCTCCGACGAAGGCGCAAAGCGCTATCAGCCCGGCAAGCACCAGCGGCCGTCGATCTTGAGTTGGCGTCTCCATCGCCAGCGTGGTGAGTTCGCCGGGTTGGAATTCCTTCAATACGCGGGCTCTCAAAGCATCATCTTTAATATCATTCGGACCGAGCATTCCGCGAACCACAAGCCGATCATTCTCGCGGCTGGCGTAGAATAGTCCGACTTTGTCATATTCTGGAAAAGCCGCACGATCGCAGTTCACTTCGGTATAATTCAGATCATAGGCGACAACGCCTGTCCCGACGTCGCCCTTGAACGACCTCCGAGGTAGAGATCTCACTTCAAGGCCACCGTCGTCCTCGACAAGGCCAACGACCCGCCCAACAAAGATCGCATCCGCTTCAGCCCAGTAGCGATCTTGATTAGCCCGCTGCAAGCGTTCGAAGGCATGCGCTCGGGTTTCTCCGGGATTGCGTGGAACCTGATAATCGCACGCTTCCGCCGGGCTGGCCGCCAGCCAGCACAACGCCGCAAACCCAAGGAGTGAAGTAGCGCGAAGCATTGGCCCATCCTTGGACACCCACGAGGCCGTGGTCAACGTTCCCCTATGGTCGACATCGAATCCCCCTTCCGCGCGATCTGTCGATAGCGGTGGAGGTCCCCGCCACGAGGGCGGGAATGACGGGCGGATAGGGAAGCGGCTCGAGCCGCGCCCTACCGCTCCTCGTCGAAGCGGTTGCCGACCAGTTCGACCAGGGCGTCGACGGCGGCTTCGGCCTCGGGGCCTTCGGCGGCGATGTCGATGGTCGAGCCGATGCCGGCCGCCAGCATCATCAGGCCCATGATCGAGCGGGCGTCGACGCTGGAGCCCTCGCGGGCGACGGTGACCTCGGCGTCGAAGCCCGAGGCCAGCTTGACGAACTTGGCCGAGGCCCGGGCGTGCAGCCCGCGCTCGTTGATGATCTCGACCGTGGCTGCCGCCGTCCTGCTCATTTTTCTCCCGCCAGCACGTAGGAGGCCACGGAGATATATTTGCGTCCAGCCTCCTGGGCGTGGGCGACGCAGGCGTCCAGGTCGTCGCGGGTGCGCACGCTGGCCAGCTTGATCAGCATCGGCAGGTTCAGGCCGGCGATGACCTCGGCCTTGGTCTGCTCCATCACCGAGATGGCCAGGTTGCTGGGCGTGCCGCCGAACATGTCGGTCAGCAGGATGACCCCGGCGCCGTCGTCGACGGCGGCGCAGGCCTTCAGGATGTCCGACCGGCGACGCTCCATGTCGTCTTCCGGCCCGATGCAGATGGCCTTCACCGCGGTCTGCGGCCCCACCACATGCTCCATGGCGGAAACGAATTCCTCCGCCAAACGCCCGTGCGTGACGATCACGAGCCCGATCATGCCTGGTCTCTCAAACGGGATCCCCTTCGCCCGATACGGCAGGGAGACGCCGCGCGGGTCGCCTTGATACGCTTGTTAGGGGGCGACTCCAAGATGCTCCAGCATCCTGGCGATCTTCGCGGGCGCGGCGGGCTCGAGCGGCCACAGCTCGAAAGCCGGCAAATCCAACCCCAGAAGGCGTTCGGTGCGGGTCGGGGGCAGGCGCTCGATCCGCGCCGGGTCGTCGACGCAGCGCACCAGAAGGCAGATTTCGGCCTGCCGAATGGCCGGTTCGGGCACGATCCCGAAGCCGCGAACCTCCATCAGCCCCTTCAGCGGGTCGGGCGCGCGGCCGTAGAGCCGCCCCTCGGAGACGAAGGTCACCACCCGGTCGTCGGCCACCAGCCGGAAGCCCGCCTCCAGCGCGCGCAGGGCCAGGTCGCTCTTGCCGGCGCCCGACGCCCCCTCGATCAGGACGCCGCGCCACAGGCCGCCGACCCGCCGGGCCACGAGGCCGGCATGGCGGATCATTCGCGCCCGCCATGGTGATGATGATGGCCGTGGGCGTGACCGTCGCGATGCTCGGGCAGCTCGACCACGAAGCGCGCGCCGATCACCTTGCCGTCGTCGTCCTGGCGGTTCTCGGCATGGATCCTGCCGCCGTGCGCCTCGACGATCTGGCGGGCGATCGACAGGCCAAGGCCCGAATTGCCGCCGAACGCCCGGCCCTTGGGCCGCGAGGTGTAGAAGCGCTCGAAGATGGTCTCCAGATTGTCGGGCGGGATGCCCGGGCCGTCGTCGTCGATGGTCACGACCAGCCGGCCGTTCTGGCGCACCAGACCGACCCGCACCTCGCCGTCGCCGGCGCTGAACGAACGGGCGTTGTCGATCAGGTTGCGGAACACCTGGCCGACCGGGATCTCGCGGGCCATCACCCGCGTCGCGCCCGTCGGCGCGCCGGTCAGGCGCACGTGGACGCTGAACGGCGGCTCCTCGCCGCGCACCTGGGCCTCGTAGATGCTCACCGCCTCGGTCAGCAGGCGGGAAAGGTCGATCGGCTTGGGCAGCTCGCGCGACAGCTCCGCATCGAGCCTGGAAGCGTTCGAAATGTCGGTCACCAGCCGGTCCAGCCGCCCGACGTCCTGCTGCAGGATGCCCAGCAGGCGCTGGCGGGCCTTGGCCTCGGTGACCAGGTCGAGGGTCTCGATGGCCGATCGGATCGAGGTCAGCGGGTTCTTGATCTCGTGGGCCACGTCGGCGGCGAAGCGCTCGATGGCCCCCATCCGCTCGGACAGGGCCTCGGTCATCTCCTCCAGCGACCTGGAAAGGTCGCCGATCTCGTCGTTGCGGCGCGAGATGTCGGGCAGGCTGATGGCGCGCGCCCCTTCCAGGCGCACGTGGTCGGCGGCCCGGGCCATGCGCAGCACCGGCTGGGCCACCAGGCGGTGCAGCAGCAGGCTCGACACCAGCACCGCGCCCACCGCCACCAGCACGAAGGGCAGCAGGGCCTTGCGCTCTGCGCCGATGATCTCGTCGACGTCGCCGGCCTCGACGGTCAGCACGCCCAGCACGGCGCGGACGTGCTGGATCGGGATCGACACCGACACCACCCGCTCGCCGTTCTCGGCCAGGCGCACCTGCTTGACGGTTTCGCCCATGCGGGCGCGCTCGATCTCCTGCTCGAACTCGGCCTTGGCCCGTTCGAGGGCGCGCGGCTTGGCGTCCTTGTCCTGCAGCGACAGGCGGAAGCCGTTGTCGCCCGACTTGCGGGCCGGCGGCAGCACCTTCCACTCGACCCGATCCTCGACCAGGTAGGAATCGGCCAGCAGGCGGCCCTCGCCGTCATAGAGGCGGGCGCGCTGGGAATGGCCGCTGAAGAACGACTGCAGGATGTCGTTGGCCGCCGCCACGTCGAGCATCGGCTCGGGCTCGCCTTGCGTGGCGGCCCGCTCGATGATGTTGGCGATCAGTTCGCCCTGGGTGCTGAGGCTGTCGATGCGGGCGTTGATCAGGCCGCTGCGCAGCTCGTTGAGCACCAGGGCCCCGACCACCAGGATGGCCAAGGCCAGCAGGTTCAGGCCGACGATCAGCCGGCCCAGCCGCGAGGCGCGCGGCCAGGTCAGCCGCCGCCGGTCGCGCGGCTCGTCGTCCGAGCCGGGGTCCGCGCCCGCCTCAGGCTTCGCGGTAGCGGTAGCCGACGCCATACAGGGTTTCGATAGAATCGAACTCGGGGTCCACCTGGCGGAACTTCTTGCGCATCCGCTTGATGTGGCTGTCGATCGTGCGGTCGTCGACATAGACCTGATCGTCGTAGGCGGCGTCCATCAGGTTGTCGCGGCTCTTCACGAAGCCCGGACGCTGGGCCAGCGACTGCAGCAGCAGGAACTCGGTGACCGTCAGGCGCACCGGCCGACCGTCCCAGAGGCTGTCGTGGCGAGCCGGGTCGAGCGTCAGCTTGCCGCGCTTCATGACCTTGGAGCCCGCCGCGCCGGCCGGGCCGGGCGCGGCCGGGTCTTCCTCGTCGGGACGGGCCCGGCGCAGGACGGCCTTGACGCGTTCGAGCAGCAGGCGCTGGCTGAACGGCTTGTGCATGTAGTCGTCGGCCCCGAGGTTGAAGCCGAGGATCTCGTCGATCTCGTCGTCCTTCGAGGTCAGCATGATGACCGGCGTCTCGGAGGACTGGCGCAGGCGGCGCAGCACTTCCATGCCGTCCATGCGCGGCATCTTGACGTCGAGGATCACGAGGTCCGGCGGATTGCTCTCCACCGCCTCGAGACCCGAGACGCCGTCGTAATAGGCCTTCACCGTGTGGCCGTGGCTCTCCAGGGCCAGGGAGACCGAAGCGACGATGTTCTCGTCGTCGTCGATGAGCGTGATCTCGGCCAAGCCGTCTATTCCTCCGAATACCTTCCAGGTGATCCTACCGACCACCGCGCCCCGCTACAACGCACGGAGCGGCCAAGCTTTCCATCGAGTCTTTTCAAACCCTATTGCGGCCGGGGCGTGGCGGGCTTGGACACAGTTGCGGCAGCGGCGCCGAACGATGGTCTGCGCCCTTCAACCTCGCCTTAAGGTCTCGCAAGTCATAGTCACGATCCAGGAGCCCCATAAAGCCCATGAGCGACCAGGTCCATTACGAGCTATTCGTGCGCCGCAAGGTCGGCGCGCAATGGACTCTGGACATGGCCACCGAGATCCGCAGCCACGCCCTGGCCCAGGCCGAGGACGTGCTGAACTCGGGGCGCGCGGTCGCCGTGCGGGTCTCGAAAGAGACCCTGGACCCCGAGACCCGCGAATATCGCTCCATCTCGATCTTCACCAAGGGCATGGTCGACGGCGGCAAGCCGAAGAAGCCGGTGGAAGAGATGGAGCCGCTGTGCGTGCAGCCGGCCGACCTCTACACCGCCCACGCCCGCGACCGCATCGGCCGCCTGCTGGAAAGCTGGCTGCAGCGCCACAAGGCCACGCCGTTCGAGCTGCTGCACCGTCCCGACCTGGTCGAGAAGCTGGAAGCCTCCGGCACCGACCTGCAGCACGCCCTGCAGAAGATCGCCATTCCCGAGGCCGAAGCCCGGGGCATGTCGGTCCACGAGCTGATCCGCAACTTCCAGGGCCTGGTCGAGCGCTCGGTCGCCAACCTGATGAAGGCCTTCAAGAAGGGCCAGCTGCCGGACCTCGACAAGGAAGGCTTCGCGAAAGCCGCCGAGCGCCTGGCCGCCGATCCCGACCGCGCCTTCCTGCTGGGGGCCGGCGTCGCCGCCTCGATCGCCCCGGCCAAGGACTGGAGCGAGAAGATCGCCCGTCTGCTCGACCTGGCCGACGCCGCGCCGGCCGAGCCCAAGGCCCGCGCCGCCGCCCTGGCCGCCATCGAGACGCCGCTGGCCGAGATCATCGGCTCCAAGGCCGGCATGGCCGACCTCTTGAACACCGCCGACGACCTGGGCTCGACCCTGGCGGCCATGACCCGCCTGGCGGGCGGCTCGCAGGTCGAGATGCTGATCAAGGTCGAGGCCAGCGTCCGCAACTGCATGCCCGAGCTGTCGGGCACGGCCAAGCGCCTGGGCCAATGGCTGTGCGGCGACAACTTCCCCACCGTCCGCGCCTCGATCGCCCGCCGGGTGCTCAAGGAGCTGAACGGCGTGCGCCGCCTCAAGCCGACCGACGCGGAGTCGGAGATCGAGCACCTGCGCGCCCTGGCCATGAGCCTGACGGCCGCCGCGGGCCGCATCCTGCCGGCCGAGGACATCACCGCGGCCTTCACCACCCGCTCCAAGACCCTGCTCAACGGCGACTTCATCGAGGCCCTGCTGGGTCGCGACCGCTCGGCCCGCGAGGAGATCGTCATGCTGATCCGCCTGGCCGAGAACGTCATGGGCGCGGTCAACAAGCGCCACGCCGCCCGCTGGCTGTCGGCCAACATCCAGGCCATGCGCTTCGAGAAGGAAATGCGCCAGGGGCCCGACAGCCCGTCGGTGAAGCTGGCCGCCCTGGCGGCGCTGCAGAAGTCGCTGAGCCGTTCGGGCCTGGTGGTCGAGGACTACGGCCCGCTGTGCGCCAAGCTGGGCGAGGTCGGCGGCATGGTCGAGGCCGACGCCCGCCTGCTGTCGCTGCTGGCCCGCGCCCCCGCTCCCCTGCCCCAGCGCCTGGCGCTGCTGGCCCGCCTGGCGATGGGCGAGGCCGGCCCCACCGGTCCGGTCGCCGACCGCGCCCGCCTCGAAGCCCTGAAACTGGCCCGCGCGCCCGAAGCCCGCGAACAGCTGGCCGCCAGCCCCGAGACCCTCGACCTGCTCAAGGGCCTGGTGCAGCAGCAACAGGCGGCCTGAGGCTCGTCTCCAAGCTTGTCCGCGACCTGACGCGTCCCCAAATCCGTGCTCCCAGAGTACGGAGCCCCCAATGGCCGTCTTCAGCGTCTTCTATCCCGCCCACGAGGGCGCGAAGTTCGATCACGACTACTACAAGGCCGTGCACATCCCGCTGGCGCAGACGGCTTTCGGACCCACGGGCCTCGTCGACACGCGGATCCTGCGCGGCGTCCCCGGTCCCGACGGCGCGCCGCCGCCCTTCGTGGCCATGGTGCACCTGACCTTCCGCGACGCCGCCGCGCTGCAGGCCTCACTGGGCGGCCCCGAGGCCCCCGCCGTCCAGGCCGACGTCGCCAACTTCACCGACATCACCCCGGTGATCCAGATCAGCGTCGAGCCTTAGGGCGCCAGCAAGCTTGACCGGCGGGCGCGGGCGGCCAATCTGTCGCCCCCTCGCTTGGAACCCATCATGGCCTTCATCAGCATCGTCTATCCGGCCCGCGACGGCGCCCGCTTCGACCACGACTACTATGCGAAGACCCACATCCGCATGGTGCGCGAGGCGCTGGCGCAGACCGGCCTGCTGGACGCCCGGGTCTTTCGCGGGGTGTCGGCCCTGGACGGCGGTCCGGCCCCGTTCGTGGCGATGGCGCACCTGACCTTCCGCGACGAGGCGGCCATGCGCGCCTGCCTGGACAGCCCGGTCGCGCCGAGCCTGCACGCCGACGTGGCCAACTTCACCGACATCGCGCCGGTGATCGAGATCTACGCGGCTCCGGAATAAACCTCTCCCTTGGGGGAGGTTTTCTAGAGCCCCAGCGCCCGCGCCAGCGCCTCGACCACCCGGTCGGGGTCCTCGTCGGCCATCCCGGGATAGAGCGGCAGGGTCAGGCAGCGGCCATACCAGGCGTCGGCGCCGGGCAGGTCGGCCAGGCCATACCGGTTCACGTAGTAGGGCTGGCGGTGCACGGGGATGTAGTGGACCTGCGTGCCGACCCCTTGCGCCTTAAGGCTTTCGACCACCGCCGCGCGGGTGGTCATGGCGGCCTCGAAGTCGATCAGCACGGTCAGCAGGTGCAGGGCCGGGTCCGACCAGCTCGGAGTGACGGCCAGCCTGGCCAGCGGCGAAAGCGGCGCCAGCAGCGCCTGGTAGCGCGCCGTCAGCGCCCGTCGGCGTTCGACGAAACGGTCCAGCTTGGCCAGTTGCGAGATCCCCAGGGCGCACAGCACGTCGGGGATGCGGTAGTTGAAGCCCAGCTCCGGCATCTCGTAGACCCAGGGCTCGGCCCCGGCCGGGCGCACCATGCCGTGGCCGCGCAAGGACCTGGCCTTGGCCGCCAGCGCGGAGTCGTTGGTGGTCAGCATGCCGCCCTCGCCGGTGGCGAGCGTCTTGACCGGATGGAACGAGAAGCTGGCGAAGCTGGAATAGGCGCAGTCGCCGACCGGGTGGGCCTCGTTTCCGAAAGTGGCGACCGAGCCCAGGGCGTGCGGGGCGTCCTCGACCAGCACCGCGCCGGCGGCGCTGGCCATGGCCTTCAGCGCCGGCAGGTCGCAGACGTCGCCGCGCAGGTGCACCGGCAGCACCGCCCGCACGCGGCGGTCGCCCGCGCGCGCCAGGGCGTCGGCCAGCGTGTCGGGGGTCATCAGGCCGCTGTCGGGATCAACGTCGGCGAACACCACCTCGGCCCCGGCGTAGCGGGCGCAGTTGGCGGTGGCCAGGAAGGTCACCGACGGGGCGATGCAGACGTCGCCCTCGCCGATCCCCAGCGCCATCATCGCCAGGTGCAGGGTCGCCGTGCCGTTGGAGACGGCGATGGCGTGCTGGGCCCCGACCTTCTGCCTGAAGGCCGTCTCGAAGGCCTCGACGGTCGGCCCCGTGGTCAGGAAATCGGCGCGCAGGGCCTCTGCGACAGCCGCGATGTCGTCGTCCTCGATCGTCTGCCGACCGTAGGGGAGGAAGCCGCTCATCGCGCGGCCTTCTCCTCCAGCATGGCCAGCAGGCCCTCGGGGCTCAGCCAGTCGTGGTTGTTGTCGCTGCTGTAGGAGAAGTCCTCGGCGACGGGCTTGGCGCCGTCGGCCTCGGAATAGGGCTCGCGGCCGAACTCGGCGAAGTTGGGCTCGATGGCGAAGCGGTCGTCGAATTCCACGGTCGAGCGGGCGTCGTCGGCGCTGATCATGATCTCGTGCAGCTTCTCGCCGGGGCGAATGCCGATGACCTTGACGCCCGCGCTCGGCGACATGGCCTTCACCAGGTCGGGCATGGCCATGGAGGGGATCTTGGGCACGAAGATCTCGCCGCCGCGCATCAGGTTCAGCGACGACAGCACGAAGTCGACGCCCTCGTTCAGCGTGATCCAGAAGCGGGTCATGCGCGGGTCTGTGATCGGCAGCTCGGTCGCGCCCTGGTCCAGCAGGCGGCGATAGAGCGGCACGACGCTGCCGCGCGAGCCCACGACGTTGCCATAGCGCACGACGCAGAACCGCGTGCCGATGTCGCCCGACAGGTTGTTGGCCGCCACGAAGGTCTTGTCAGAGGCCAGCTTGGTCGCGCCGTAGAGGTTGGTGGGGTTGCAGGCCTTGTCGGTCGACAGCGCCACCACCTGTTTGACGTGGTTGTTGAGGCTGGCCCAGACCACGTTCTCGGCGCCCAGCACGTTGGTGTGGATGCATTCGGACGGGTTGTACTCGGCGGCCGGCACCTGCTTCAGAGCGGCGGCGTGGATGACGATGTCGACCCCGCGCAGGGCCAGGGTCAGGCGCTCGCGGTCGCGCACGTCGCCCAGGAAGAAGCGCAGCTTGGCGAAGTCGGCCTCGTCGAACTGCTCGCGCAGCTCCAGCTGCATGTCGCTCTGCTTTAGCTCGTCGCGCGAATAGATGATGACCTTGCGCGGGCTCGACCGCTTGAGCACCGTCTCGATGAACCGGCGTCCGAACGAGCCGGTGCCGCCGGTGACCAGGATCACCTTGCCGTCAAGGTCGAGGGATTGCGGTGAAAAGCGTCCCAAGATCAGCCTCCTCGCACCCGCCGCGCGCGCATCTGACGCACGGGGAATCTAGGTTAACGCGTTTGTGCGGCGCCAGACGTAAAGAGGACGTCAACCACGACGGGTTATGCGGAAGGCCATGCGCCGCACCCTCGCCCTCCTCGCCGCCGTCCTGACGCTCGCCGGTCTTTGCGCCTCGCCCGCCCTGGCCAGCGGCGGCGAAGCCAAGAAGGAGGCGCCGCCGACCTACTTCGCCCTGCCGACCATCACCGCCACGGCCATCCGCCGCGACGGCCGCAAGGGCGTGATGACCCTGGAAACCGGCATCGAGGCCAAGGATCCCAAGGTCATGGAGCACGCCCAGGCCTCGACCCCGCGCCTGCGCGCGGCCTTCGCCCAGGTGCTGATGACCTACGCCTCGGGCCTGCGCCGGGGCGCCGTGCCCGACCTCGATTATGTCGGCGCCGAGATGCAGAAGGCGACCGACCGCGTCCTGGGCCGCAAGGGCGCCAAGGTGCTGCTCGGTTCGGCGATGGTGAACTAGGAGGCGGACCTCGCCTTGCGCCGCGCGCGGAAGAACCCGCGCAGCAGATCCGCGCTTTCCTGCGCCATCACCCCGCCCGTCGTCTCCGGCCGCCAGTGGCAGGTGGGCTGGGCGAAGAACTTCGGGCCGTGGACCACCGCTCCGCCCTTGGGATCGTCGGCGCCCCAGACCACCCGGCCGATGCGGGCGTGGCTGATCGCCCCGGCGCACATGGCGCAAGGCTCCAGCGTCACCACCAGGGTGAGATCCGTCAGCCGGTAGTTCGCAAGCTTCGCCGCCGCCAGCCGCATGACCGCGATCTCGGCGTGGGCCGTGGGATCATGCGCCGCGATCGGGCCGTTGCCGGCCCGCGCGATCACCTCGCCCGTCTTCGGATCCAGGATCACCGCGCCCACCGGCGTCTCGCCGCGCTCGGCGGCCGACCGGGCCTCGTCGAGGGCCAGGGCCATGGCGTCTTCGTCGGTCATGGCCGCCCTCCGTCTTCCAGCAATCGCACATGGGCGCCCAGGCCGGCGGTCCGAGCCTTGGCGACGAGACGGGCGTCGGCTGTGACCACCACCGTTCCGCGCTGCTGCGCCAGGGCGAGATAGACCGCATCATAGGCGCTCACGCCATGGCGCGCCGACAGGGCGAAGGCCCGTTCGGCCAGGCCGGCCATCGGCCGGAACTCGGCGACGATCTCATCCAGCGCCGAGACGGCGCGGCCCGCCCGCGCCTCGTCGAGGCCGTCGACCCGCACCCGCCGGGCGGCGATGCTGGCCATCTCGGCCCACAGCAGGTCAGGCGCGATCAGCCGGGCTTCGGACAAGACCAGCGCTCGCGCGGCCTCGGATCCCGCCTCGAGAAAGAACAGCTTGGCCGCCACCGAGGCGTCGAGCACGATCTCAGCGGCCATCGCGGTCCTCGCGCACCAGGGCGGCGGCGTCGATCGCCCCGGCCGGCAGGGATTGGGCGAGATCGGCCAGCAGGACGCGCCGGCGCTCGACGGCCAGGGCGTTCAGCAGCGCCGCGGCGGCCGCTCCGCGATCCAGCCCCATGCGCCCGGCCTCGCGGTCGATCATCTGGAGGCCGGCCGGGGTCAACAGCTCCAGCGGCACGGTCACAGCGTCGTCGTGGTGACGAAACGGCGCCGCCCCCTCGGCCATGCCCCGCTCGACCTCACGCTGGAAGGTCACCCGGCGGCCGGCCAGGTCCAGGCCGGAGGTCCTCCAGCCCGCGTCCAACCAGGCGGCGGCGTGGGTGTGGCCGATACGGGTGTTGGACCACCAGGCCTGATGCTCCCGCGCCGAACGCGGCAGGGCGAAGCCCAGGACGCCTTCGATCTCGTCGAAGGCCATGCGCTGCTGGTCCACGCCATGGGCTGCTTCCAGGTAGCGCTTCAGGGGCTCGTACTTCATCGCCGCCTCCACATATATAAGTGATATACTATTTTATCACTCCCGCGACAATGGGCCCGCCTTGATCGCCCCGTCGTTCGGCGCCATGAGCTTTCTTCAACGCCCATCGTGAGATGCGCCCCTCCCATCGAAGGAACAAAGGCATGACCGACAAGTACCAGCCCGCCCTGCACGACTCCGTCGAGCACGATCCGGACGCCGAGGGCGGCGAGCGCGTCGCCAAGGCCCTGGCCCGCGCGGGCGTGGCCTCTCGGCGCGAGGTCGAGCGGCTGATCGAGGCCGGCAAGGTCGTGCTGAACGGCCAGGTGCTGACCACCCCGGCCGTGCGCGTGTTCCCGGGCGACCTGCTGGTCGTCGACGGCAAGCTGGTCGAGGATCGCCAGCCCACGCGCCTGTTCCGCTATCACAAGCCCACGGGCCTGGTGACCACCCACAATGATCCGGGCGGCCGTCCCACCGTGTTCGGCGCCCTGCCCCACGGCCTGCCGCGGGTGATCTCGGTCGGCCGCCTCGACCTCAATTCCGAGGGCCTGCTGCTGCTGACCAACGACGGCGAGCTGTCGCGCGCCCTGGAGATGCCGCAGAACGCCTGGACCCGCCGCTATCGCGCCCGCGCCTTCGGCCACGCCACCCAGGAGACGCTGGACAAGTTGAAGGACGGCACGACCATCGAGGGCGTCCGCTACGGCCCGATCGAGGCGCGCCTGGACAAGGCCCAGGAGAAGGCCGGCGGCGGCCGCAACGTCTGGATCACCGTCACCCTGTCGGAAGGCAAGAACCGCGAGGTCCGCAAGGTGCTGGAGTCGGTGGGCCTGAAGGTCAACCGCCTGATCCGCCTGTCCTACGGCCCGTTCGCCCTGGGCACGCTGCAGGCCGGCCAGGTCGAGGAGGTCGGCCCCCGGGTGATCCGCGAACTGCTGGCCGGCGTCATCGCCGACGAGAACATGCCCGCCGGCGACAAGCCGCAGTTCGTCGGCGTCGCCGACCCGCTGTACGCCCCCGGCGTGGCCAAGGACGGCGAGCGCCTGCGCGGCGGCGAGATCCAGCGCCGCGCGCCCACCGGCCGCTCCCCGCAGATCGCCACGCCCAAGGTCGAGGAGCCCAAGAAGGTCTACAAGGCCGGCTGGGCCAAGGCCAAGATCAAGGTCGATCCCAACAAGTCCAAGCCGCGCAAGGCGAAATCGATCGAGACCAAGTTCGTCACCGACGCCCCGACCACGCGCGGCAAGGGTCCCGCCAAGCCGGGCGCGAAGGGCGCCGGGCCCAAGGGCGCGGTCGGCAAGCCGGGCGCCCGCCCCGCCGGAAAGGCCGCCCCGCAAGGCGCCACGCGCGGCAATGTCGCCCCGATGCGTTCGGACAAGCCGGCCGGTTTCAAGGGTCCGCGCCCGACCGGCGGCAAGCCCGCTCCGCGTGGTCCCAGGCGGTAACCGCTAGCGCCTGTCCGCCAGGCGTTCGGCCAGGGTGCGGGTGCGGCGCACGACGGTGACCAGGGTTCCGACCGCGATCACCGCCAGGCCGACGGCCAGCACCTCGCCCCGGCCGCGCCACAGCGGCTCGAAGGCGGCGATCGCGCAGGTCGCCGTCAGGGCGGCCATGCGGTGCGGCTTGGCCATGGGCCCAGAGAAATCCGCGGGAAGGCACAGGCCCCGGCCAAGCTCGCGCACATAGGCCGTGACCACCGCCAGCACCGCGCAGATCCAGCCCAGGGCCGGCCCGCCGGAAAAGCCGGCGCTCATCGCGCCATAGCCGGCCCCGGCCAGGAACAGCACGTCGGCGATCCGGTCGGGCAGCTCGTTCCAGATCGGGCCGTATGGGCTGGAGCGGCCATGCTCCACCGCCACCATGCCGTCGAGCAGGTTGCAGGCCAGCCGCAGTTGCACGCAAGTCGCCCCCAGCACCAGGCACAGCGACCGCCAGCCGTCCTCGACCCCGCCGCTGGCGGCCAGCAAGGCGCCGCCCAGCACCGCGAACGCCAGACCCAGGCCCGAGATCACGTCGGCCGAGATCCCCTTGCCGGCGATGGCGGCGGCCAGGCGGGCGGCCCAGGCCGCGCCCCGGGTCTTCAGCGGCCGGCGGTTCGTCAGGTCGGGAGCTTCGGTCTCGAGGGGGGCGGTCATGGCGCGGTCTTCCTCCGGTCGGCGACCAGGCGGGCGTTGTAGGCGATCGCGTAGAGCGTCGACATCGTCCAGGGAAAGGCGATCGTCGCCAGAAGTTCCGGCGTGCCGATCAGGCGATGGACGATGGTCAGGGTCGCCAGGATGGCGCCCGCCGTGATCGTCGGCGGCAGGGCCAGGGCGACGAAGCCCGAGAAGCGGCCGTCCAGACGCTCCAGCGTCGCCTTCAGCAGCGCGGTCAGACCGGCCGACAGCAGCCCCTGAGCGAGCGCGGGAACCCAGGCCAGGCCATGGGCGCGGTTGGCCCACAGCGTCCAGCCGCCCATCAGCAGGAAGCCGAAGGCGGCGTGGACCAGACTGGAGCGCAACAGGCGCGACATCGACGCGAACTCCCCGGCTCGTAACCGTCGGCAACTAGGCTATACCGGGAGTAGTGCGAACGGGAGCGTCCATGGATTTCGTCGGCGACCTGACCGGACACGCAAGCCGTTTCCTGGCGATGCAGCCGAAGGCCCTGCTGGCGGGCCTGGCCGGCGTGGTGGCCCTGCTGGGCGTCGCCAGCGCCATCGCCGCCGTGCTGCCGCGCCTGAAGCCCGGCAAGTCGTACGAGGAGCTGCGGCTGCGCATCGTCTCCTGGTGGGGGATGGTGGCGCTGCTGGCCGGGGCGCTGCTGCTGGGCTGGCAGGCGACCACCGTCGTCTTCGCCCTGATCTCGTTCCTGGCCCTGCGCGAGTTCCTGTCACTCGCGGTCCGGCGGCGCGAGGACCGGCCGGCGATCCTGGCGGCCTATCTGTGCCTGCTGGCCGCCTATGGTTTCATCTTCGCCGACCGCTACATGTTCTACCTGGTGTTCATCCCGGTGTGGGTGTTCCTGGGGCTGCCCGCCCTGATGGCCCTGCTCGGCCAGACCAAGGGCTACCTGGCCAGCGCGGCGACCTTCCACTGGGGACTGGTCACCTGCGTCTACAATCTCGGCTTCGTCGCCTTCCTGATGCGCGTGCCCGCCAGCGAGCCCCTGCCCGCCGGGGCCGCGGGCCTGGTGTTCTTCCTGCTTCTGGCCACCGAGTTCAACGACGTGGCCCAGTACGTCTGGGGCAAGCTCTTGGGCCGTCGCAAGATCCTGCCCACCGTCAGCCCCAACAAGACCTGGGAAGGCTTCCTGGGCGGCTGGATCACCACCGCGGCGCTGATCTGGTTCGTCGGGCCGGTGTTCACGCCGCTGTCGGGCCACGGCCTGGCCATAGTCGCCTTCGTGCTGCCGGCGGCGGGCTTCGCGGGCGATGTGACCATGAGCGCCATCAAGCGCGACATCGGCGTCAAGGACACCTCGCACGCCATCCCCGGCCACGGCGGCGTGCTGGACCGCGCCGACAGCCTGACCTTCACCGCCCCGCTCTACTTCCACCTCCTGGCGCTGTTCGCGCTCGACCGGTTCTGATCTAGTCGCGCCGTGCGCCTGCTCCGCTTCCTCCTGCTGCTCCTCGTCGCCCGGCCGCTGGCGGTGCTGATGACCGGCGCCGACGTCTCGGGACGCGAACGCCTGCCGCTGAAGGGCCCGGCGATCATCGCCGCCAACCACGCCAGCCACGTCGACACCCTGCTGATGCTGTCGATCTTTCCGTCGCGGGCGGTGTCGAAGCTGCGGCCGGCGGCGGCGGCCGACTATTTCCTGCGCGATCCGGTGATCGGCTGGTTCTCGCGCCACGTGATCGGCATCGTGCCGGTGGCCCGCAGCAAGGCCGGACGCCGCGCCGCCTCCGGCGAAAGCGAAGACGTGCTGGCCCCGGCCCGCGCCGCCCTGGCGGCCGGCGAGATCGTGCTGGTCTTCCCCGAAGGCACGCGCGGCGACGGCGCCAGCGACGCCATGGGCCAGCTGAAGGGCGGGGTGGCCCGCCTGGCCGAAGCCTTCCCCGACGCCCCGGTGATCCCGGTGTGGATCCAGGGCGCGGGCCGGGTTCTGCCCAAGGGCGCCAGCGTGCCGGTGCCGCTGAACTGCGCGGTGCTGGTGGGCGAGCCGGTGGCCTGGACCGGCCGGCGGGGGCCGTTCATGGACGCCCTGCGCGAGGCGATGCTGGCCCTGAAGGCGCAAGCCCCGCCGCTGCGCTGGTCGGACGAGCCCTAGGCCGTGGCCACACCGGCCCAGCGCGACAGGCGCGGGGTTCGGGCCACCAGTTCGGCCAGGCCGACATAGATCCCCAGCATCACCGCGCAGATCGGTAGCACCTCCCAGCGGAAGGGATGCGGCGGCTCGGGGGCCAGGCTCATCGGCTGCAGGAACAGCAGGATGACGATGTTGTTGGCCGCGTGGGCGCCGACCGCGAACTCCACGCCGCCCAGCCGCAGGGTGGCCCAGGCCAGGCCGATCCCCAGGACCGCCCGCACCAGGAAGGCGTCCGGGTTGGGGTCGAAATGGATGGTCGAGAAGGCCGCGCCATTGATCAGCAGGATCAACCAGACCTTGGATGTGAAGGCGCCGGTCGCCTTGAGCAGCCAGCCGCGGAACACCAGCTCCTCGGCCGCGGCGGCCAGCAGCAGCAGACCAATGGCGCCGGCGGCGTGGACGAGGCGGCCGTCGAAAGTGGAGGTCAGGGTCAGGATCGGCATGGGCGGCGCGTGCGGGTCCAGCCGCGCGCTGGCCGCCAGCAACGGCCCGACCGTCACGGCGAACAGGACGAGGCCCAGCAGCGTCAGGCGCCAGCGATAGACCGGCGCGCTGGTCAGGTAGCTGCGCAGGCGGCGCTCGTGCAGCAGGGCCGCGACGCCGGTGAAGGCCACGGCCATGCCGCCGTTGGTGGCCGTCAGCAGGCACAGCACGAACAGCAGGGTGATCAGGTCGAGGCCGGCGGCGCTCGGATTGGTCAGCGACTTGAACAGCGCCACGGCCTGATCGAAGCCGCCGTCCAGCAGGCCGGTGAACAGGGCCATGACGAAGACGCCGCCGATCACCGCGGCCAGCATCGCCGCCACGATCCCGACCGGGAGGCTCAAGAGGAGCCGCCCGATGCGCCGGTCAGCCGGCGTCAGGTCGTCCAGAAACGCCGAACGTCTCACGTCCTCGAACACAGCCCCAATCCCACACAGCGCCCGCCTTCTCGCTAATCGGCCGCGAGGCGAAGGAAAAGAGGTTTCGAGCAAAGTTCGCCCACGACTTGCCGTCTCGCGGCAATGACGGCACACATCGGCGGTTGTCGATGGGGGTTTCATGAGCAAGACCGAGCACGCGGCGGACGATCGCCATCTGCACCGCCTGGTGCTGTTTTCCGACGCGGTCTTCGCGATCGCCATCACGCTGCTGGCCATCGAGATCCATCCGCCCGAGCACTGGCATGGCGTGGCCGACCTGTTTGGCCAGATGGGCCACAAGCTGTGGGCCTATGCGGTGAGCTTCGCCGTGATCGGCGTCTACTGGATCAGCCACCGGCGGATCTTCGCCCGCCTGCGCGCGGCCAACGGTGTGCTCGACGTGCTGAACCTGGCCGTGCTGGGCCTGATCGCCATGCTGCCCCTGGCCACCGAGCTCCTGTGGGAGCACGCCTCGGCCGAAGCGACCTTCGTCTATGTCGGCCTGGTGGCGGCGATCGGCGTCGCCATGTCGATCGTCTGGGGCTACGCCGCCTTCGCCGGCGAGCTGGCCGGCAAGGTGCATCGCGGCGAGGCGCTGTTCACCCTGGCCCGCACGGCCGTCGCCCCCGGCCTGATGTGCGGCCTGATCCTGTTCAGCCTGAACCACATCTGGGGCCTGATCCCGCTGGCCGCCGCCATCGCCGCCTTCGTCGCGGGGGGCCGCTTCATGCGCCGCCGCGCGGCCGCCGGCGCCGTCGAGATCCCCGAGGAGGCCGCGGCCTGATGCGCATCGTCTCGGGCCAGTATCGCGGCAAGGCCATCGCCACCCCGCCGGGCGACGCCACCCGTCCCACCTCCGACCGCGCCCGCCAGGCCGTGTTCAACATCCTCGAACACGCCGCGTGGGCGCCGGAACTGCATGGCGCCCGGGTGATCGACGTGTTTGCGGGATCCGGCGCCCTGGGCCTCGAGGCGATCTCGCGCGGGGCGGTCAACTGCCTGTTCGTCGAGACCAACGAGGCCGCGCGCGGGGCGATCCGCCAGAACATCGACGCCTTCGGCCTGTTCGGCCAGACCCGCGTCCACCGCCGCGACGCCACGGACCTGGGCCCCCGCCCCGCCAGCGCCGGCCCGGCCTTCGACATCGCCTTCCTGGATCCGCCCTACGCCAAGGGCCTGGGCGAGCGGGCCCTGGCCGAACTGGTCGCCGGCGGCTGGCTGGCCCCGAACGCGATCGTGGTGTTCGAGCGCGGCGTCGGCGAACCCGACCCGGTGCTGGACGCCTTCGAGACCCTCGACGCCCGCGACTACGGCGCGGCGCGGGTGCTGTTCCTGCGGCTGCTGTAGGCGGTCCTAGGCCGGATCGACTTTCATTGACGGCCGCCCCTCTGGTCCGAACTTCCCCGCCTTCGCGGGGAAGCTCGGTGAGGGAAGCGACCAGAATTGAATGTCTATCCGCCCTAAGGCTGCTTGCCCGGCCAGACCAGGAAGCCGTACTCGTCACGACCGGCCGAGGTCCAGGTCGCATAGCCGTAACCGCCCTGGGCCGGCGGATAGGCGCTGTACGCGCCGCTGTCGTAATGGCTCTCGCGGCTGTACTCGTAGCCCTCTTCCTGGCGCGAATAGCCCTGGACGGCGCCGCCCGCGGCGTAACCGCCCTGGGCATAGGCCGAAGAACCATAGGCCGGCGGCGCGTAGGCCGGGCCGTCGTCGTGGCGGCGGCTGTAGCGGTCGGGCGCATAGTCCTGCTGCGGCGGAGGCGGCGGCAGATAGGCCTGGGGCGGCGGCGCGCCGCGATCGTCGACCCGCAGCGGCGGACGGCCATAGCTCCAGCGGTCGAAGTCGCTCCAGCCGCGCTCGCCGTCGTCGCACTCCACCCGCTCCCAGCGATAGGCGCCGCCTGGGCCGGTGACGCGGCGGTTGACGCATTCGCCGGGCCTCGTGTCGGGCGGCAGGATCTCGGGATCGACCGGCAGGTTCGAACGGTCGGGCGGGCCGCCGGCCAGGCCGTAGCGATCGGCGGCCAGAACCGGCGAGGCCAGGGCGACCCCGGCGGCGAAAGCAAGAAGGACGAGTTGGCGCATGGGGGATACTCCAGGCCGCCAGTAGACCAGAGCCCGGCGAGCCGCGCGCGCTTTTTCGCCATGAAGGCGAGCTTAACCATTGTTCGACGTGGCTTTTCCCCGCCGCCATCCTCGCCTAGAGTAATTTCAAACAATTGTTCGGCGCGGGCGATACCATGGCGATCGAGGCGGTGATCTGGGATTTCGGCGGGGTGTTCACCACCTCGCCCTTCGAGGCCTTCCGCCGCTACGAGGCGCGCAACGACCTGCCGACCGACTTCATCCGCAGCGTCAACGCCGTCGACCCCGACACCAACGCCTGGGCGCGGTTCGAGCGGGCGGAGATCGATGCGGCCACCTTCGACGAGCTGTTCCTGGAGGAGTCCGCGCGCCTGGGCCACGCCGTGCCGGGGCGCGACGTGCTGCCGCTGCTGTCGGGCGAGATCCGTCCGCGCATGGTCGCCGCGCTGAAGGCCTGCAAGGGGCGCTTCCAGGTCGGCTGCATCACCAACAACGTGCCGGGCGCGGGTCACGGCGCGGGCATGGCCTCTTCCGCTGAGAAGGCCGCCGCCGTGGCTGAGATCATGGCCCAGTTCGACGCGGTGATCGAAAGCTCCAAGGCCGGGGTGCGCAAGCCCGACCCGCGCATCTACCAGATGATGTGCGACCTGCTGGGCGTCGCGCCGCAGGCTTGCGTCTATCTCGACGACCTGGGAGTCAACTGCAAGCCGGCCGCGGCCTTGGGCATGGTCGCCATCAAGGTCTCCAGCGAGGATCAGGCGCTGGCGGAGCTTGCGGCCGCCACCGGATTGTCGTTCTGAAGGGATCAGAAGCTTCAGGAGCCGCCCCATGACCGCCCCCGCCAAGATCGGCGTCGCCGCCGCCCTCGCCCAGCTGACCGGCTGGACCGCCGCCGACGGCAAGGACGCCATCGAGAAGACCTTCCGCTTCGCCGACTTCAACGCCGCCTTCGGCTTCATGACCCGCGTGGCCATCGAGGCCGACAAGCGCGACCATCACCCCGAGTGGTTCAACGTCTACAACCGCGTCGAGGTGACCCTGACCACCCACGACTGCGACGGCGTCAGCGAGCGCGACGTGCAGCTGGCCAAGTTCATGGATGGGATCGCGGGATAGGGCGGCGCGCCGCGCCCGGCGCTCAGCCCGCCAGAGGCGCCAGGGCGGCGAAGATCGGTTCGGCGGCCCTATCGTCGGGCAAGCCCGAGACCTGCCCGTCGCCGACCTCCAGCAGCCACCAGCGTCCATCCACGTCCCGGCCGAAATCCGCCGACGCGAACGGGCTGGGAACCTTCGAAGCGACAGCGTCCAGCAAAGCCGCGGGCGGTGAACCGATCTCGGCGGCCTGCGCGATCCGCGGCCAGCACCCGACGACCTTGCCCGAAACGATGAAGGCGCGGTGTTCCAGGGCCGGAGCCTTGGCCGGCAGGAGAGGTATGTAGGTCTTGAAGACCAGGCCCCCGGTCAGGCTTTCGCCTTGCAGTTCGCGGAAACGGTCGACCACCTTCAAGGCCGCTTGGGTATCCGAGGCGTCGGGAATGAAGCAGGCTTCGGCCCAATAGCCCGCCGCCTGGGATTTGACCCAGTCCTTCACGACGACGGCCGACGAACCGAACCTGCTCAGGACCGTCTCGATCGCGTCGGGTTCGTCTATCGACGCGAGGGACGTCCACTCGGTTTTCGGCATCCAGTCGCGCAGGGCGGCGTAGGAGCCGGGCGTCGTATGGCATGCGGCGTACGCCGAAGGAGAGGTCACAAGGTCGACGCCGCGCCGAAGGAGGGCGGCGAAAAGGGCTGCATAGGCGGCCTCGCCCAGCATCCAGCCCCTGTAGACCGCCTTGCCGTCACCGTCGAAACGCGCCGTCCGAAGCGCGGCCTCCGCATCGACGCGGTGATCCAGCTCATCATGGTCGAGGCGCACCGGCGTGAAGCCGGCGGCTCGCGCAGCCTCCACCTCGGCCGAGAAGGCCGGATCGACGGATCGCGGATTGAGCGGATCGGCGCAGAATATGGCGTAAGGCTTGGACATGACGGCCCAGTTCTATGAGCTGGACGAAACTTCGCAAAGGGGCGGCCGCCTGGCCGGCGCCCGCTTGCCGGAAAGAACCGCGGGCGACGCCATGGCCGTCGACAGCGAACACCCCTTCCCCTCCCCCCGCATCCAGTTCAAACTATCGTTTGAATTACAGGGAGGACGCCGAATGGCGCAGACCACGGGCCGGGTCGCCGGCAAGAAGGCCTTCATCACCGGCGCGGCCCAGGGCCTGGGCGCGGCGGCGGCGCGCAAGCTGGCCTCGGAAGGCGCCAAGGTCGCCCTGGCCGACATCAATGTCGACGGGGCCAAGGCCGTGGCGGCCGAGATCAACGCCGCCCACGGCGCCGGCACGGCCTTCGCCTACGCCCTCGACGTCACCCAGGAAGACCAGTGGATCGCGGCCCTCGAGGCGGCGGCGGCCGACATGGGCGGCCTCTCGGTGCTGGTCAACAACGCCGGGGTCGCCGGCGACAAGCCGCTGGAGCAGATGGAGTTCGACCTCTGGAAGAAGATCATGTCGATCAATGTCGACAGCGTCTTCCTGGGGGCCAAGCACGCCCTGACCCACATGCGCGCCCACCAGCCGGGCTCGATCGTCAACATCAGCTCGATCGCCGGCCTGATCGCCAACCACAACTCGCCGGCCTACAACGCCTCCAAGGCCGGGGTCTGGCTGCTCAGCAAGAACATCGCGCTCTATTGCGCCAAGCTCGGGCTCGACATCCGCTCGAACTCGATCCACCCGACCTTCATCGACACCCCGATCCTCGATCCCCTGAGCCAGCGCCTGGGCAAGGAGGAGGCGCACGCCAAGCTGGGCCGGCAGATCCCGCTGGGCCACATCGGCGAGCCGGACGACATCGCCAACGCGGTGCTCTACCTGGCCAGCGACGAGAGCAAGTTCATGACCGGCGCCGAACTGAAGCTCGACGGCGGCATCTCGGCGATGTGAATAAAAGATCCTCTCCCTGTGGGAGAGGTGTCGCCGAAGGCGACGGAGAGGGGAGCGGCTGCGTCATCGGCCAAGACCGGTTGAAGCTGAAAACGGGGGGGGGGGCGCGGGGCGGCGGCCGGGGCCCCCCCCGGCGCGGGGCGGGG
>CBINOL010000055.1:0-30601 GCA_966252285.1 uncultured Caulobacter sp.
GTCAGGCTCATAACCTGAAGGTCACAGGTTCAAATCCTGTCCCCGCACCCAAACTCTTCTACGTAAAGCCCCCAGTCCAAAGCTGGGGGCTTTCGTCGTTTTCGGCCCTGTTTTCGACCTGGCGGCGCCGCTCCGTGGCGCCTGGTTGATTTCATATTTGACGATCTAGTTCATATATGATGCCTTGTCGGCAGGCGCTCCGTCAGAGGGCGCGGCCGGGAGGAGATGCGTCATGTCCAAAGACCCCACAGCACATGATCCAAGAGGCCGGGCGGGCCTCGCGCCGCTGGTGCTGATCGTCGCGCTGTTCTTCCTGTGGGGCGTGGCCAACAACCTCAACGACGTGCTGATCCCGCACCTGAAGAAGGCCTTCTTCCTCACCGACCTGCAGTCGGGCTTGGTGCAGTCGGCTTTCTATCTCGGCTACTTCTTCCTGGCCCTGCCGGCTGGCCTGCTGATGCGCCGCTACGGCTACAAGGCCGCCGTGATCGTGGGCCTTGTGCTGTTCGGGGCGGGGGCCCTGCTGTTCTGGCCGGCGGCGGAGCTGCGCCGCTACGAACTGTTCCTGAGCGCGCTATTCGTCATCGCCTCAGGCCTGGCGTTCCTGGAAACCTCGGCCAATCCGCTGATCACCGTGCTGGGCGACCCGGCCAAGGCCGAGCAGCGCCTGAACCTGGCCCAGGCCTTCAACCCGCTGGGCGCGATCACCGCCGTGGTGGTCGGCCGCCAGTTCATCCTGTCTGGCGTGGAGCCGACGAAAGCCGAGTTCGCGGCGATGACGCCGCAGCAGCTGTCGGCCTTCCAGGCGGCCGAGGCCCAGTCGACCCAGGTTCCGTACCTGATCATCGCCGCCGTGGTGCTGACCTGGGCGCTGCTGGTGGCCTTCACCCGGTTTCCGATCCAGGCCAATCGCCCGAGCGCCGAGGCGCCGGAAGACAAGGCCGACAAGCCGATCCTTGGTTTGTTTTCGCGCCCGCGCTTCCTGTTCGGCGTGGCCGCCCAGTTCTTCTATGTCGGCGCCCAGGTGGGCGTGTGGAGCTACATGATCCGCTACGGCCAAGACCAGGTCGCCGGCATGGGTGAGAAGACGGCTGCGGCCTATCTGTCGTGGTCGCTGGTGGGCTTCATGGCCGGCCGGTTCGCGGGCACGGCGCTGATGAGCCGGGTCGATCCCTCGCGGCTGATGGCCCTGTTCGCGGCCGCCAACGTGGCCCTGACCCTGGCGGCCGTGGCCGTCGGCGGCCACACCGGCCTGCTGGCCCTGGCGGCCACCAGCTTCTTCATGTCGATCATGTTCCCGACCATCTTCGCCAGTTCGCTGAAGGGGCTGGGGCCGCTGACCAAGACCGGCTCGTCGTTCCTGGTGATGAGCATCATCGGCGGGGCGGTGCTGACGGCGGCGATGGGCGCGCTGTCGGACGCCAGCTCGATCCGGACGGCGATCCTCGTGCCCTGCGGCTGCTTCGCCGTGGTCGGGCTGTTCGCGATCACCGCCCGTCGGCGCGAGGTCAGCGCCCACGACGCCGTGCTGGTGGGAGGCCACTGAGGATGATGGACGTTCTGGTCTGCGCCGCGCCCGGCGAACTGGTTCTCGAGCGCCGGCCGACGCCGACGCCGGGCCCGGACGAGGTGCTGCTGCGCGTGCGCAGGGTGGGGGTGTGCGGCACTGACATGCACATCTATCGCGGCACCCAGCCCTATCTGTCCTATCCCCGGGTGATGGGCCACGAGCTGTCGGGCGAGGTGGTGACCGCGCCAACCGGGAGCGGTTTGGCGCCAGGCGACCACGCCTATGTCATGCCCTACCTGTCGTGCGGGGTCTGCCCGGCCTGCGCCAAGGGCAAGACCAACTGCTGCATGAACATCCGGGTGCTGGGCGTGCACATCGACGGCGGACTGGCCGAGTACCTGGCCGTGCCGCGGGGCTTCGTGCGCAAGGTCGAGGGCGTTAATCTGGACGAGGCGGCAATGGTCGAGTTCCTGGCCATCGGCGCCCATGCGGTGCGGCGAGCGCGGATCGAGCCGGGGCAGAGCGCCCTGGTCGTGGGCGCGGGGCCGATTGGCATCGCCGCCGCCCTGTTCGCCCGCCTGGCCGGGGCGCGGGTGACGGTGCTGGACGGTCGCGAGGACCGGCTGGCGTTCTGCGCCGAGCATCTGGGCGTCGAGCGGACGGTGGCGCTGGAAGAGCGCATGGG
Organism: uncultured Caulobacter sp.; assembly: GCA_966252285.1. Taxonomy (GTDB): domain Bacteria; phylum Pseudomonadota; class Alphaproteobacteria; order Caulobacterales; family Caulobacteraceae; genus Caulobacter. The sequence goes on from CBINOL010000055.1 coordinate 2,196, forward strand.
CGAGACGCTGTCGGCCCTGACCGACGGCGCGTTCTTCGACGTGGTGTTCGACGCCACCGGCAATCCGGCGGCCATGGAGCAGGGCTTTTCCTATGTCGGCCATGGCGGCAGCTATGTGCTGATCTCGGTGGTGGCGGCCGATATCACCTTTTCCGATCCGGAGTTCCACAAGCGAGAGATGTCGTTGCTGGGCAGCCGCAACGCCACGATCGAGGATTTCGAGCATGTGCTGGCGACGATCCGCGCGGGGCTCGTGCCGACGGCGGCCCTGAACAGCCACAAGGCCGAGCTGCGGGATCTGGCGCAGGCGCTGCCGGGCTGGATGGAGCCGTCGGCGGGGGTGATCAAGGCCATCGTCGCGTGCTGATCGACGCCCACTGCCATGTCTGGCGGATCGGGTGGAACGACCACGAATGGCCGACGCCGGACCTGTCGGTGATCCATCGGGATTTCGGCCTGGACGACCTGCGCGCGGCGGGCGGCCCGGACGGCGTGGTGCTGGTGCAGTCGCAGCCCAGCGAGCGCGACACGGCCTGGCTGCTGGAGCTGGCGGCGGCCGATCCGCTGGCGCTGGGCGTCGTCGGCTGGACGGATCTTGCCGCGCCCGACGCGCCGGCGAAGATCGCGGCCTTGGCCAAGGATCCCAAGCTGAAGGGGTTGCGGCCGATGCTGCAGGATCTGGCGAGCGACTGGATCCTCGATCCGGCGCTGGAGCCGGCGATCGCGGCGATGGTCGAGGCGGGGCTGGCTTTCGACGCGCTGGTCAGGCCCAGGCATCTGCCGTCCTTGTTGGTCTTCGCGCGGCGCTGGCCGGATCTGCGGGTGGTGATCGACCACGGCGGCAAGCCGGCGATCGGGGAGGGGTGGCTGGCTCCCTGGCGGGGCGACATCGCCGCCCTGGCCGCGGAGCCGGGCGTGCACTGCAAGCTGTCGGGCCTGCTGACCGAGGCGAGGGAGGCGGCCGCCGCGGCGGTCGTGGCGCCCTATGCCGCGCATCTTGTGGACGTGTTCGGCCCCGAACGGCTGATGTGGGGCAGCGACTGGCCGGTACTGAACCTGGCCGGCGACTATGCGAGCTGGCGGGAGATGTGCGAGGCCTGGGCGCCGCCGGCCGGCCGAGCGGCGCTATTTGGCGAGACGGCGCGACGATTCTATCGCTTATAGAAGCCATGTCCGACGCGCCCGCCAAGAAGCGAGAATATCGCGCTCCCGCCCTGGAAAAGGGCCTCGACGTGCTGGAGCTCTTGGCCGCGCACCGGGGCGGCCTGACCCTGGCGCAGATATCGTCGGCGCTCGACCGCTCGTCCAGCGAGCTGTTCCGCATGGTCCAGGTGCTGGAGGCGCGGGGCTATGTGGGCCGCGCCGCCGACGAGGATGGGCTCGTCCTGACCAACAAGCTGTTCGCCCTGGGCATGACCCGGGCGCCGGCCAAGGATCTGCTGGAAGCGGCCCTGCCGGAGATGCGGGCCTCGTGCCAGGCCACCGGCCAGTCGTGCCACCTGGCCGTGGCCAGCGGCGACCAGATGGTGGTGGTGGCGCGCATCGAGGCCCCCGGCGACCAGGGCTATTCCGTGCGCGTGGGCTATCGCCGCAAGATCGTCGAGGCGACCTCGGGCCTCGTACTGTTCGCCTTCCAGCCCGAGCGCGTGCGCGAACGCTGGGGCGCTCAGCTGCGCGAGGGCGCGACCAAGGCTGTCTGGGAGACCTTCCTGGCGGCCGCCGCCCAGGCCCGCAAGGACGGTCATGTGCAGGCCGCCAGCTACGTGACCTCGGCGGTGATCGACCTGTCGGTGCCGGTGCACGGGGCCGACGGCGTGGTGGCGGCCCTGACCTGCCCCTATGTCGACACGCCCAGCGCGATCTCGATGCCCGACACCATCGCCAACCTTCAGCGCCACGCCGCCGCCATCAGCGCCGAGATCGGCCCGACGGCGCGCAACGGGATCTAGGGCGGCCTCGCCGCCGAAGGTGGATTGGTTGCGGTGAGCCTGTGCCTGCGCCCTTGAGTGGAGCTCGCCGGCCTGTAGGATCCCGGCCGCCAAATGGGGGCTGCCTGTGAAGATCGCCGCGTACGACTGCTTTCCCGAATACCTGACCATGGTCGAGGTCGACACCGGCGAGGGCGAGCCATGGGCCTTCCTGGCGTTCGACGACCAGCGGGCCGAGATGCACGCGATCGACGACGTGCTGGTGCTCGCGAAGGGAGACGCCGGCGGTTACGCGGTGTTCGACTGCGTGGCGCGTCGCCGGCTGGTGCACGTCGGCACTCGGAGTTCGCACAGCGATATCTGGGCCTTCTGCAGGAAGCGCAATACGCTGTTCGTCCCCGACGGCGACGGCTCTCTGGACGAGAACGGATGGCTGAGCGTCAACGGCGTGCGCGAAGCGCCGTTGGACGGCGGGGAGAGCCGCTTCCACCTGATCAGCGAGAACTACCGGGTGTTCTGGATCGGCGTGCGTGACGACGGGCGCGTCGTCTGCAATTGCGCCGACGAGATCGCGATCCTGAACCCCGAAACCGGCGAGGTTTCGACGAGCCGGCCCGAAGGATTCGAGTTCAGCATCGGGCATATACTCCTGACCCGTCTGAAGTGGTTCAGCCCCAACGCACGCTGGGCGCTGCGCGTGCACGTCGGATCGGTCATTCGCCAGAAGCCCATACGGTTTCCGTGGTGGCGTCGCCTTCTGGGGCCGTCGCCCGCGCTTGAGCACCCCGATCTGCAGGCCGATGGTGCGCGACGCTACGGCATGGCGCTGGATCTCTTCTCACTAGATCCGGTCGCCCACGATCGGCGATTGATCGTGGACTATCGGGTGATCGCCGCGCCTGGGAGCCAGGGAAAGCGTCCCCACCCGGTGATGGCGGGGATCGACGCCCTGGCCGACCAGCTCGATCACCGCGACTGGAATGGCCGGGACCAGCTTCTGCTATCGGACTGGCCGACAGGGATGGACGCCCTGGCCCGGCAGGAGCGCAATGCGCTGGACGACGCGGTCGCGCAGCAACTGCTCAAGCCCATGCGCCATGTTCGCTGGGACGAGGACAGCCGGGGCTTCACGGTGGTCATCAACAATCAGGAACGCCACGTGACCCTGGACGGCGAGGTCGGGCCGACGGTCCCGTCGGACTGGACGGACGAGCATCAATTGCCGGCCCTGCCATCGAACAGGGCGTTCAAGGCGCTTCGCCGGGAAATCCGGACGCGGACGGTGCAACTCGTCGACCTGCCGGACTTTTCTCCGGCCGGCCTGCGGCTCGCGGTCCAGGCCATGGCCGATCGGATCGAGGCAGGCCTCGATGCGATCGTCTTCCGCGGCGTCCTGCAGTTCCGCTTCAAGGCCGGCGGCAAGACCATCGGCGAGATCGGCCTGTTTCGGGCCATCCGGAGGCTCTCGGACGAAGACGTCTCGCCCTTGCTGCCCGACCTTCGCCGGCTGATCGCGGTCTTTGGCGAGCAGGCCAAGGGCCATGTCGACCATACGGGCTGCGGCCTCAATTCGGGCGGCGAACCCGAAACCTTGCGGGTGGCCCTGGCGGACGCGGCGCTGGCCCTGGCCGAGCGCGATCCGGCCAGCTTCGAGGTGCTGCGGGGCTGGTTCGAGCAGGTCGACCAGGAGCACGACCCGTTCGCCGTCGAGGCCGTTTTCCCGGCGATCGCCCGTAAGACCGGTTTCCTAGCGCCAGGCGCGGTGCGCTTTGGCCTGTGGTTCTTTCTGCACCAGTGGCAGACCACGCCCTACGAGTTCGCTGATTTCCCGATCCTGTCGCGCGCGCGGGAGATCTGGACGCCCGAGGCGTTCGCCGGCGTCTTCCTGGAGGAGGCCAGGCGCGTGGTCGAGGACAAGGGGCCGGGCGACGTTCGGCAGGACTTCTACAACTGCTACGGCGCCTTCGAGGACATGCTGGAGCTCGACAACGAATGGGACAGCCAGGTCCTGGCGGAGGTGGACCGGGTCGCCGGCGAAGAGGACGACTAGAGCCCCGCCAGGTCCCGATCCATGGCCGCGCCGTCGAACGGCACGACGATGATCTTGCTGCCATGGCCGTTGGCGCCGGTCTGGGCGTCCTTGGGGGTGTCGACGACGGCGAAGGTCATGGCGACGACGTGGCCGTTCTCCATCACCACGCCGGGGCGTTCGAGCTTGTTCCAGTTGTTCTTCGTCCCGTCGGCGTAGCGGATGAAGTCGGCGCCAGGCTCGTAGGCCAGGCCCTGGACGCGCCAGTCGCTGATCCCGTCGCGCGAGACCAGGTGGTAGGCGCGGCGCTCGCGCCACTGGTTGACGACGATGTGGTAGAGGCCGCCGCTGAACCACAGCACCGGGTCCTCGAACGCCCGCATATCGCGCTGGGGGACGCCGTCGAGGCCGCGATAGACGCTGTCGCCCATCACCGTGTAGGGGCCGAGGATCCCTGTCCGGCTGATCAGGATCTGGCCCGAGCGCGGCACGATCTGGTAGGCGCCGTCGGGCCGCAGCAGGACGCTGAAATTGGCCGGCTTGGCGGGCGTGGCCGTGGGCGTGTCGCGCAGGGCTGCGTCGCCCGGCGTCTTGACCAGCTGGAAGCGGCTCTGGTCGAGGCTGATGGTTCCCAGCTGCGTCCAGGGGCCGTCGAGACTGTCCGACACGAAGACGTCGCCGCCGCGCGTTTCGCTGACCACGACGGCGTAGCGGCCGTCGTGCATCTTCAGCGCCGTGACGTTGTGGCCAAGGCCGCCCTGGTTGTCGGGCCAGGTCAGGCCTCGGTCACGATAGGGGCCATAGAGGGTGTCGCTGATCGCGCTGACCCCCAGGGACTGGCCCCAGGCCTTGTGGCCCAGCGCCTGGTCCCAGCGGCTGGCGAACATGCGGTACTTGCCGTCCGCGCCTTTCAGGATCTGGCCGTCCCAGTAGTTCCACCGGGTCATCGAGGGGTCTTCCAGACCGTTGCGCGGATCGCGCGGGCCGACCTGCGCGGCGCCCCAGGCCGTCTTGGACAGCTTGGCGCGCGGCATCGGCTTGAAGTAGCCGATGAAGGGCTTGGGGCCGAGCGTCGGGACGACCTCGGCGGCGGGAGCCGTGGGCGCGGCTTGCGCTGACGCGACGCCGGGCAGGGCGACGGGGGCGAGAAGCAGCGCCGCCGCCAGAGCCAGGGTGCTTGAACGCGACGACATCGAACGCCTCCCGTTGAACGCTTGGCCTATCATGCCTGCTTCAGCTTCCCGTCGCGGGCCACGAGGCGCACGCGCTGTCCCTTCTTGAGGTCGAGGTCCAGCGTCGAGCCGGCCAGCACCACGGTGTGCCTGCCGGCTTCCTTGGCGGTGAGGACGGCGTCGGTCAGCTTGCCGCCGCTCCAGCGCACGTCGACGCCGACCGCGCCGCGGGCGCGCAGGCCGGTCATCTGGCCGGTGGGCCAGCTCTTGGGCAGGGCCGGCAGCAGGTAGATGCGATCGTTGCGGCTCTGCATGACCAGCTCGGTCATGCCCGAGGTTCCGCCGAAATTGCCGTCGATCTGGAACGGCGGGTGGGCGTCGAACATGTTGGGATAGGTGCGTTCCGGGCCCAGCAGCAGCTTGAGGATGCTATGGGCGCGGTCGCCGTCGCCCAGGCGGGCCCAGAGGTTCAGACGCCAGGCGATGGCCCAGCCGGTCGACAGGTCGCCGCGGGTGACCAGCGAGGTCCTGGCCGCCTTGGCGAGATCCGGCGTGGTGTCGACCGAGATCTGGTCGGACGGGAACAGGCCGTAGAGGTGCGAGACGTGGCGGTGATGGATGTCGTTGGCGTCGGCGTCCCAGTCTTCCTGCCACTCCTGCAGCTGGCCGTCCTTGCCGATCTTGTAGGGGGCGAGCTTGTCGCGGGCGGCCTTCACCTCGGCGACGAAGGCGGCGTCGGGGCCCAGGATCGCCTCGGCCTTCAGGCAGTTGTCGAACAGGTCGCGGATGATCGCCTGGTCCATGGTGGGGCCGGCGACCAGGGACGAGCCGTGGCCGTGGTTGTTCTCGGGCGAGATCGACGGGTTGGTGACCAGCACGCCGAACTTCGGGTCGACCGCCAGGGTGTCGAGGAAGAACCGGGCCGAGCCCTTCATCAGCGGATAGACGCGGGCCAGATAGGCCTTGTCGCGGCCGTAGTCGTAGTGGTCCCAGACGTGCTTGCAGAGCCAGGCGCCGCCGGTGGGCCAGACGCCGAACTTGGCGCCGTCGATCGGGCCCGTCGCCCGCCACAGGTCGGTGTTGTGGTGGGTGACCCAGCCGCGCGCGCCGTACATGGCCCGGGCCATGCGTTCGCCGGTCTGGGCGATGTCGGAAACCAGGGCGATCAGCGGCTCGACCAGTTCGGGCAGGTCGGTCGGCTCGGCCGGCCAGTAGTTCATCTCGGTGTTGATGTTGATCGTGTACTTGCTGCCCCAGGGGGAGAAGGTCTTGTCGTTCCAGATGCCCTGCAGGTTGGCCGGCTGGCTGCCCGGACGCGAGCAGGCGATCAGCAGGTAGCGGCCGTACTGGAAGTACAGCGCCTCCAGCGACGGGTCGTCGGTGGTCGGCGACTGCTTGATGCGCTCGTCGGTGGGCAGGAGATCGGCGCGGGTGCGGCCGAAGTCGACGCTGAAGCGACGGAAGAGGGCGCGGTGATCGGCCTGATGCTCGGCCAGGATCTTCGCCCAGGGCTTGTCGGTCAGCTTGGCCAGCGTGGCCTTGTTCAGCGCGACCGGGTCGCCCGAGACGTCGTCATAGCGGCGATAGCTGGTGGCGGCGGCGATCAGCAGCAGCACCTCGTCGGCGCCCTTCACCGACAGCTTGCCGCCGGCGCCCGAGACCTGGCCGCCCTTGGCTCGGACCTCGACCCGGGTCTCGAAGGTCAGGCGGGCGTCGATGCCCTGCGAGGCCTCGTTCTTGCCGGCCAGGATCAGGTGCGCGCCCTCGACCGACGAGACGGGCTTGGACTTCAGGGGGGAACTGAACGACAGGTCGACATCGATCGCGCCCTTGCGGCCGGCGGTCAGGCGCACGGCGATGACGCCGTCCGGATGGCTGGCGATGACCTCGCGCAGATAGCTGACGCCGCCGGCCGTGAAGCGGGTGGTGGTGATCGCGCCGTCGAGGTCGAGGTCTCGGACATAGCCGTCGACGGCCTCCGCGGCTTGGGGCAGGCCGAGGAAGTCGAGCTTGAGATCGCCGATGGTCTGGTAGGACATCTGGCGCTTGGGCAGGGCCATGAACTTGGCTTCGGCGAGATCCGTGGCCTTGGCGTAGTCGCCGGCGTTTATCAGGCGGCGGATCTCGGGCAGGGCGGCGTTGGCCTCGGGATTGATCGGCTCGTACGGGCCGCCGGCCCACAAGGTGTCCTCGTTGAGCTGCAGGCGTTCGGCCGCGACGCCGCCGAACACCATGGCGCCCAGCTTGCCCGAGCCGACGGGCAGGGCCTCGACCCACTCCTTGGCCGGCTGGCGGTACCACAGGCGGGGCGCGGAGGTCTTGGCCGGGGCGGCGCGCACGGGCGATGCGGCGACCAGGGAGACGCCGGCGGTGGCGGCCAGGGCGGTTCTGCGGGTCACATTCATCTTGTCGCCGTGCCTCGTTCTGAAAGCGAAAACAATCGTGGTGTCGGGAAGAGCGGCCGGAAGCTCAGGGCTGCTCGGAAAGGGCGAAGATCCGGCGCATGTCGCGCCACTTCTCGTCGGACGCCGAGCCGGGCAGGGGCTTCTGGAAGGCCGACATCAGCCGCTCCCAGGCCCGGACGTCGCGCGAGTCCATGTCGGCGGCGGCCTTGGCCTGCGGCGAGAAGTCGGGTCCCGCCTCGATGAGCATGAACAGCCGGTCCTGGACGCGCCAGATCTCCATCTCGAGGATGCCGGCCGCGCGGATCGACGCCACCACGGGCTCGGGGACCGCGCCGGGGCGGTGCCAGGCCTCGTAGCGGGCGATCAGGTCGGCGTCGTCCTTGAGGTCGAGGGCGAGGCAGCGGCGCACGTCAGTTGATCCAGCCGCCGTCGATGATGTGGATCTGGCCCGTGGTGAAGGCGGACTCGTCGCTGGCCAGATACAGCGCCAGCTGGGCCAGCTCTTCCGGCTTGCCCAGGCGCCCCATCGGCTGGCGGGCGGTGAAGGCCTTGTGGGCGGCCGCGTAGTCGCCGGTGTCGGCCAGGCGCTGGTTCAGCGACGGCGTGTCGACGGTGCCGGGGCAGATGGCGTTGCAGCGGATCCCCTGGCCCACGAAGTCGGCGGCCACGGCCTTGGTCAGGCCGATGACGGCGGCCTTGGTGGCGCCGTAGGCGAAGCGGCCCGGCACGCCTTTGATCGAACTGGCCACCGACGCCATGTTGACGATCGAGCCGCCGCCGGCCGCCAGCATGGCCGGCAGGAAGGCGCGGATGGTCCGGTACTGGGCCGTGACGTTGAGGTCGCTGGAGAACGCCCAGGCCTGCTCGTCGCAGTCGAGGATGGTGCCCGAATGGACGTAGCCGGCGCAGTTGAACAGCACGTCGATGGCGCCGAGCTCGGCGGCCAGGGCGTTGATGGCGTCGGGATCGCGCACGTCGAGGCGGCGGCCCTCGCAGCCTTCGACGCTCGCCAGCAGATCCTCGTTGAGATCGGTGGCGATCACGCGCGCGCCTTCGCGGGCGAAGAGCTCGGCGCTGGCCTTGCCGATGCCTTGGGCGGCGGCCGTCACCAGGGCGGTCTTGCCTGAAAGTCTTCCCATCGGTGTCGCCCCTTAACTCACGCGCCGCAACGGCAGGCAGGCCGGACCGATCGGGTCGAAGGCCTTGTAGGTGAGGATGAATTCCTGGTGGCCCAGCGCTTCCGACACCGTCCGCGCGCCGCCGGCGACGGCCAGCACCAGGTCGAAGATCTCGTCGCCGACCTCGTCGAGCGTGCCGCGGCCTTCCATGATCCGGCCGGCGTCGACGTCCATGTCGCCAGAGAGCTTGCGGTAGGTTTCGGGGTTGGCGCAGACCTTGATCACCGGCGAGATCGCCGAGCCGACCACCGAGCCGCGCCCGGTGGTGAACAGCGTCAGATGCGCCCCGCAGGCGATCAGTTCGACGATCTCGGCGTTGTCGGAGATGTTGGGGAAGCCGAACCGCACCTCGCCGTCGGGCACCACGTCGAGCAGGTAGAGGCCGCCGCTGACCGGCTGGTCGCCGGGCTTGAGGATGCCGACGATCGGGGCCGAGCCCGACTTGGAATAGGCCCCCATCGACTTTTCTTCCTGGGTGGTCAGCCCGCCCTCGGCGTTGCCGGGGGCGAAGCTGCCGTAGCCCATGACGGTGTAGTAGGCCTCGGCCTTGCGGACGCTGGCCTCGAGTTCGATCCCGAGCTCCGGCGTGATCGCCCGATCGGCCATGATCTTCTCGCAGCCGACCAGTTCGCCGGTTTCCTCGAAGACGCAGGCCGCGCCGGCGGCGCCCAGGCGGTCGAAGGCCCGGCCGACGGCGGGGTTGGCGGTGATGCCGCTCGTGCCGTCCGAGCCGCCGCAGATGGTGCCGATCACCAGTTCGGAGACGTCCATAGGCACGCGCGGCGCCTGGTCGGCAGCGGTCCTGAGGCGGGCGACGGCCTCGACGCCCTTGCGGACCGTTTCGGCGGTGCCGCCGCTCTCCTGGATGACCAGCACCTCGACGGGGCGGCCGCTGGCGGCGATGCTGGCGCGCAGGGCCTCGCGGTTGAAGCTCTCGCAGCCCAGCGAGATCAGCAGCACGCCGCCGACATTGGGATGCGCGCCGATCGCCTGCATGACCTTCAGGGCATAGGCGTTGGGATAGCAGCCGGGGAAGCCGATCAGGTGGACGTCAGGGTCGTCGCTTTTCGTGACGATGGCGCGGGCCACGTGGTGGGCGCATTCGACCAGATAGGCCACCGCCACGACGTTGCGGATCCCCTTGCGGCCGTCGGCGCGAAGGAAGCCGGTGAGCGTGCTCATGACGCCTCTCCCGTGGCCTGGCCAGTGGCTTGCCGTGTGTGGCTGGCGATGTAGTCGCTCTTCATGTTGTGCATGTGGACGTGGCCGCCCGGCGCGGCGGGAGCGGTCATCGAGCCGATCGGCGCGCCGTACTTCAGCACCTTGTCGCCGACGGCGAGGGCGTGGCGGGCGATCTTGTGGCCGACGGCGACGTCTTGGGGAGCAACCAGCATCGCGCCGTCGATCTCGATCGCCTGGCCGGCCTGGATCGCGGCGGCCAGCACGAGGACGTTGTCGTCCGGATGCAGCAGGATCGGCCTCACGCGGCGGCTCGCGCGGCCGGCGTGGGCGCGTCTGGATGCAGCAGGCCTTCGGCGCGCAGGTCGCTCCAGAGGGCGGCGGGCAGCGGGGTCTCCATCCAGGCGACAGCGTCGGCGACCTGGGCCGGGCTGGCCATGCCGGGGATGACGCTGGCCACGGCCGGGTGGGCGAGGGGGAATTGCAGGGCCGCGGCGGCCAGCGGGACGCCATGGGCGGCGCAGACCCAGCGCAGCCTTTCCACCCGCGCGACGATCTCGGCGCCGGCAGGGGCGTAGTTGTAGTGGATCGGCCCGCCGCCGGGCGTCTCGACCAGGGCGCCGGAATTGAACGGGCCGCCGACGATGATCTTCACGCCGCGCGCCAGGCAGCGGGGCAGGAAGCCGTCCAGCGCGGTCTGCTCCAGCAGGGTGTAGCGGCCGGCCAGCAGGAAGACGTCGAGGTCGGCGTGATCCAGGGCCTCGTCGCAGACCGCCTGCTCATTGACGCCCAGGCCGATGGCGCCGGCCGCGCCAGTATCCTTGAGTTCGCGCATGGCCTTGTAGCCGCCGTCCAGGAAGGCGCGCATATGGCCGGGGTGATCTTCGCCGTGGGTGTCGCGCCCCAGGTCGTGGGCCAGCAGGATGTCGACGCGATCGCGGCGCAGCCTTTGGAGGCTGGCCTCGAACGACCGCATCACGCCGTCGTAGCTGTAGTCGAACACCGGCTCGAACGGGGCTGCGTCGACGAAGCCGTGGCGCTCGCGGGCCGGGGAGGCGACCGGCTCCAGCACGCGGCCGACCTTGGTGGAGATGATGACGTCGCGACCGGCCAGCGCCTCGCCGTGGCGGGTCTCGCTGAGGCCGAAGCCGTAGTGCGGGGCGGTGTCGAAATAGCGGACGCCGGCGGCCAGGGCGGCGTTGATCACCGCGCGGGCCTTGGTATCCGACACGGCGGCGTAGAGGTTGCCCACGGCCGCGCCGCCGAAGCCCAGTCGCGGCAGCCGCGCCAGGGCTTGCGATCGCACTTGGGCGACGTCCATTCGCGCTTCCATCCCCTTTATTTATAAAATCGATGTTGCAGGTAAAATTCCACTGGCGGCGCGGCGAGTCAATCCGCCTCCCATCAAGCGCAGCCATCCGAGCAAAGAAAAAGGGCCCGCCGTGAAGCGGGCCCAGTCAGGGGAAGCAGGAGTAATCTCCCATCGTCATCCCGGCCGAAGGTCCGCGTAGCGGGCCGTAGAGCCGGGACCCAGGGGCCGCCGCAGTTGCGTTGGCGAGCGACGGAAGCGATGAAGCCGCCGCCGAGCCCAGTCCTCTGGGTCCCGGCTCTGCGCTTCGCTCCGGCCGGGATGACGATGGATTTGGTGTCCGGGTCTTTGGATCGGCCCGTTACCTACCGCCGCACCCGCAGGGTCACGCCGAAGGTGCGCGGATCGCCTAGCGTGCCGGTGATGGCGCCGGTGTTCCCCGCGCCCAGCGACAGGTAGTAGAGCTTGTCGAAGACGTTGCGGCCCCAGACCTGCAGGTCCCAGCTGCCGTCCTCGGCGCCGATGCCGGCCCGCAGGTTCAGTAGGGTGTAGCCCTTGATCTTCGAATATTCCGAGTTCGAGGCGCTGGTGTAGTAGGACGACTTGTAGCTGGCGTCGTAGCCGGCATAGGCCGTCAGGCCGTCGCCGCGCCAGGTTCCGGCGGCCTTGCGATACTCGCCGCCGGTCGAGGCAGCCCACAGCGACGCGCCGGGCAGGCGGCGGCCGGTGAGGTTGCAGTAGGTCGACAGCTGGATCTCGATCGGGCAGGCGGCCTGTTCGTAGCTGGTGTAGCTGGCGTCGTTGTAGGTGGTCGAACCATAGAGGGTCAGGCCCTCGATCGGTGCGGCCCGCAGGTCCAGCTCGACGCCGCGGCTGCGCACGCTGCCGGCGTTGGTCAGGTAGCTGGCGTTGTTGATCAGGTTGACCGCCGTGGTCTGGTAGCCGTCGTCCTCCGTCCAGAAGAGGGCGAGGTTGGCGGTCAGGCGACGGTCGAACCAGGTGCTCTTCAGGCCCGCCTCATAGGCGTCGATGGTCTCGGGCGCGATGACCGGATCGACGGCGTTGGCGCCGGAGGTGTTGATGTTCGACAGGTTCAGGCCGCCGGCCTTGTAGCCCCGGGCGTAGGTCGCATAGACCAGTGGGCCGCCGTCGAAGGTGTAGGCCAGGGTGATGTTGCCCGTCAGGCTGTCGCCCGAGGTCTTGGACGAGAAGCTGTTGGCCGCGCCGAAGCGGGCGCGCAGGGTGCGGGCGGTGGCCTGGTCGGCGCTGCTGAGGCCCGACAGGTCGGCGCCCCAGGCCGTCTGGTCGAACCAGCCGGTCATCTTCTCATAGGTGTAGCGCAGGCCGCCGGTGACATCGAAGCGGTCGGTGACGTGCCAGGTGCCCTGGGCGAAGGCCGCCGCGCTGGTGGTCTCCGGGCTGGAGTGGCTGACGATCGAGTAGTTGTTCAGCGCCGCCGCCCGCACCGTGGCCGAGGCCGCCGCCGGGGCCAGCAGCCAGTCGGCCGCCGCCGGGCCGTAGTAGTTGACCGCCTCGGCCTCGAGGTCCTGCCAGAAGTAGTAGAGGCCGGCGACGTAATCGAGCTTGCGGTCGCCTTCGGAGCGGATGCGCAGTTCCTGGCTGAACTGCTGCTGGTCGTTGTCCTGGTGGGCGTCGATGATCGCCGAGACGGTCGTGCCGTCGGCGTCGTTGTGCGGCCGCCAGTGCCAGCCGCGCCAGGCGGTGACAGAGGTGATGGTGGCGTCGGCCAGCTTGTAGTCGACGATGGCCGAGACCCCGCCATGGGTCTCGAAATAGCTGTTCTTGGTGTTGGTCGAGACGCGGCGCGCCTCCGGATCGATCGGCGGCGGCGTGAAGCCGACCCGGGCGGCGCGGGCCAGATAGCCGTTCGGATAGGCCGCGCCGCTGTCGGCGTAGTTGGTGAACAGGCCGGTCAGGACGCTGGCGCTGGTGTTGGAATACTGCTGGCCGTAGTCGCCCGACAGCTTGATGGAGAGGCTTTCGTTCGGCGTCAGCAGGAACTGAACCCGGCCGCCGAAGTCGTGATAATCCTGGGTTTTCGACCCGTCGTAGACGTTGGTCATGTAGCCGCCGCGCTGGGTGTTGGCCAGTGAGACGCGGTAGGCCAGCTTGTCCTCGACGATCGGGCCAGAGCTGATCAGGTGGGCCTGGAAGTAGTCGTAGTTGCCGCCGGTGACGTCGGCGCTGAACTCCGGCGTGAACTTCGGCTCCTTGGTGGCGATCACGAGGGCGCCGGCCGAGGTGTTCTTGCCGAACAGGGTGCCTTGCGGGCCGCGCAGCACCTGGACGGAGTCGAGGTCGGCGAGATCGAACACCGCCTGGCCCGGACGGCCCAGATACACCTGGTCGAGATAGACGCCGACGGCCGACTGCAGGCCGTCGTTGTAGACCGAGACGTTGTTGCCCAGGCCTCGGATGTTGATGCTGGTGTTGCGCGGGTTGGTGACGCTGACCGACAGGCTGGGCGACAGGGTCTGAAGGTCGCGGACGTTGAAGGCGCGGGCGGCTTCCAGCTGGGCGCCGCCGAAGGCCGAGACGGCGACGGGCACGGTCTGGGCGTCCTCGTCGCGGCGGCGGGCGGTGACGACCACGGCGTCCAGGCCCACGGCGTCGTCCGCCGAGGCGGTGGTCGGCTCGGGGCTCGCGGGCGTCTCGGCGGCGAAGGCGGGCGCGGCGCCGGCCATCAGGGCGACGCACGAGGCGGCCAGGCTCAGGCGACGCAGCGTCGCGCCGGGGTTGTGGTCACGGCGAGTATTCGCCTGGTGAATAGAAACGAGTACGCCCGACATCGCGAGGAGCCCCCATAAACGGCAAGAACAACCGCAGAAAAACGACGTCGATTGACGCGTCGGCGGGCCCTTCGCCGATGCGTCGTCGTTGCGGTGCGGAGGGAGCTTTAAATCCCAACTACTCCGATCGGCATTACAGAAATTCTCAACAGGGCGTTTCGAAATTGTCGTAAGAGCCCTCGGCGTCGTAGGCCTTAGGGGACAGGGAGAACACGAGGGAAAGCGTCATGAAGACCCATCACACGACCCTGCGCGGACGGCTGCTGGCCGGCGCCTTGATCGCCGCGACCAGCCTTGCGGGCGGCTTCGCCTACGCTGCGGAACCTACGGTTCCGGCCGCGACCCGCGCGGTCGAGAAGCGTCCGAACTTCTTGATCATCGTCGCCGATGACTTGGGCTATTCTGATCTCGGCGCGTTCGGCGGCGAGATCGAGACGCCCAACCTCGACGCCCTGGCCAAGGCGGGCGTGCGGCTGTCGGGCTTCCACACCGCGCCCACCTGCTCGCCGACCCGCTCGATGCTGATGACGGGCTCGGACAACCACCAGGTCGGCCTGGGTTCGATGGCCGAGGTGCTGACGCCGGCCCAGCGCGGCAAGCCGGGCTATGAGGGCTATCTCAACGACCGCTCGGTGACCGTGGCCGAGCTGCTGCGCGACAGCGGCTATCGCACCCTGATGGCCGGCAAGTGGCACCTTGGCCTGGCCGACGATCAGTCGCCGGCGGCGCGCGGCTTCGAACGATCCTACGCCCTGCTGCAGGGGCTGCAGAACCACTTCGGCGAGGACCAAACCGAGGCCTACAAGGCCGCCGGCGTCGCCTCGACCTTCCGCGAGGACGGCAAGGTCGTGACCTATCCCAAGGGCGTCTATTCGGCCGACTTCTACGGCGACAAGATGGCCCAGTTCGTCCGCGAGGGCGCGGGCGACGGCCGGCCGTTCTTCGCCTACCTGACCTTCACCGAGCCGCACTGGCCGCTGCAGGCGCCGCCCGAGACCATCGCCAAGTACAAGGGCCGCTACGACGCAGGTTACGAGGCGCTGCGCGAGCAACGGCTGGCGAAACTGAAGGCCCTGGGCCTGGTTCCCAAGGACGTCAAGCCGCATCCGTTCGTCGACACCCCGGCCTGGAGCTCGCTCACGCCTGAGCAGAAGAAGGACCAGTCGCGCCGCATGGAGGTCTATGCGGCCATGGTCGACCGCATGGACCAGAACATCGGCAAGGTGGTCGCCGCCCTGAAGGCCTCTGGCCAGTACGACAACACCGTCATCGTCTTCCTGTCGGACAACGGGGCCGAGGGCAGCCGCATCGACACCATCCGCGGCGTGCCCGACCCGGCCAAGCTGGCGACGCTGCCGGTCGACAACAGTTTCGATAACCTGGGCGCGGGCTCCTCGCACGTGGGCTACGGCCCCGGCTGGGCGCAGGCGGCCACGGCCCCTACGCGGCAGGTCAAGGGCTACACCACCGAGGGCGGCATCCACACGCCGGCCATCGTCGAGGGGCCGGGCGTCAAGGGCGACGGCCGCATCGTCGACTCCCTGGCCCACGTGGCCGACGTCGAGGCCACGGTGCTGGAACTGGCGGGCGTGAAGCGTCCCGAAACCTATCGCGGCCGCGCCGTCGCGCCTTCGATCGGCCGCTCGTGGGTGGCGGCCCTGGGCAGCGCCGACGCCGGCGTGCGCGGTCCGCAGGACCTGGTGGCCTGGGAGCTGTTCTTCCGCCGCGCCGTGCGCCAGGGCGACTGGAAGGCGGTCTACCTGCCGTCGGCTCCGGGCGGGGCGGCCTATTCGCGCGAAGCGGTGCTGCCGGCCAACTGGCAGCTCTTCAACCTCAAGAGCGATCCGGCCGAGGCCGTCGATCTGGCGTCCAGCCAGCCGGGCAAGCTGAAGGAACTGGTCGAGGCCTGGAACCGCTACGCCGCCCAGAACGGCGTGGTCCTGCCGCCGCCGCCCGCGGCGGGTAGCGCGGCGCCCGCCAAGGCCGGCGCGCGCTGATGCGGCGCGGTCTTCCTGGAGCCGTGGCGGTGGTCGCCCTGGTCGCGGGCCTTGCGGTCGGCGGCTTCACGAGCGCCGATCCGGCGGGCGTCGAGGTCGCGGCGATCCGCGCCGCGCCCGCGGGCGCCTGCAAGGCCCAGGAAGGCCGCGCTTTCATTCCGGCCGGCGAGGTTTCGCTGGGCGAGGACGGCTCGGGGCGGCCGGGCAGGGCGGTGAAGGTCGCGGGCTTCTGGCTCGATCGCCACGAGGTGACCAATCGCCAGTTCGCCGCCTTCGTCGACGCTACCGGCTACGTCACGCAAGGCGAGCGCGACGGGGCCTCGGCGGTGTTCGTCCAGCCCGAGCACCTGTCGGGCATGGACGACGCGGGCCAGTGGTGGAAGCTGGTGCGCAAGGCCAACTGGCGTCACCCGCATGGCGGCGGGGCCGACGACCTGGCCCACGCCGACGAGCCTGTGGTGCACGTGGCCTATGCCGACGCGGCCGCCTATGCCCGCTGGGCCGGCGGCCGCCTGCCGACCGAGGCCGAGTGGGAACGGGCCGCGCGCGGCGACCAGTCTGGTCCGCGCGCGCCGCAGGCCTGGGCCTATGACGACGACGGCAAGCCCACGGCCAACACCTGGCAGGGCGAGTTTCCCCTGGCCCAGAGCAACGAAGATCACTTCACGGGCCTGGCGCCGGCGGGGTGCTTTTCGCCCAACGCCTTCGGCCTCGTGGACATGATCGGCAACGTCTGGGAGTGGACGGCCAGCGCCGCCGGAACCTCGGGCGTCGAGCGCCTGATCAAGGGCGGCTCGTTCCTCTGCGCCTTCAACTACTGCGCCAACTTCCGCCCCGCCGCCTGGCAGGCCCAGGAGGAGGGCATCGGAACCTCGCACGTGGGGTTTCGGGTGGCGTATGAAAAACCCGCTCTCAAAGAGAGAGAGGCTTAGGATCCCCATCCAAATCCACCCGCTGCCGAACGATCTCCAGCCGGTCGCCGGCGTCGCGCATCTCATAGAGCTTGCCGCGGGCGTTCTTGAACGGGCGGTGGACCACCATCATCAGCTGGCCGTCGAAGCGGGTGAACAGCATGCCGTGGCCGCTGTCGTGGCGGACCAGTGGCGGCAGTTGCTCCCACGGGCCTTCCAGCCGGCCCGTCGTCGACCGCGCCTGCGACTGGACGTAGCCGTTCCTGTCGTAGCTGGACCACAGCATCAGAAGCTGGCCCGTCTTGGTGGTGAACAGCTGCGGACCGTCGGTGACATAGGCCAGATCACCTTCCGGCTGCTTCTTGCCGTCGGCCCAGGGCGCTTGGCTGGCGGTGAACAGCGTGCGGGGCGGGCCGGCGGCCGCCAGGTCGTTCGTCAGGGGCAGGGCCTCGATCGCGCCGTCGCCGACCTGCAGCCATTCGCGTGAGTAGACGTACCAGGGCCGGCCGTCCGGCGCGACGTAGAGCGTGCCGTCCAGGGTCATCAGTTCTTTCGGCGCGACCGGCTCGCCGTCGCGGACCACGCTGAACGGCCCCTCGGGGCTGTCGGCCACGGCCAGGATCGTGCCGCGCCGATAGGGCCTGCGCTTGCCGGCCGGCGGCAGCAGGGCGGCTTCGTCGTGGAAGGTGGCGAACAGGAACCAGCGGCCGCGCCATTGATGGACCT
The DNA here is from genome assembly GCA_966252285.1 of uncultured Caulobacter sp. Classification (GTDB taxonomy): domain Bacteria; phylum Pseudomonadota; class Alphaproteobacteria; order Caulobacterales; family Caulobacteraceae; genus Caulobacter. The sequence goes on from CBINOL010000055.1 coordinate 19,840, forward strand.
CCGGCGCCCAGGCCCCGCCCTTGAACCAGGCGTCCGTGGGCGCCTGGAATACGCAGCGCGGCTTTTCCCAGTTCAGCAGATCTCGGCTGACGTACATCATCGTGCCCAAGCCCGGTGTGCCGCTCAGACGGGCTATATTGGACGTGTAGAGGCGATAAAGCCCCGCCTTCTCGTCGGCGACCATGAACGGGTCGTGCAGCGGCATGTTGGGCAGGCGCAGGGGCGGCTCGGCGCGGGCGGCGGCGGGAAGAAGCGCCATGGCGGCTGTCCCGAGGGCCATGGCCCGTCGCGAGATGTCGATGGGCATGCTTCCTCCGGGCGACGCGATACGAAGCGCGATCTAGGAAGACATGGCGGCGCTTTGCAACGGCGAGGGCAGGGGGCAAGCTGGCGGCGTTGTCGCGGTGTGCGGCAAAGGTCGTGCTGGCCTATCGGTGTTTTAGGGCATAAACCTCGGCCGATAACGAAGCATGCGACAGAGGCTGGCCCAAAACAGCCTCGCCCCTAGGAGGAACGCGTTGATCGAGTCGGTTCTGATCGCCAATCGCGGCGAGATCGCGCGCCGGATCATCCGCACCGCGCGCGAGATGGGCGTGCGCACCATCGCCGTCCACTCGGAGGCCGACAGCCACGCCCCGTTCGTGATGGAGGCCGACATGGCCATCCTGATCGGCGGCTCGCCGGCCCGTGAAAGCTATCTCGATCCGGCCAAGATCCTGGCCGCCGCGCGCCAGACCGGCGCCGAGGCGATCCATCCGGGCTACGGCTTCCTCTCCGAGAACGCCGACTTCGCCCAGGCGGTGATCGACGCAGGCCTGGTCTGGATCGGCCCGCCGCCCTCGGCGATCCGCGCCATGGGCCTGAAGGACGCCGCCAAGAAGGTGATGATCGAGGCCGGCGTGCCGACCACGCCCGGCTATCTGGGCGACGACCAGTCGGTCGAGCGGCTGACGGTCGAGGCCGCCAAGATCGGGTTCCCCGTGCTGATCAAGGCCGTGGCCGGCGGCGGCGGCAAGGGCATGCGCAAGGTCGACGGGGCCGAAGACTTCGTCGAGGCCTTGGGCTCGTGCCGCCGCGAGGCCGCCGCCAGCTTCGGCGACGACCGCGTCCTGCTCGAAAAATGGATCACCAGCCCGCGCCACATCGAGGTGCAGGTGTTCGGCGACCAGTTCGGCGACGTCGTCCACCTGTTCGAGCGCGACTGCTCGCTGCAGCGCCGCCACCAGAAGGTCATCGAGGAGGCCCCGGCCCCCGGCATGGACGAGGAGACGCGCGAGGCGGTGTGCGGCGCGGCCGTGCGCGCGGCCCAGGCCGTCGGCTATGTGGGCGCGGGCACGGTGGAGTTCATCGCCGACGCCAGCGAGGGCCTGCGCGCCGACCGCATTTGGTTCATGGAGATGAACACCCGCCTGCAGGTCGAGCATCCGGTCACCGAGATGGTCACCGGCCAGGACCTGGTGGAGTGGCAGCTGCGCGTCGCCTCGGGCGAGCCGCTGCCGCTGGTCCAGGACGAGATCGAGCTGCAGGGCTGGGCCATGGAGGCGCGCCTCTACGCCGAGAACCCGGCCACCGGCTTCCTGCCCTCGACCGGTCCGCTGAAGCACTTCCGCCTGCCCGAAGGCGACGTGCGGATCGACAGCGCGGTGGAGGAGGGCGGCGAGGTCACGCCCTTCTACGATCCGATGATCGCCAAGCTGATCGCCCACGGCGTCGACCGCGAGGACGCGGCCCATCGCCTGGCCGAGGCCTGCAAGCTGGTCGAGGTCTATCCGGTCAAGACCAACGCCGCCTTCCTGGCCGCCTGCGCCAGCCATCCGGACTTCGTCGAGGGCGCGATCGACACCGGCTTCATCGCCGCGCGGCTGGACGAACTGACCGAGCGCTCCTTCAGCGACGCCCCGACCCTGGCCGCCATCGGCCAGCGGCTGGAAACCTTCATGGCCGCAGACCAGCCCAAGGCCGATCCGTGGGCCAGCGCGCCGTCGCGCCTGCTGGGCTTCCGCATGGGCGCGCCGCGTGCGGCCATGGCGCTGCCGCTGACCGTGGACGGCGCCAAGGTTCCGCTGCGGGTGGGCCTGGTGACGGGCGCCGGCGATGACTGGTCGTGGGACATCACCGTCGAGGACGGGCGGCCGCTCGACGACGTCGACGTGCTGCCCGGCGTCTACGGCCGCGATCCGCTCTACGTGTTCGAGGGCGGCGACGTGCGCGAGTTCGACTTCACGCCCCAGGTGGGCGGCGGCGCCCATGGCGGAGCCTCGGACGGGGCCATCCTGTCGCCGATGCCGGGCAAGGTGGTGTCGGTGGCGGTTTCGGCCGGCCAAGCGGTCACCAAGGGCCAGACCCTGCTGGTGCTGGAAGCCATGAAGATGGAACACGCCCTGGCCGCGCCCTTCGACGGCGTGGTCGGAGAGCTGTCGGCCGTGGCCGGCGGCCAGGTCGCCGAGGGCGTGGTGCTGGCGCGGCTGGAGGCGGCTTCCTGATCCTTCTCCCCTTGTGGGAGAAGGTGTCGGCGTAGCCGACGGATGAGGGGTCTCTCAAAAATCAAACGCCGCGACAGCCGATCAACTGTCGCGGCGTTTCTGCTCGTGCGACCCCTCACCCGACCTCCTTCGGAGGCCACCCTCTCCCGCAAGGGGAGAAGGGACCCTAAGCCGGCAGCCTCGCCAGTTCGCTGTCGTCCTCCTCGCTCTCGTCGAGGGCGCCCAGCTCGCCGCGGGCGCGGGCGGCCTTGCCGTAGAGGATCTCGAACAGCGGGCTGGCCATTAGGGTGGTGATGATCGCCATCAGCACCAGCATCGAGAACAGCGCCGGGCCGATGATGCCCTTCTGCAGGCCGATGTTGATGATGATCAGTTCCATCAGGCCGCGGGCGTTCATCAGGGCGCCGATGCCGCAGGCGGTGGCGTTGTCCTGACCGGTGAGGCGCGCGGCGGCCCAGCAGGCGCCGCCCTTGGCCAGGATCGAGCCGGCCAGGATCACCAGGGTCACGGCCGCCAGGCTGACGCTGTTGACCATGGTCAGCTGGGTGTGCAGGCCCGAGAAGGTGAAGAACATCGGCAGCAGTAGCACGACCGCGAACGGCTCAAGCTGCTTCTTGACCTCGCGGGTCAGCACGCCGCGCGGCAGCACCGTGCCCAGGATGAAGCCGCCGAACACCGCGTGGATGCCCACCGCGTCCATGGCCCAGGCGCTGAGCATGAACAGCATGACCACCACGCCCAGGATGTTGGGCGTGACCTTGCCTTCGCGCTCGGCCCAGCGGCCCAGCGGGGCCAGGAGCTTGGGGCCCAGGGTGATCATGAAGGCGACGAACACCGCGCCGCCGACGATGGCCTTGATCGCCACGGCCGGTCCGCCGCCGAAGGTGGCCAGCACGATGGCCAGCACCGTCCAGGCGCCGGCGTCGTCGATGGCGCCCGCCGACAGCGACAGGGTGCCGAGCGGGGTCTTCGAGAGGCCGCGCTCGTGGATGATGCGGGCCAGCATCGGGAAGGCGGTGATCGAGATCGCCGCGCCCATGAACAGCGTGGCCTGGAAGGTGTCGATGCCCTTGCCGAACAGGCCCAGATTCAGAAGCCACGGCGCGATGGCGGCGGCCACCAGGAACGGCGCGGCCATGCCCGACAGCGACACGGCCGCCGCGCTCTTGGCGTTGCTCTTGAAGTGGTCGGCCTGGAAGCCGAGGCCCACCAGGAACATGTAGAGGCCCACGCCCATCTGGGCGCCGACATAGAGGACGCTTTTGGAGTCCTTGGGGAACAGCATGTGCTGGATGTCGGGCGCCAGCAGGCCGAACAGCGACGGCCCCAGCAGCACGCCGGCGATCATCTCGCCCACCACCTGAGGCTGGCCCAGGTACTTCTTCGCGAGCCAGCCGACGAGCCGGCTGACGGCGATGATCACGAACATCTGCAAAAAGAAGACAACGCTGAGCTCAGCCGCCGTCATGGTCCCGTTCCCCCGAAATCGCGCCGTCGTTCGACGATCGCCGTCTCTTCCCTTGGGACTCCGATATCATCGGTCGGGAACCCGGCCTAATGTTAAATGATAGCGTTGTCACATCGTCGGCGGAGGCGAGCGCTTGCGCGGCCGCCGCAGCGCGCTAAATCCGCGTACATGGCTCTGCACATGATCAAGCTGGTCGTCGGCTGCGACACGATCGACGACCTCGTCGCCTGGCACAAGGAAGGTCATCCCTGGGTGATGCACACCCGAATGACCCCCAAGCGGATCGACGAGATCCTCGACGGCGGCTCGCTGTATCGAGTGTTCAAGGGTCAGGTGCTGTGCCGCCAGACCATCCTGGCCATCGATACGGTGGGCGAGGGGCAGAACGCGCGCTGCGAGGTGATGGTCGACCCGAACATCGTGCGCGTCGCGCCCCAGCCTCGGCGGGCATTCCAGGGCTGGCGCTATCTGAAGCCCGAGGATGCGCCGCCCGATCTGACCGAGGGCGAGGCCGCCGATATGCCGCCGGAACTGGCTCGCCAGCTCCGGGAGCTTGGCGCCTGGTGATCGCTTAGCGGATCATCAACCCAGGCGTGAGACGCTCTTTGCTCGACCTTCTTAGGGAGAGCGAATATGCGACTGGCCTATATGGCGCTCGGCATGGGTCTGCTGTTCCTGGCGATGATGATCGCCGTCGGCATCGCCCTGGTGGCGAAGGCTTGAGGGCGCCGTACCAGGCGCCCCATTCACGCGCCCATGTTGTCGATCAGACGGGTCTTGCCCAGCCAGGCGGCCGCCAGCAGGCGCGCCTTTGCGTCGGAGGGCAGGGCTTCGGGCTCCAGCCGCGACAGGTCGTCGGCATCGCGGAAATCGAAATAGTCCACCTGGCGGAAGCCGGCTGCCTCGAGCGCGGCCTTGCCGGCGGCCTCGGCGGTCTCGACGCGTTCGCCGGCCTGGACGGCGGCGATGGCGGCCTTCATGGCGTTGGGCAGGGCCACGGCGGCGGCGCGTTCCTCGGGCGAGAGGTAGGCGTTGCGCGAGGAGAGGGCTAGGCCGTCCTCGGCGCGGGCCGTGGGGGCGCCGACGATCTCGACGGGAAGATCAAGGTCGCGGGTCACGCGGCGGATGACCTGGAGCTGCTGGTAGTCCTTCTCGCCGAAGACGGCGATGTCGGGCTCCGCCTGGATCAGCCGCTTGGTGACGACGGTGGCCACGCCGCCGAAGAACTGCGGACGGGCCGCGCCTTCCAGCGGTTCGGAGACGCCCGTCAGGTTGATCGTGGTGGAGAAACCCTGCGGGTACATTTCGGCCGCGTTCGGGGCGAACAGCAGGTCGCAGCCGGCGCTTTCGAGCAACTGCGCGTCGCGGGCCTCGCCGCGGGGATAGGCGTCGAAGTCCTCGTGCGGGGCGAACTGCTTGGGATTGACGAAGACGCTGGCCACGGTGCGCTTGACCTTGGTCTGGGCCAGGCGGACGAGCGACAGGTGGCCGTCGTGCAGCGCGCCCATGGTCGGGATCAGGCCCACCCGCTCGCCGGCAGCCTTCCAGGCGCGGACCTGCTCACGCAATTCGGCGACGGTGCGGACGATACGGGTCATGGCGGGGGAACTCTGCTGCGACGCAAAAACGAGCGTTCGGACGCGCGGCTTATGGCCGATATGGGACATCGGGTCCACCTGCGACACCGAGTCTGTGGACGCAGGGCGCCATAAGATTGACGCTAGGAGCGCGCAGGGCGTTTCATGCGCGTTAAGATTTTGGTTAGATTCGCCCGAGTCGGCGGAACGAAGGATGAAGCCTATGGCCGAAACGCGCGTGATCGTCGTCGGCAACGAAAAGGGCGGGGCCGGCAAGTCCACCATCGCGATGCACCTGATGACGTCGCTGCTGTACGGCGGCGCCCGGGTCGCGATCATGGATCTGGACTTGCGCCAGTGCACCAGCATGCGGTTCTGCGAGAACCGCGCGGCCTGGCTGGCCGGCAACGACGTCAAGCTGCCGATGCCGCAGACCTTCCGTCTCAGCGAGGACGACGTGGCCCTGGCCGCCGGATCCGAGGCCGAGCAGGTCGCCGCGTTCGAGAAGGCGTTCCTGGCCGCGCGCGAGGTCGCCGACTTCGTGCTGATCGATACTCCCGGGGGCGACACCCAGATCACCCGCATGGCCCACGGCCTGGCCGACCTGATCGTCACCCCGATGAACGACAGCTTCGTCGACTTCGACATGCTGGGCCATGTCGACCCGGTGACCATGGAGCTGCAGAAGCCCAGCCTCTATTCCCAGACGGTGTGGGAGGCCCGCAAGGCCCGCGCCATGGCCGGCCAGCGCCAGCCGCTGGACTGGGTGGTGCTGCGCAACCGTCTGGCCACCACCGAGGCCCGTAACCGCAAGCGTCTGGAAGACCGCCTGACGGCCCTGGCCAAGCGCGTGGGCTTCCGCATGGGTCCTGGCCTGCGCGACCGCGTGATCTATCGCGAGCTGTTCCCGTTCGGCCTGACCATCGCCGACCTGTCGACCCAGGTGCGCCCGGTGCCGGTGTCGCTGCAGCACCTGGCCGCGCGCCAGGAACTGCGGGCCCTGATGCACTCGCTTGGCCTGGCCGCCTTCTCGGGCGAAACTCTGCTCGCCGCCCAGTAATCCGCTGGGGCGGCGCCGGGTCCGCGCATGCTGTTCTATCTGATCCTCGGCGCGGTGGTCGTCGCCTGGCTGCTGTGGGGCAAGCGCAAGCCGCTGCTGGCCGGCGAAGGCTGGCGCATCGGCGCGGGCGTCATGTCGGCCGCCGCTTTCGCGGGCGCGGCCTATACCGGCATTCGCAGCCAGTGGCCGGTGGCCATCGCCTTGGGCGTGATCGGCCTGTGGTGCGCCACCTCGGCCCGCCAGCGGCCGGTCGTTCGCAAGGTCGCCGAGCCCCGTAAGGCCGAACTTTCAGCCAGCGAGGCCCGCTCGATCCTCGGAGTCGACGCCAAGGCCGGCCCCGACGAGATCCAGGCCGCCTACGCCCGCCTGATCCGCCTGGCCCATCCCGACAAGGGCGGCACGGCGGGCCTGGCGGCGCAGCTCAATGCGGCGCGGGACCGGCTGCTCAAGGGGCGGTGAGGGGGCTTTGCCCTTCTGGGTTATGGCCCGCCCATAGCCGTCCAATCCCCGCGAAGGCGGGGACCCAAGCTGATTTCCAGGATAAAGCACGTTCAGGGGCTGACCTGCTGGCCCGGCTTGGATCCCCGCCTTCGCGGGGATGCTCGGAGAAGGGGGCGACCTGTTCACGCGCAATGAAAAAGCCGGCAACCCTCAGGCTGCCGGCTTTTCAATTGTAGCTCGTAGTATCCCGGATCAGCGCGGGGCGATGACCATGCAGGGCTGGCGCTTGGCGGTGATCGCCGAGCAGGCCGCGCGGGCGGCGTCGGCGGTCATGCCCTGGAACTGGGCGCGGAAGGCGCCGCCGGCGGCGCTGACCACGGCGCCCTCGGCGTCGGCCACGGCCTTGGTGAAGCGATCGCGGACGATGCCAAGCTGCTTGTTGGCCAGGCTCTTGGACTGGAAGGCGCCGACCTGGACGCTCCATTCGCCCTTGGCCTTCTTCGGGGCCGGCTTGGCGGCGTCCTTGGCGGCCTTGAGGGTGGGGGAGACCTTCACCGGGGCGGGCTTGGGGTTGTCGGTCAGCACGATCTTCAGGCCGGCCTGGTCGCCGTCGCCCTCTTCAGAGGAGGGGCGCATGATCGGGCCGGTCGGATCTTCTTCGTACAGGTTGGCGGCGATGCTGGTGCGTTCGCCGTGCGAGCGGCGGCGCATCACGTCGAAGCCGGTGGTCAGCAGGTCTTCCATGTTGTTGTCGCGCCAGGCGGTCGACGAACCGCCCAGGACCACGGCGATCAGGCGGCGGCCGTCGCGCACGGCCGAGCCGGCGAGGTTGTAGCCCGACGCATTGGTGTAGCCGGTCTTCAGGCCGTCGAAGCCCTCCATGCTGGAGAGCAGGCGGTTGTGGCCGCGGACGTAGCCGCCGCGGAACTCGAAGCCCTTGAGGCTGAAGTAGGAATAGTACTGCGGGAAGTCGCGCATGGTGGCGCGCGACAGGATGGCCAGGTCGCGGGCGGTGCTGATCTGGCGGCTGTCGGGCAGGCCCGAGGCGTTGACGAAGCGGGTGTTGCGCATGCCCAGCTCCTGACCCCGCAGGGTCATCAGGGCGGCGAAGCGGCTTTCGCTGCCGCCCAGCTTCTCGGCCATGGCGGTGGCGATGTCGTTGGCCGATTTCACGGCCATGGCGCGAATCGCCTCGTCGACGCTGAGGCTGTCGCCCGGACGCAGGCCCATCTTGGTGGGGGCCTGGGCGGCGGCGCGCGGCGAGATCGGCACGCGGTCGGTCAGCTTCAGGCGGCCTTCGCTGAGCGCCTCGAAGGTGAGGTACAGCGTCATCACCTTGGTGACCGAAGCCGGGTAGCGGGGGCTGTCGGCCCGTTTGTCGTAAAGGACCTCGCCCGAGTTGGCGTCGATCACGATGGCCGCGTACTTGGGTTCGGCGGCGTTCAGCTGCAGGTACGGGATCTGAGCCGAAGCGACGGTGGGAGCAGCGACGCCAACCAGCGAAGCCGCGGCGAGGCCGGCGGCGACGAGGAGACGACGGGCGGATTTAAGCTTGGCGAACATGCGACAAACGTCCGTCATTTGAACTGAGCGGTTCCGCACCGCCACACGCGTGAGAGCTAGCATGCGCGTTGTCGCCTTACGCCAAAGTAAACAACTGGTGAGCGATTTCGCCGCACATTAAGATAAAACTTAGGCGTTGCGGCAACGCTTCGCTCGGCATGCGGTCAGGGTACGGAGCAGCTTCACCTAGGGTTATGGTGCGCTGCACAAAATCGTTTGACTGCTGCAGTGCAACATGAGAAAACCATGTCGTCCCAACGCATGGCGCGGGATCGCGGCCGGAAAACCCTAACAAGGTCGCGTCGTCCCACCATGACCCGCCCAGGAGCCCTCCCCATGGCCGTCACCGAGACCCTGAAGAGCACCGTCGAGCAGTACACCTCCGCCAGCAACCAGGCGTTCAAGGATGGTGTCGACAAGTCCCTCGCCGCCCTGGCCGAAGCCAACACCCATTCCAAGAAGAACCTCGAAGCCGTGGTCGCCTCGGTGACCGCCGCCACCAAGGGCGCCGAAGCCCTGGGCGCCGAGGCCTTCGCCTACTCGAAGAAGGCCGCCGAAGACCAAGTGGCCGCCGCCAAGGCTCTCGCCGCCGCCAAGAGCGTGCAGGAAGCCGTCGAGCTGCAGACCGCCTGGGCCAAGTCGGCCCTGGAAGCCTACATCGCCCAGCTGAGCAAGGCTTCGGAGATCGTCTCGGCCTCGATCAAGGACTCGGTGAAGCCGCTGAACGAGCGCGTCACCGCCACGGTCGAGAAGTTCCAGGCCGCTCGCTAATTCGAAATTCGGAACGGCCCCGCTTGCGGGCCGTTTCCAAGTCTACCCAGCCTTCAGGCTCGGACCTCGCGGTCCGGGCCTTTTTTCTTGTGCGCCTTGGCCCGGGCCCCGCGTCCTGGCCTTTTTCCTTGTACGAAGACGCGCCCTTGCTAAGCATGCGCTCTCGGTAAGGGAGCGTTTGAATGTCGAAGGTGGAAGAGCGTCTGGCGGGTCTGGGGATCACGCTGCCGCAGCCGGTGGCCCCGGTGGCCAACTACGTGCCGTTCGTGCGCTCGGGCAACCTCGTCCACATCTCCGGCCAGATCTCGATCGACCCGGCCGGCGGCATCAAGGGCACGGTCGGCGTCGACGTCGACCTGGAGACCGCCCAGAAGGCCGCGCGCCTGTGCGGCGTGAACCTACTGGCCCAGATCAAGGCCGCCGTCGGCGATCTCGACAAGGTGGCCCGGGTGGTCAAGCTGGGCGGCTTCGTGCAGGCCGGTCCCGACTTCATCGACATTCCCAAGGTCATCAACGGCTGCTCGGACCTGATGGTCGAGGTGTTCGGCGACGCCGGCCGCCACGCCCGCTCGGCCGTCGGCGTCTACAAGCTGCCGCTGGGCTTCGCCGTCGAGGTCGACGCGGTGGTGGAGGTCTTCTGATGCGCGCGCGTCCGCGGCCCGGGACCGAGGTGTTCGGCGAGGCGTGGGAGCGCCTCTTCGATCCGCCGATCGCGCACCGGGGCCTGTGGACGCCGGGCGGGGCGCCCGAGAACTCGCTGGCCGCCTTCCAGGCCGCTTGCGCGAAGGGCTACTCCATCGAACTGGATGTCCAGCTGACGGCCGACGGCCAGGCGGTGGTCTTTCACGATGATCGCCTGGAGCGCCTGACGGGCGTGGAGGGCCGGCTGCGCGATCACACCGCCGCCGAGCTTTCCGCCATGAAGCTCTCCGGGACCGACGAGACCATCCCGACCCTGGCCGACGCCCTGGCGGTGATCGGTCATCGGGCCATGGTCCAGATCGAACTGAAGACCCCGTTCGGCGAGGTCGGCGAGCTGGAGAAGAAGGTCTCGGAGATCCTGATCGACCACAATGGGCCGATTGCCGTGATCGGCTTCAACCCGTACTCCCACGCCTGGTTCGCCGACCATAATCCGCAGGTCCTGCGGGGCCTGGATTCCTACGGCTGGAACGACGAGAACGCCCGCAAGCTGGCGCCGGAGCTGCGCAAGTCGCTGGCGGCCCTGGAGCAGGTGGAACTGGCGCGTCCTGACTTCCTGGCCTTGGGTCTCGACATGCTGCCCAGCCCCCGCGCCGACGTCTTCCGCGCCAAGGGCATGCCCATCGTCGCCTGGACGGTGCGCTCGCCCGAGCAGTGGGACGCGGTTTCCGACCATTGCGACAACCTGATCTTCGAG
>CBINOL010000056.1:0-30320 GCA_966252285.1 uncultured Caulobacter sp.
ATGACCTTCCAACGCCTCCGAAGCTGACAACGGCCCCCCTCCGTCGCATTTGGCGACACCGCCCCCGGTGGGGGAGTATCTCTCGCGCGCGCAAACACCAACGGCGGGTCCTTGCGGACCCGCCGTCGATGCCGTCTGTCCCGGCGGTCTTGCGACCGCCGGGCCTAACGCCTGGCTGCTTAGAAGCGCAGCTTGGCGCCGAGGAAGTACGAACGACCCAGAATGTCGTAGGTGTTCGGGTCGGTGTTGCCGTCCGGCGAGTTGTCGAACACCGGCGGCTTCTTGTCGCCGAGGTTACGAACGCCACCGAAGACTTCGACGTTGTCGTTGACGGCCCAGCGGGCGCTGACGTCGTGGTACATGAAGGCCTTGACGGTGTTGTAGCCGCCATCCTCGAACTCGGGGATGTTGCCTTGGTTGTCCATCTTGCCGATGTAGGTGCCGGTGTAGGCCAGGCGGACCGGGCCGACATCGTAACCAACGCGCAGGCTGGCCTTCCATTCCGGCAGCGAGGCCGAGATGTTGTAGGCGCCGATGGTGCCCTTGTAGTCGATGCCGTCGAGCTCATAGCTGTCGAGGTAGGTGCTCGACAGGTCGAACTGCAGCTTGTCGCCCCAGATGCCGCCGGCCCACGGCACGTTCCAGCCGTACGAGACGGCCACGTCGATGCCCTTGGTCTGCAGAGCCGACACGTTGCCGAGCGGCGCGCGGGCCTTCAGGTTGCCGGCCGCGTCGCGATAGATCAGCGGCAGGTTGATGCCCGAGTCGAAGCAGGCGGCCGAGGTCAGGCTGCCCGAGGCGAAGCAGTCGTTGACGATGCCCGAGACGCCACCCTTGATCGTGCCGATGTAGTCGTCGATCTTGATGTCGTAGTAGTCGACCGTGGCGCTCAGGCCCGAGATGAAGCTCGGCTGCCAGACGACGCCGAAGGTGATCGTTTCCGACTTCTCTTCGTTCAGGCTCGGGTTGCCGTAGAAGAACGACTCCGTCTGGGTGTTCTGGGCGACGAAGTTGCCGGCGACCGGATCATAGCCCAGCTGAGCGGTACAGAAGGTGCGAACCGCGGCCGACAGGGTGCGGGCAGCGCCCGTGCCCGGGTTGACGGTGGTGCAGGGGTCGAGCACGGCCGGGAAGCCTTGGTCGCCCGACTGGTACAGTTCGAACACCGACGGAGCGCGGCTGGCCTTCTGGAACATCGCGCGCAGCTTGATGTCCGAGATCGGCTTGTATTCCAGACCGACCTTGTAGCTGTAGACGCTGCCGACCGACGAGTAGTCGGAGTAGCGGCCGCCCAGTTCCAGGCCCAGGTACTGCACGCCGGTCACGTCGGCGACCAGCGGAACCACGGCTTCGGCGTAGAGTTCGCCCACGCTCGAGGCGCCGCCAACGGCGCGTTCGGCGTTGAAGCCGAAGATGTCGCCGGCGTTCTTGGCCGCGTCGGGGGTGAAGGCCAGGCTGTCTTCACGCCATTCGGCGCCGACGGCCACCGACAGGTCGCCGGCCGGCAGCTTGAACAGCGGACCGGTGGCGTACACCGAACCGACGTTACGCTCGAACACGGTCAGGTCCGAGAAGTTCAGGCGGATGAAGTTGGCCGCGGCGGGCGAGATGGTGCCGGCGCCGAACATGTTCAGCGGGGCGCAGGTCGGGAACAGAGCCAGCGAGGCGGTCGAGCAGCTGGTGGTGCTGGCGCCGACGCCCGAAGCGATCGCCGCGGCGACCTTCGAACGCGAGACGTCGTTCTGCACGCCGACGCGGAACTCGGTGCGGCCGAAGCTGTAGAAGGCTTCACCGGTCCAGCCGTGGCCCAGGTCGGCCTTCAGACCCAGGTTGATCTGGTAGAGGTCCGAATCGCGGGTCTCGACGCGCGGGCCGACTTCTTCCATGCGGCGATCGAAGAAGATCGGAGCCGTCGGGTTCGGACGGGTGGCCAGCAGCGTGGCCAGGGCCGGCGACACGAAGGCGTTGTTGTACGGGATCTGGATCGCGGTGGCCGGGGTCGGGGCCAGCTGAGCCGAGTTGCGGCTGTCCGAGTAGAACAGTTCAGCCGTCGCCGTCAGGCGGTCGGTGATCTCGTAGTTGCCCAGAGCGGTGATGTTGAAGCGCTCGCCCGGCGACAGCAGGTTGTTGACCGGCGAGAAGTTGTAGCGGTCGCCAGCCAGGGTGTTGACGAACGGACGCGGGGTGCCGTTCGAGTTGAAGCCGTAGCGGACGTTCAGCGGGCTCGAGGTCGAACCGCCGAAGGGGTTGGTGCCGATGGCGCTGGCCGCGCCCGTCACGCCCGTGCCCGAACCACCGGCGTTGGACACCAGCGACCACGGACGGTCGGCGTTCGGCAGGATCTTGTCGCGGCTGTAGTAGTTGGCGTAGGCGGTGACGTTGCCCTTGCCGTCCGGCGAGTTGGCGCCGATCAGCACGTAGGTGTTGGTGGTCTTGCCGTCGCCGATTTCGGTGCCGGTCCACTGGGTGCCGACTTCGACGCCTTCGAAGTCCTTCTTCAGCTGGAAGTTCACCACGCCCGACAGGGCGTCCGAACCGTACACGGCCGAAGCGCCGCCGGTGACGATCTCGACCTTGTCGATCAGGGCGGTCGGGATGTTGTTCAGGTCGACGGTGTTAGCGCGCGTCGACGGGTTCATGCGGTGACCGTTGACCAGCACCAGGGTACGCGACGCCCCCACGCCACGCAGGTCGACGGTGGCCGTGCCATCCGACGGGTTGTTCGAGGCGGCGGTCAGGCCGGGCATCACCTGCGGCAGACGGTTCAGCACGTCTTCGGTGGTGGTCGAACCGGCGGCCTGGATGGCCTCCGACGTCACCGTCGAGATCGGGCTGTTGGCCACGTAGTCCTGGCGCGCGATACGCGAGCCGGTGACCACGACGGCCTCGATTTCCGTCGACTCGCCTTCGGGAGCCGTCTGGGCCGACGCCACACCGGCGCTGGCCGCGGCGATCGCGAGGCCGCTGATGATGGTCGTCGTCAGCAGGCGCTTACGCGTCATCTGAATCTTCAATGGAATCCCTCCGAGAATGGACCGGCAGGGACGATGTCGCCCGCCGTCATGCCCACATCTTGCAATCCCAGGCTGCTCACAGCCCGGTTGGCGGGGACGTTAGGAGCGCCCGCTCTCGGCGGTCAATTTCCGATTACGGTTATGTAACGTGAAGCATCGTGCCTGTCGCAAATTGAACACACCGCTGTCGCCTATGCGGCAGATTGCAGCCACCAGAACTGCGTTATATGGCCAAGCTGGCGCAGGATTGTCCAAATAAGGCGGCTTAGTGGCAATTTTCTCCGCTTTGAAATAACGCGACTATCGGAATATGTTCACTTTCAGAAACGCGATTCTCGCACGACGCTCCTCATTCGGAGCCTGTCGGCGGCCATAGTGGCGCCACAATCTGACCGCGTGTCGTTCGCGACACATATGGTCCGCCTCCAGGGCCGCCCCTCGCCAGCCGGATCCGTTCATGCGCCCGTTTCACCTTACGCTCGCCCTGCTCGCCTTGAGCGCTGTTTCCTCGACGGCCCTGGCCGCCCCGGCCGCCGGTCCGACCGCGCTCGACGCGGTCACGGCCTGCCGCGCCATTCCCGAGGCCGAGGCGCGCCTGGCCTGCTACGACAAGGCGGCGGGCGAACTGGTGGCGGCGGACGCGGCCGGCGACATCGTGGTGCTGGATCGCCAGAAGGTGGAGACCGTCAAGCGCGAGGCCTTCGGCTTCAACCTGCCCAAGCTCGACCTGTTCGGCGGCAAGGGCGAGAAGCCCCTGGCGCTGGACCGCGTCGAGGGCGTGGCCAAGCAGGTCTGGCAGAACGGAACCGGCGGCTGGACCATCGTGCTGGAAGACGGCGCCAAGTGGGACCAGGTCGGCCGCGACCCGGTGCGCCGCGCGCCCAAGCCGGGCTCGAAGATCGCCATCCGCAAGGCGTCGATGGGGAGCTTCTTCCTCAATATCGACGGCCAGACGGCGATCCGCGCGCGCCGCATCGACTAGTAGGACTTGCCCTGGCCGCGCGCGCCGCGCATCTGAAGGACCTTGTTATTGAGGTTCTTCGAGGCCCGACGCCCATGACCGATTTCCGCCGCGTGACCGACAGCCTGTCGGTCAGCCCCCAGATCAGCACGCAGGACGTGGCCCGGGCCAAGGCCGAGGGCTTCTCGCTGATCGTCAACAACCGTCCCGACGGCGAGGATCCCAGCCAGCCGACCAGCGCCGAGATCGAGGCGGCGGCGAAGGCGGCGGGCCTTTCCTACCTGCACGTGCCGGTGCGCGGCGGGCCGACCCAGGAGCAGGTGGACGCGGTGCGCGAGGCGGTCGAGGCCGCCGACGGCCCGGTCCTGGCCTTCTGCCGCTCGGGCACCCGCTCGATCGTCACCTGGTCGATCGGCCAGGCGCTGTCGGGCGCGGCCGATCGCGAAACGCTGGTGAAGCAGGGCTACGAGGCCGGCTACGACCTCTCCGGCGTCCTGCCGCACTGAACCTTAAAGTCAGTAGCCGCCCAGCGTTCCGACGCGGGCGGCCATCGGGCTGGGTTCAGGCTCGCACGAGGCCAGCACGAACTGCGCCGCAATGAGACACAGGATGGCGAAGGCCGCGCGCTGGAGCCGTTTTGAGACAAAAATCGCCGTGTCCGCCGCCATGATCCGTACTCCGCAGGGTTTACGAGTCGTTAAGCGCAAGACCGGCGCCGCTCTGGATGGGTCGCGATGATCCCCTTCGTCCGCGAGATCGAGTTCGAGTACGGCCGCTGCGATCAGGTCTCGCCGCTGATCCGGCGGGTGATCGCCGACAATCCCGGGCCGTTCACCTACACCGGCACGGGGACCTACATCGTCGGTCGCGGGACCGTGGCGGTGATCGATCCGGGCCCCGACATCCCCGCCCATCTGGACGCCCTGCTGGCGGCGATCGAGGGCGAGACGGTGAGCCACATCCTGGTGACCCACCACCACGCCGACCACTCTCCCCTCGCCGGTCCGCTGGCGCAGCGCACCGGGGCCAGGATCTGGGGCCAGCCGGCGCCGGCCGTGGCGGTATCGGAAGAGACGGGCGTGCAGCTGGACGCCGAGGACGACGGCCAGTTCCGCCCCGACATCGTGATCGCCGACAGCGACGTCTTCGCAGGTCCCGGCTGGACGCTGGAGGCGATCACTACGCCGGGCCACACCTCGAACCACGTGTGTTTCGCGCTGAACGAGGAGAACGCCCTCTTCAGCGGGGACCATGTCATGGGCTGGTCGACGACGGTGATCACCCCGCCCGACGGCGACATGGGCGACTATTTCGCAAGCCTGGCAAAGATCCAGGCCCGGGGTTTCGACACCCTATGGCCGACCCACGGCTCGCCGGTGCGCGAGGTCGCGCCGTTCCTGCAGGCCTATGTCGACCACCGCCGGGCGCGGGAAGCCCAGGTGCTGGCCGCGCTGGCCGGCGGTCCGGCGCGGATCAAGACGATCGTGCCGGTGCTCTATGCGGCGGTGGATCCGCGCCTGCACCCGGCCGCCGCGCTGTCGATGCTGGCGCACCTGGTGCTGCTGGTGCGCGAAGGCCGGGTGGTCTGCGACGGACCGCCGGGGCTGGACAGCGAGTATCGGCTGGGCGGCGAAGCTTGACGCCGCGCCCAGCCTCCTGGGTCCCGGATAACGGCTTCGCCGTTTCCGGGATGACGGGCTCTTGAGGCCGTAGATTTACAGCCGCGCCTTCACCGTCGCGCGCACGGTGCGGGGCGCGCCGGGGAAGATCCAGACGGGGCTGTAGGAGCTCTGGGCGTAGTGCTCGTCGAAGAGGTTGTCGACCTCGAGGCGCAGGTCGATCCTGGGCGTGACGGCGTACTCCACCGCCGCCTTGGCTTTCCAGTAGGACGGCAGGATCAGGCCCGAGCCGTCCAGGGCCCCTGCCCGATCGCCCATGTAGCTGGCGCCCACCGTCAGCGACCACCGGTCGAAGGTTCCGACCGCGAAGGCGCCGCCGGAGTGCTCGGGCACGTTCAGCACCGCGTCGCTGGCGAAGGCGGTGTCGTCGGCTTTCGCGTCGGTCCAGGCGTAGTTCACCACCACGCGCCAGGCTGCGCTGACCTCGAACGAGCCGTCGAACTCGACGCCCCGGCTGGTCAGCTGGCCGACGGGGGCCAGGAAGCTGGCGTCGACGGGATCGTTAGCCAGGATGTTCTGCTTTTCGATGTCGAACAGCGCCACTGCCAGGTCGACGCCGGGCCAGCGGCCCGAAAGGCCCAGCTCCCAGCCCTCGCCCTTCTCGGGCGCGAAGCCCTGGCCGGTGCGGCCGGTGCCCGAGTTCAGCAGGAACGAGCGGCCGAAGCTGGCGTGGGCGGTCAGGGCTTCGGTCAGCTGGTAGCGGGCGCCCAGGCGATAGTCGACGGGCGAGCCCTCGCCGCGCCCAACCGCGCCGGTGCGGTTGTTGCGCACGGTCTGGCGGTAGTCGTCGACCCGCACGCCGGCCAGCAGGCTGAGGCGCGAGGAAACCTGCCACAGGTCCTGGGCGTAGAGGGTGGTGACGCGCCGGGTCTCGCGATTGTCGGTGAAGGGCAACAGCGGCAAGGCCTGGCCGCCATAGACCGGGTCGTCGATCGAGATGGCGTGCGGCGCGGTCGCGGTCGGGTTCCGGCGCAGCAGGAACTCGCTGTAGTCGAGGGTGTAGCCCTTCACTCCCACATTGAGATGGTGCGCGCCCAGACGGCCGTCGAGCTCGATGCGGCCCGAGACGTCCTCCACCGCATAGTCGCGCTCGCGCCGCTGCCGCCACAGCTGGCGGCCGACCAGCCGCGACTGGTCGCTGGAAAAGCCGTGCATGTCGCCGGTGCGATAGGCGAAACCGGCCGTCAGCCGCCAGTCGGGCGACAGTTCGTACTCGCCGGTCAGCTGGTGGCGCTCGTTGCGGAAGCGGGTGGTCCCGTCGCCCGGCTCGCCGAAGAAGCGCGAGCGCGGGATGGCCAAAGCATCGCCGTTCACGGCCGGCACGCCCCGGTCGAAGGGCGCGTCGAAGACGGTGAACTCGCCCACATAGGTCAGGCGCAGGGCGTCGGTGGGCCGCCAGGTCAGAGACGGGGCGACGGCGCGGCGGTGCAGGTCGACATGGTCGCGCCAGCCGTCGCTGCGCTCCTCGGCCACGACCAGCCGCGCGGCCAGGGTGTCGGAGAGCGGGCCGGTGAAGTCGATCTCGCCCCGGCGCAGGCCGAACGAGCCGACGGTGGCGGCCACGTGACCGCCGCGCACGAACTGCGGGGTCTTGGAGACGATGTTGACCCGGCCGGCCGGATCGATATCGCCGAACAGGGCGCCGGCCGGGCCTTTGAGGATCTCGACGCGCTCGGCCGTGGCCGGATCGCGCGGCGGCGCGAGGCCGCGATTGGCCAGGAAGCCGTCGACGTAATACTCGGCCCCGCCGTCGGGCGTGCCGAGAAAGCCGCGGATGGCGAAGTTGTCGAGGAAGCCGCCGCGGTTGTTCTGCTGCGAGACGCCGCTGGTCAGCTCCAGCGCGTCGGCCAGGCGTCCGGCCCCGACCGCGTCGAGCAGGTCACGCTCGACCGAGCGGCTGGAGGGCGAGGTGGCCTGGGTGATCTCGCCCGCGCCAAGCGTGACGTCGCGGGCCGCGCCGCGTCGGCCCAGGATGACGATCTCGCCCACGGCGTGGGGCTCCGTCTCGGCGGCCGGAACGGTTTCCGGCGGCTCGGCGGCGGACAGGGCCAGCAGGCATGCGCTGACGCAGCTCCACGACAGGGGCAAGAGATCAACTCCGTTTGTAATGTTATTTCATATCAGCTATGCCGCAGCCGTGATGCTGTCAACCGTCCCCGTTTCCACCGCCCTCCCCGCGCCTTCCACAGGCCGGATCGCCGCCATCGACGCCCTGCGGGGCCTCGTCATGCTGCTGATGATGGTCGACCACGTGCGGGAGTTCTTCTTCATCCACGCCCAGGTCTCCGACCCGATGGACGTGGAGGCGACGGCGCCGTCCCTATTCTTCACCCGGCTGGCGGCGCATCTGTGCGCGCCGGTGTTCGTGGCGCTGACCGGCTTGGCCGCCTGGCTCTATGGCCGCAAGGCCGGCGGGAACGATCCCGCCGCCATCGCCCGCGCCGCCTCGGGCTTCCTGTTCAAGCGGGGCCTTTTCCTGGTGTTCCTGGAGCTGACTTTCGTCAGCTTCGCCTGGACCTTCGACCTGACGCCGAGGACCTATTACCTGCAGGTGATCTGGGCGATCGGCCTGTCGATGATCGCGCTTTCGGCGCTGGTTCACCTGCCCCGCGCGGCCTTGGTCGCCTTGGGCCTGGTGATCGTGCTGGGCCACAACCTGCTGGACCCGATCAGCATCCCCCAAGGCCAGCCGGGCCACGCGATCTGGGCCATCCTGCACGACCGGGGCTTCATCGACCTGCCGTGGGGCGCGCGGGCCCGCACCTCCTATCCGCTGCTGCCGTGGATCGGCGTGGCGGCCCTGGGCTTCGGCGTCGGCCCCTGGTTCGTCGGCGCCTGGCGAGATCGCAGGAACCGTCTGCTGATGACCGGCTTCGGGGCGCTGGCGCTGCTGGTGATCCTGCGCAGCCTGAACGGCTATGGCGAGACGCCGTGGGTCGTCGGCTCCAGCCCGATCCGCACCGTGATGAGCTGGCTGAACGTCACCAAGTACCCGCCGTCGGCCGACTTCCTGCTGCTGACCCTGGGCCTGGGCGCCCTGCTGCTGGCGGGGCTGGAGAAGGCGCCGGCGCGGCTGGTGTCATGGCTGGCGGTGCTGGGCGGCGCGCCGCTGTTCTTCTACCTGATCCACCTCTACGCCCTGCACCTGCTGCAACTGGCCGCGGTCGCCGTGCTGGGTCCCAACCAGGGCGAGGTGTGGAGCCTGCCGGGCGTGGCCTCGATCTGGCTTCTGGCGGCGCTGGTCGCGGTTCCTTGCTGGTACGCCTGCCGCTGGTTCGGTCCGGTCAAGCGGGCCAGCAGACAGCCGTGGATGAAGTATCTGTAGCCCTTGCAATGTCGTTGTGGCGGAACGACCTACGCCCGCTCTTGAAAGAGCCGCGGTCATCATGACCTACAGCACTATCCAAGAGAGTGAACCGAAAGGACGACGACATGGCTTTGCTCGACGAGCTCAAGGCTGACCAACTGGCGGCGCGCAAGGTGAGCGACCGCCTGAAGGCCGACGTGCTCACCACCCTGATCGGTGAAGCCACGCAGATCACCACCGAGGAATTCAAGCGCGGCGTGACCGAGGTCACCGACGAAAAGGTCGTCGCCACCGTCGCGAAGTTCGCCAAGAACACCAAGCTGACGCTGGAAAACCTGGCGACCGAGCGCGCGCGCCTGATCGAAGCCGGCGGCGATACGTCGAAGGTGGACGAGCGGACCAAGGCGGCCGAGACCGAATTGGCGATCCTGTCCTCGTATGGCCCCAAGCAGATGTCTGAAGCCGAACTGCGCGCGGCCATCGACGACTTCCGGGCCAAGAACCCCGACGCCAACGTCGGGGCGATCATGGCCCACCTGAAGACCAGCTTCGGCGGTCAGTACGACGGCAAGACGGCCAGCGCGCTGGCCAGGGGCTGAATTGCGAGCGCTGCGCGGTCTCCACGCGGGACCGCGCAGCAACGCTGCTGGTCCGATACTCGACACAGGCCGCCGCCCTTGCTGAAATGGCCTCGGCGCTCTCCCCCGCGCCGAGTTCGAGCGGCGTAAGACTTCATGTTCACCAGCGACGAGACCGCGCGCCTGGCGGCCCTGCATGAGTACGGCCTGGTGGACACGCCGCCCGAGGCCGCGTTCGACCGGATCACCGCCCTGGCGGCCGAACTGTTCGACACGCCGATCGCCGCCGTCACCCTGATCGACGCCGACCGGCAGTGGATCAAGTCGATCGTCGGACTGGAGCCGGGCGGCACGCCGCGCGAGGACGCCTTCTGCCACTACACCATCGAGTCCGACGAGGTGATGGAGGTGCTGGATCCGGAGGGCGACGACCGCTTCCGCGACAATCCCTTCGTCACCGACGATCCCAACATCCGCTTCTACGCCGGCGCGCCGCTGCGGCTGCACAGCGGCCATCGGCTGGGGGCGCTGTGCGTCATCGACCAGCGGCCGCGCCCGCCGCTGACCGCCGAGGAAAAGCGGCGACTGAAGGCCCTGGCCCAGATCGTGGTCACCGAGATGGACCTGCGGCTGCTCAACGCCCGCAACGAGCTGCTGACCCGCCGGGCGCAGGCCGCCACCGAGGCCAAGAGCGAGTTCCTGGCCAACATGACCCACGAACTGCGCACGCCGCTGACCAGCGTGATTGGCTTCAACGGCCTGCTGGCCGCCTCTCCCAACCTGCCCGAGCGCGAGCGGATGCTGGCGGGCAAGGCCAAGTCGGCCGGCGAGAAGCTGCTGACCATCGTCAACGACGTGCTGGACCTGGCGCGGCTGGAGGCCGGCGCCGCCGACCTGACCGACGAGCCTATCGACGTCGCCGAGGTGGCGCGCTCGGCCGTCGAGCTGTTCGCCGAGCGGGCCCAGGCCAAGGAGATCGCGCTGACCGCCGAGATCGCCGGCGCCCTGCCGACGGTGCGCGGCGACGCCTCGCGCCTGCGCCAGATCCTGGTCAACCTGCTGGGCAACGCCCTGAAGTTCACCGAACTGGGCCAGGTTAGCCTGGTCATCGCTCCGCGCGGCGGCGATCTGGTGATGACCGTCACCGACACCGGCGTGGGCGTTCCCGCCGACCAGCTGGAGCGGATCTTCGAGCGCTTCGAGCAGGCGCCGGGCGCGGCCAGCCGCTTCGGCGGCACGGGCTTGGGGCTGGCGATCTCACGCCGCCTGGCGCGTCAAATGGGCGGCGAGATCACGGTGAGCAGCCGGGTCGGCGAAGGCTCGGTGTTCACTGTGACCCTGCCGGGAAGCGATCAGGCCGCGCCATGACGCACGACCTGCTGAACGACCCTGACTTCCGGATCGAGGTGAGCCGAAAGTCCTACGAACTGGAACAGACTTACGGCTTCAACGCCTATCGTCGCGCCGAGCGCCTTTCAGAGACGGCCCGCGCCGAGGGCGACGACGAGGCGGCATACTTCTGGTCCATCGTCGCCATGGACCTGACTCCGCGCTGAAATCGCGCCGCCAGGTCAGGGCGCCCCCACCCTGCCCCGCAGGTGCTCGGCCAGGCGGATCGACAGGGTGATGATCGTGAAGGTCGGGTTGGAGATCCCGGTCGAGGGAAACACCGACGAGCCGGCGACATAGAGGTTGTCGAGCCCGTGCACCTTGAGGTCGGCGTCGACCACGCCCTGCGCCGGATCGGCCGACATGCGGGTGGTGCCGATGTGGTGGCCGTTGACGGTGAGGCCCTCCTTCACGGCGGGCCAGGGCTGGTAGTAGACGTCGCCGCCCAGTTCCTCGACCGCGGCTTTGAACAGCGCCGTCGTCTGGGTGTAGGTCGCCTCGTCGCGGTCGCTGAGCAGCCAGGTGATGTGGGTCTGGCGCTGGCCGAACACCGGGTCGACCGTGTCGGCCAGGGTGACCCGGCTGTCGGGGTTGGGCGCCATCTCGAAATAGTACTGGCCGTAATTGGCCCAGAACCAGCAGCTGCCGATGCCCAGGCGCTTCTGCTCGTCGGCCGTGGGCGAGAACCGGCCCGAGACGCGAACGCCGTTCGCATCCTGCCAGGGCACGGCGCGGTTGCCGCTTAGGGTCTGGCCGGCCATCAGCCGGGTCTGGGCGTCGGTAAGATAGGCCCCGCTGGCGCTGAGCACCGGCCCGTTCGACAGCGGATGGCACATGAAGTAGCGGCCGACCTGGTCGTGGTCGTTGCCGACGTCCGACAGCAGCAGTTGGCGGGCGTTCTCCACCGCGCCGCAGGCCAGCACCACCAGATCGGCCTTGATGGTGAACTCCGTCGCCTTCTTCGGCGCGCCGGCGGCGCCATCCATGCTGGCGACCCGCAGGCCGCACACCCGGCCCTGATGCTGCTCGATCTGCAGCAGGGTGGCGTTGACGATCACGTCGGCGTCGCTGTCGGCGATCGTCACGCCGTCGAAGGTGCGCAGGGCGAAGTTCAGATAGTTCTTGCCCAGGTACTGATAGATCGTGGTGTCGAAGCCGGTGAGTTCGGGGACCTCGGCGCCGAGGATCTCGGCCCAGGCCTGGGGGCTGAAATCGTCGCCGTGCAGCAGGCACAGCTCGGCCGCCCTGGCGTAGTAGGGATCGAGCTCGGCGCGGTCGATCGGCCAGCCGGGAAAGCCCGGACGGGCCTCGAAGTCGATCGGGTCGAGCGGCCGCGACTGCCCGCCCCAGTGGGCCGAGGTGCCGCCGAACATCCGCTCGCGCTCCCAGGGGCCGCCCGCGCGGTTGTAGGGCCGGATGAGAAAGTCGGGCTCGCTTTCGGCGAACTGGCCGTCGGCCTTGCCGGCGTAGAGCAGGCTCTTGTCGGGCCAGGTGGGGTCGAGCGCGCCCTTTGGGCTGTCGGGGCCGCCTTCGATCAGCGTGACCTTCACGCCGGCCTTCTGAAGCTCCCAGGCGGCGGTGATCCCGGCCGGGCCCGAGCCGACGATGCAGACCTGCGTCTCAATCACCGCGCCGTCGGCGATGTCCTTGCCATTGCGGAGCATGAGAGCCTCCCCCGTTCGCTCTCATGCAACTTGCCGCGCCGGACGCCCAAAGGTTGTATCAAATCACACACCCGGATGGGTGGATTTGAAATCTAGCCCTCGATGGCCTTGAGCACGCCGGTCACGCGGCCGCAGTTGCGGCCCAGGTCGCCGCCTTCGTCGCGGGCGACCGAGCGGACATCGACCCGGGCGCCGCCGGCGTCGGGGCGGACACGGACGACGAGGTCGTCGCGCAGGCCGTACCAGAAGCTGGCGCCGGTCGCTTCCAGGCGGCCTTCGCCCGGATCGTCGGTGACCAGCGTCAGGCCCTTGGCCTGGACCGCGGCCTTGGCGGCTTCGTAGGCCTCGGCGGGCGTGCGGGTCAGCACCAGGGTGCGGGCGGCCGAGCAGGTCTCGGCGTTGACCTCGGCCACCCGGCGGCCGGCGAACAGTTCCGAACCGACCGGCAGGCTGGGCTCGTCGAGCACCGGGGCGGCGGCCTCGCCGCGCTGGGCCAGGACGGTCTCCGAGAAGCCCAGGGGCGCCTTCCAGTCGGTGGCGACGTCGCCGACCGGGGCGGCGCGGGCGCTCGTGCCGGTGGCCAGGAAGAACACGCCCAGGGTGGCGACGGTGATGGCCAGGGCCAGCAAGGCCCGGCGCCAGTGGCGCCCGATGCCGCCGATCATGGCCACGACCACGCCCAGCAGGCCGGTCAGCAGGCTGAGCCAGGCGATCCCCGGAGCAAGGTCGCGGGTCAGCAGATCGTAGGCCACGGACTTGTCGAGCAGGCCGGTCTTGGCGCCCAGGGCGCCGACGACGACCAACACGGCCGGGACCAGCGCGATGGCCACCGCACCGGTCAGGATCGGCGCGGCCCAGCCCCCCTTGTCGCCCGACGGGGCCTTAGCCGCCTTGGCCTTGCGCGGCTTGGCGGCGCTGAGCGGCATGGCCAGCGGCGCCTCCTCGGCTACGAACACCGGCGGGGCGTCAAAGGCTTCCTCGGGCGTGGCGGACAGGGGCTTGGCCTGCGGCTCGACGAGGGGCGCGTGCGGGAAGACATCTTCGGGCGAGACGGGCTCAGCCGCTTCAAGATGAGCGACCGGCGCCAGCTCGGGATCGGGCAGAGCTGCGGCCAGGGCCTCGACGCTGACAGGCTCCGCAGCGGTCTCGGCGGCGGTTTGCGCGGCGACCACTTCCGGCTCGTGGACCGGCTCGACGAGGGCTTCGGCCTGCGAGGCCTCGTCCTCGACCACGTCCTGCGGCGCCTCGACCGGCTCGGGGGCGTAGAGCACGGCGGCCTGGGCGCCGTCGGCGGCGGCCAGGGTGGCCGAACCCGTCGCGGCCGAGCCGAGGGTCGGCAGCACGTAGTCCTTCATCCGCTGGCGGATCAGCTTCTTGTCGATCTTGCCGGTGGCGCCCAGCGGGATCTCGTCGACGAAGACGACGTCGTCGGGCATCCACCACTTGGCGATCTTGCCCTGCAGGAAGTCGATGAACTCTTCCTTGGTGGCGGTCTCGCCCTCCTTGAGCTTGACCAGCAGGATCGGACGCTCGTCCCACTTGGGATGCGGCACGCCGATGACGGCGGCCAGGGCGGCCTTGGGATGGCCGACGGCGATGTTCTCGATCTCGATCGTGCTGATCCACTCGCCGCCGGACTTGACGACGTCCTTGGCGCGGTCGGTGATCTGCATGAAGCCCATCTCGTCGATGGTCGCCACGTCGCCGGTGTCGAAGAAGCCTTCCTCGTCGAGGATCTTGCCGCCAGCGCCCCTGAAATACTCGGCGGCGATGATCGGGCCGCGGATCTTCAGATGGCCGAAGGCCTTGCCGTCGTGCGGCAGCGGCTTGCCGTCGTCGTCGGTCAGCTTCAGCTCGACGCCCATCGGCGGGCGGCCCTGCTTGAGACGGTAGGGAATCTGCTCGTCGTAGGACAGCTTCTCCAACTGGTCGGTCATGGTCGACAGCGTGCCGACCGGCGAGGTCTCGGTCATGCCCCAGGCGTGGACAACCTCGACGCCGTACTTCTCGTGGAAGGCGCGGATGATGCTTTCCGGGCAGGCCGCGCCGCCGATCACCACCTTCTTCAGCGTGGTGATCTTCGAGCCGGTGCTCTCCAGGTGCTGCAGCAGCATCTGCCAGACGGTGGGCACGGCGGCCGAGAAGGTGACGCCCTCGGTCTCGAGCAGTTCGTGGATCGAGGCGCCGTCCATCTTCGCGCCCGGCATGACGATCTTGGCGCCGGTGGCCGGGGCCGAGAACGCCACGCCCCAGGCGTTGGCATGGAACATCGGCACCACCGGCAGGATCACGTCGCGCTGTGACAGGCCCATGACGTCGGGCTGCATGGTGATGAAGGTGTGCAGGAAGTTCGAGCGGTGCGAGTACATCACCCCCTTGGGGTCGCCCGTCGTGCCCGAGGTGTAGCAAAGGCCTGCGGCCGTGCCCTCGTCGAACCCGCCCCAGACGCAGTCGGCCGACTGCTCGGCGACCAGGTCCTCGTAGCAGAGCAGGCCCTTGAAGTGCGGGGCCTCGCCGGCGAGGTGGAAGTCCTTGGGCATGTGGTCGCGGTCGGTGAACACCACCACGTGCTCGACCTTGGGCAGGCGGGGAACGATCCCCGCGATGATCGGCAGGAAGGTCAGGTCGGTGAAGATCACGCGGTCGCCGCCGTGGTCGGCGATCCAGGCGATCTGCTCGGGGAACAGGCGCGGGTTCAGGGTGTGGCACACCGCGCCGATGCCCATGATCCCGTACCAGGTCTCGATGTGGCGGGCGGTGTTCCAGGCCAGGGTGCCGACCCGGTCGCCCGGCTTGATCCCCAGCGCCAGCAGGAGGTTGGACACGCGCTTGGCGCGGCCGTGGATCTCGGCGTAGGTCGTGCGGACGATGGGGCCCTCGACCGACCGGGTGACCACCTCGCGGCCGCCGTGCCACTGGGCGGCGTGGTCGATGATCTTGTCGAGCGTCAGAGCGCCATGCTGCATCAAACCTTGCATCGAAACCGCTCTCCCGCGTCCTGCTTATCGTTGTTCAGGAGAGGCTAGCGGCGCGCGCCCGGCGGCGCAACGCATGGCTCGCCCCAGGCGAGCAAAGGCGCAGGTCCACTTTGCGCGCATCTGCACGGAGGCGTAGAGTATCGAGGCTTCCACACGGCCGCGCTGATCGGCCGCATGGCTCGTTCACTCCCAGAACGTCGTTTTGCGGTTAGCTTCAGCGCGACCTGGTTCGCTCCAGGTTGCGGGACGGGGTGCACGGCCATGCACTGGCTCGATGCTCTAGGCGCCGACGAACGGCTCGACGAGGTGGCGAACGACACGCGCCGCCTGACGGTGTCGCGTCTGGTCTCCGCCGCCCTGGTGGCCATGGTCGTCGGGATCGCTCTGGGTCCAGCCATGGCCGCCGGCTGGTTCGCGGCGCTGGCGGCGGGCGAGGCCCTGGCCTCGCTGGTCATCCGCCGCTTCACCGGCCCCACCACCGACCGCCTGCGGGCGCTGTTCGTGCTGGCCTCGATCCCGATCAACGTCGTCTGGTCGTGGCTGGCCGTGGCGCTGTGGATGTTCCCCCACCAGGATCTGCGGCTGGCGGCCCTGGGGGTGTGCGCGGGCCAGATCATCTTCACCCAGAACTTCCGCCACCAACCGATCAGCCTGCTGGCGATCACCACCGCCCCGCCGCTGCTGTGCCTGGCGGCCTTCCCGTTCCTGGCCAACGCGCCGCACGGCATGGGCTCGCTGACCAACCGCTGGGCCATGCTGATGCTGGTGGCGACCACCATCAACGCCATGCTCCTGAACCGCGCCGCCGCCCGCAAGATGGACGAGCTGACCCGCGGCCTGCGGCAGGAAAAGGAGCGCGCCCTGGCCGCCTCGCGCGTGAAGTCGGTGTTCGTGGCGACCATGAGCCACGAAATGCGCACGCCGATGAACGGCTTGCTGGGCCTGGCCCACGCGCTGAAGGGCACCGACCTCGACGAGCGCCAGCGCGACTATGTGGAGCTGATGATCCATTCGGGCGACAGCCTGATGCAGTTGCTCAACGACGTGCTCGACATCGCCCGTCTCGACGCCGGCGACGCCGAACTGACGCCCTGCGACTTCGACCTGCACGACCTGGTCCACGCCGTGGCCGACACCTGGCGCGACATGGCCATGGTCCGGGGCCTGGCGGTGGACGTCCGCATCGACGCCACCGCGCCCGAGCGCCTGCACGCCGATCCGGCCCGCATCCGCCAGGTGCTGGGCGGCCTGCTGTCGAACGCCCTGAAATTCACCCGCGTGGGCGGCGTGACCATCGAGGTCTCGGGCCAGGGCGCTGCGCCCGACGGCCTGGAGACGGTGGCGATCCGGATCACCGACACCGGCCCAGGCGTCGACCCGGCCTACGCCGAACGGATCTTCGAGAGCTTCACCCAGGCCGACGAAAGCGTGTCGCGGGCCTATGGCGGCATGGGCCTTGGCCTGACCATCGCCCGGGCCCTGGCCCGGCGGATGGGCGGCGATCTCAGCCTGGAGCCGGCCGAGCGCGGCGCGCGGTTCCTGCTGCTGCTGCGCGCGCCCCGCCCCGAGGCCCCGCCCCTGCCCTCGCCCGCGCCTCAAGTCGTCGAGGACGACGGCGCGACGCCGCGCGTGCTGATGGCCGAGGACAATCCGATGAACCAGATGGTCGTGCGGCTGATGCTCGAGGCCGCAGGCGTCGACCTGACGGTGGTCGAGGACGGCCGCCAGGCGCTGGACGCGCTGAAGGCCTCGCACTTCGACTGCGTGCTGATGGACATCAACATGCCGGTGATGGACGGGGTGACGGCCCTGTCGGAGATCCGCTCGGGCGCGGCCGGGGCGGCCAACACGCCGGTCATCGCCCTGACCGCCTCGGCCATGGCCGGCGACCGGGAACGGTTCCTGAAGCTGGGCTTTGACGAGCACCTGGGCAAGCCGGTCAAGCCGCTGGACCTGATCTCGGCCATCGCCATGGCGGTGGACCGGACGCCACCGCCGGCGGCGGCGGTGGGGTAGGCTCAGGATCCTTCTCCCCTTGCGGGAGAAGGTGTCATCCAAAGGATGACGGATGAGGGGTCTCTCAGACATGAGAGACTTCACCCAGCCGGGCCGCCATCGCGGCGTTTGGTTTCTGAGAGACCCCTCACCCGACCTCCCTCCGGGAGGCCACCCTCTCCCGCAAGGGGAGAGGGATTCACCCCATCTGCTCGGCCAGGGCCCTCGCCTCGTCCTCGAAGGCGCTGACGGTGTCGACACGGCGCCAGTCGATGTCGCCGGTGTCGCGCGTGAGCTGGCTTTCCAGCACGGCGACGTCGGCGTCGGAGGCGTCGTTGACGCGGGCCGCGACGCGAGCGCGCAGCACCTCGGCGGGGGCCTCCAGCCAGACGCCCTGGAAGGCGACGTCGAGCTTCGTCGCCAGGGCCTCGGCGCGGGCGCGCTGCTCGGGCTTGATGAACACGGCGTCGACCACCACCGAGCGGCCGGCCTTCAGCACCAGTTCGGCGTCGCGGAACAGCTCGTCATAGACCTTGTCGCTGACCTCGGGGGTGTAGGCCTCCTTGGGCAGGCGCTGCAGGGTCGGCGCGTTCCACAGGCGCTTGCGGATCTCGTCGGTGCGCAGGACCACCGCGCCGGGCGCGGCGCCCAGGCCCGGCGCGCAGACCCGGGCGAAGGTCGACTTGCCCGAGCCCGACAGGCCGCCGGTGGCCACCAGGCTGACCGGCTTGGGGGCCAGGTGCTCGATGGCCGTGGCCAGATAGGCGCGGGCGGCCTCGTCGTCGCCGGTATAGGCCCAGACGTGGGTGCGCACGGCGGCGCGGACGCTGAGCATCAGCGGCAGGGCGGCAAGACCCGTCCACAGGCCCTCGCCGAAGGTGCGGGCGGCCTCGTCGAGATAGGCGTTCAGCACCCGGCCGGCGGCGTCGCGGCGGCGGCGGAAATCCAGGTCCATCAGCAGGAAGGCCAGGTCGTACTGCACGTCGATGTCCGACAGGGCGTCGTTGAACTCGATGCAGTCGAAGAGGATCGGCCGGCCCTCCTCGATCAGGATGTTCCCCAGGTGCAAGTCGCCGTGGCAGTGGCGGGCGAAACCCTCGGCCGCGCGGGCGTCGAGCTGCGGGCCCAGGCGCTTGAGGGCCAGATCCGTCTCCTCGACCAGCCGCTCGACGGCCTGGGCGCCCAGGCGCGGGGCCAGGCCCCGCAGCAGGTTGGCGTTGGAGGCGATGGTGTAGCCCAGCGCCGAGACGCCGCCGCCCTGCGGGCGCAGCGCGGCGCCGGCGTGGAACTGGGCGATGGTGCGGCCCAGCGACTCTTCCAGGGCGTCGTCGATGGCCCAGGGCTGCGAGGCCAGAACGGCTTCGCCGTCGAACCGGCGCATCTCCAGCAGGTACTCGACCACCTCGCCGGCGCCGTCGATCTCGATCCCGCCGTCGGCGGCCCGGGTCAGCTGGCGCACGGCGCGATAGATGTCGGGCGCGGCGGCGCGGTTGAAGGACAGCTCGCGCTGCAGCGACCAGCGGCGCAGCTCCAGCGTCGAATAGTCAAGGAAACCGAAGTCGACCGGGCGCTTCACCTTGAAGGCGGACTCGCCCACCAGGAACACCCGCGCGCACGAGGTCTCGATCGTCTGGTCGGCCTTGCCGCCCAGCCAAGCCGCCACTTCCTGTTCGCGCGCCGCTTCCGCGTCCTTGATCACGCCGTCCAACCTTCGTCTTCGCCCGCCCGATCGGCGGCGCCCGGGCGTCCCATAGCGCAAAGTTCGGTGCAAGTCCTCGCAGACGCTTGCGCGATCTACTTACGCGATAGTAGCGTTTAACCATCACAGTCTGATGTTGAGGAATCCCATGCTCATCGGCGCCGGACTGAAGCGGTCCGAGCACAAGAAGGCGGAGATCCTGGCCGCGGCTCGCGACATCTTCCTCAAGGAAGGCTACGCGGACGCCGGCATGGAGGCGGTGGCCCGCGCGGCGGGCGTCTCGACCGCCACCCTGTATGCCTATTTCCCCAGCAAGGCCGAGCTGTTCCGCACCGTGGTGGTCGACAGCGTGCGGACGATGGCCGAGCCGGTGCGCGAAAGCGCCAAGGCCGTCGGCGACGCTCGCGCCCGCCTGACCGCCCTCTCCCGGGCCTATGCCGAGTTCTTCGCCACCCCGGCCACCCGGGCGATGTTCCGGATGGTCACCGCCGAGCGGCGGCGGTTCGAAGGGGTGGCCGACCACTTCCTGGGCGCGGCGCGCGAGTCCCTGGGCGGGGCGGCGATCCAGGTGGTCAAGGAACTGAACGCCTCGGGCGAGCTGAAGGTCGACAAGCCGTCGTGGGCGGCGGGCCAGCTGATGGGCATGCTCGACCACGCCACCCTGGTGCTGGGCCTGTCGGCCGGCGACGAGGTGCAACCCGATCGGCCGGTCAACCAGATCGCCGAGGACGCCGTCGAGACCTTCCTCGCGCGCTACGGCACTTAAGTGATCACGCTCGACGATTAAGGTCGAGCGTGGCGCTGGTGCAACTTTGACGCGCTTGCGGAGGTGCTAGTCTGCCGATCGCCGATCCCGGCATTCCTCGCAGGACGCCCATGCGCCGCATTGTCCTCGCCGCCCTGCTCGCCGTCATCGCGAGCGCCCCCGCCGTCACGGTCATGGCTGGGCCGGAGGCCGGCCTCTTCCGCCAGCCCGAAGCCGGCGGGCCCGACACCCGCTATCGCGCCGCCATCGACAGGGGCTACGCGGCCCTCGCCGCCGGCCGCGAGGCCGACGCGCTCCTGGCCTTGCGGGCCGCCGACGGCCTGCCCCTGAACGAGGCGGCCAACTACGCCCTGTTGCCGCAGATCGCCTGGCTGCAGGCGCGCGCCGGCCAGGTCGACGAGGCCAGGCGCACCACGCTCGAAGCGCGACTGGCGCTCGACCTGGAAACGGGCGCGGCCCGCTGCGCCGACACGACCCTGGAAGCGGAGGCCTACGGCCCCGAGGTTCGAGCGGCCGCCGCCAGGCGCTATTGCAACGCCTTCAGCGCCCCGCGTCCCGACGCGCTCTACAAGCGCAAGCTGGCGGCGGTGGAAGCGCAGCTGCGCTAGGCGCGGGTTCTCCGGGGGAAATCCATGAAGACGACATTTCGAGCCGCCGGCGCCGCTGCGCTGACGGCCATCACCCTGTGCGGGTTCACGGCCCAGGACGGCTATTTCGGCGAGCCGGACGGCCGCAGCTACGGCGAACCGCAGTTCGCGGCCAGCCAGGCCCTGTGCCGCGCGGTGCGCGACCGCGCCCCGCCGCCCGAAGACCGGCCCGACGCGGCGACGGCCAAGGCCCTCGCGGGCTGCTCGTCCGAGGCCCTCTATTACGGGATCGGCATGGCCGCCGATCCGGTGCGCGCCCGGCAGTGCGCGATCATCGAGATGCAGAACCAGGACAAGCCGTACGAGCCCTTCGCCGGCGCCGGCATGCTGATGACCATCTACGCCAACGGCCAGGGCGCTCGACGCGACCTGGACCTGGCCGTCCACATGGCCTGCGCCGTCTGGGGGGCGCCGATCGACAACGACAACCTGGTGCAGGCGCTGGACGTCCGCCGCCGGGGCGGGCCGGCTGACGAGCCCTTCGACTACTGCCCCGACGTGTCGCCCGGCGCGTCGAACGTCTCCGGGCCGGTCTGCGTGGCGCACGAGGCGCGCGTCGCCGAGCCGGTGCGCGCCGCCCGGCTGGCGGTCCTGACCCAGGGTTTCTCGCCAGCGGCCCGCCAGGCCTACGAGGCGCTGAAGGCGAGAGAAGCCAGGTTCATCGAGGTCCGCCAGGCCAACGAGTCGCCGCCAGGCGCGGCCAACCGGGACGTGCCCCTGCGGATCGCGGAAGACGCCCGCGACATCCATGTCGAGCAGATGGAGCAGCTTTCGGGCGCGGCTCGCGTCACGGGCGCCGGCGAGCATCGGAGCTACGACAGATCTCTCAACGAGGTGTACCGCATCGCCATGGGCGAACTGCCGGCCCGCAAGGAGGCGCAGTTCGGCGAGATCACCCATGACGGCGTGCGCGAGACCGAGCGGGCCTGGATCGCCTATCGCGACGCCTGGCTGGCCTTCGCGCCCGTCGCCTGGCCCAAGGCCTCGACCGAAGCGCTGGCCGCGCGGCTGACGCGCGATCGCGTCGGCCAACTGGCCTGCATCCTGGCCGACGCCGACATCGACCCGAGCTACGCCCAGCGCTGCTCGGGGTACTGAAACGTCCTCAGGGGAACAGCCGGCTGGTCGTCCAGGCGCCGTCGACGCGTTCGTAGACCAGGCGTTCGTGCAGGCGGAACGGCCGGTCGCGCCAGAACTCGATGACCTGCGGAACGATGCGGAAGCCCGACCAGTGGGGGGGGCGCGGCACCTTGCCCACGAGGCCGTACTTCAGGCCCATCTCGGCCACGCGGCGCTCGAGCGCCAGACGGTCGGGCAGCGGCCGCGACTGGTCGCTGGCCCAGGCGCCCAGCTGGCTGTGGCGGGCGCGGCTGGCGAAATAGGCGTCGGCCTCGGCCTCGCTGACGGGTTCGACGCTCCCGCGCACCCGCACCTGGCGGCGCAGCGACTTCCAGTGGAACAGCAGGGCGGCCTTGGGATTGGCGGCCAGTTCCCGCCCCTTGGCGCTTTGCAGGTTGGTGTAGAAGACGAAGCCGCGGCTATCGACGTCCTTGAGCAGCACCATGCGCGAGTCGGGCATGCCGTCCGCATCGACCGTCGAGACGGTCATGGCGTTGGGGTCGTTGGGCTCGGACTTGCCGGCCTCGGCCAGCCATTCGCCGAACAGGTGGATCGGGTCGCCCTCCGGCAGCAGCGCCGGCGGGGTGGCGGCGGCCACCTGGGCGACGTAGTCGTCTTCGCTGGGCGAGGCGGGGATCAGCGGGGCGTCGGTCATGACGTGGATATAGGCCCCCGCGCCCTCGGGAGCCATGCTTGACCGCTACGTACGCGCCCTTCAGATTTTCGCGCATGACTCTCGCCGTCCGCGCCCGTCTCGCCTGGCTTCCGCTGCTGATGTGGCTGGGGGCCTGCGCCTACTGGACGCACGACAAGATGACGACCCATCCGCCGGACGGGCCGCTGGACTGGACGGTCAGCGCGCTCATCTATGGAACGCTCTTCGTCTGCGGCTGCATCAGCCTGACGCGCGACGCGCTGGCCTGGGCCCGGCGCGCGAAGGCCGAGGGCCCGCAGACCATCGTGCCGATCACCTGGCACAGGCGCAGCGGCTCCTGGACGGTGATCGCGCTTCTCGGCGGCGTCGTGGCGTTCTTCGGGCTGTTCGCGCTGATCGCCTACCTGACGTCGGCCTGACAATCAGGCGCTTGACCGTGCGCGGAAACCTGCAATCCAGGCGCGCAGGCCAAGAGAATCTCCCGTGAAGATCAAAAACCACCTCGTTCTGTCGCGCCTGGAAGTCCTGGCGGCCGTCACCATCGGCCTGGCCCATCTCGGCTCGTGGATCTCGCTGCACCCGCGGCCGTCGCTGTGGAACGCCTGGGACCTGTTGTCGCTGGCGATCCGCGTGGGCGTGTGCGTCGCCTTCCCAATCTGGTCGTTTGGCCGCCTGCGCGCGCTGCGGGCCCGGGCGCACGTCGAAGGCCCCGAGGCCAGCTATCCCCTGGGCTGGAGAGCCTCCAACATCGCCTGGGGCGTCGGCGCGGCGTCGGTGCTGGCGGCCAGCCTGTGGGTCATGGTGTTCCAATACCTAAAGTCTTAACTTAACGCCCCGTTGACCAAGTCGGCGCAGGGTCGCGGCATGACCGCCGCCTCGGCCCCTTCCCTGTCCCTTTCCGCCGCCCGCGCGATCCTGGGCGTCGCGCCCGGCGCCGACGAGCGCGAGCTGCGCGCGGCCTATCGCGAAGCCGCCAAGCGCGCCCACCCGGACCGTCCCGGCGGCGACGCGACCCTGTTCCGCGACGTGCTGACCGCCTATCGCATGCTGCAGGGCGTCGAGCCCCCGGCGGGCCTGGGCTTTCCGCCCGCCACCGTGCAGACGCCGGCCATGCCGAGCCAGGCGGTGCTGGAGGTCGAGCCGGCCTTCGCCTTTTCCGGCGGCGCGCTGGAAGCCGATGTCGGCGGCCGGCGCCTGCGCCTGACCCTGCCGGCCGGCCTGCGCCACGGCGACACCGTGCGCGTGGGCGAGACCCTGCTGACCGTGCGGATCAAGGCCGATCCGGCCGCCATGGTCCGTGGCCACGACCTGTGGCTGACCGTGCCCCTCGACGCCAAGGTGCTGGCCGAAGGCGGGCGCGTGGAGCTGGACACCGTCATCGGCCCGCGCACCGTGTGGATCTCGACCAAGGCCGCCGAACGGGGTCTGGTGCGGCTGAACGGCCAGGGCCTGCCGGCCCGCGCCGCCCATTCGGCCGGCGACCTCTTCCTGCGCCTGGAGCGCACCGGCGCGGTGCACGAAAGCGCCGCCCGCTCGCAGCTGAAGCGCTTCGCGGCCGCCTGGGCGGCCTGATCCAGGCCAAGGAGCCGCCTAGCGCAGCTCCACCGTCCGCCCCGCGACCGTCAGCCGCTCGATGCGCAGCTCGGCGACGCCGTCGCGCCGGGGATAGCCTTCCAGCGTGACCGCCTGGCCTGAGGCCAGAATCTCCTTCGACAGGCCTCGCGCCTCCATGCGGGCGGCCGAGGCCAGGATCACGTCCCAGAGCGCGCCGCCGTGGCGGACCCGGGCCGCGCCGTGCGGCTCGCCCCACGAGACATCCGTCATCGGGCCGGTGATGCTGATCGCCTGATCGGTGTCGTAGGCGCTCCAGCCCGGATCGGCCGAGGCGGCGGCCGGAACGACGAGCACGACGGCGGCCACCGACAGCGGCATGAGCCTGAACATGGCCTCACCTCCTCAGCGCCCCGACCCGCAGAGTGGGACACGAAGCGGCCCGGCGAGCAAGTGGTGCCGAAGGGCGGACCCTAGCCGCCTCGCCCATTGCCTACAGCGAGGACTCCGACAACTTTATGGCGAGCACGCAACCTGTTCGGAAGAGAGCCTCGGCCATGGATCTGGTTGGAGCCGCCAAGACGATCAACACGATCAGACAATTCATGAAGGAGGATCTCGCCTCCCTCCTCGCCCGATATGATCTGGTCGCGGCACAGAACTCCCTGGCCCAGGTCGATCACGCGATCGACAAGAGAGCCGTCTACTGGTCCACGCTGAACCACCTGGAAGCCGCCGAAGCGAAGTACGAAGGGCAGTTGAAAGGATCGCAAAGGTTCCAGGCCGCCCAGGCCCTGATCTACATCGCGTCCATACGAGCGATCATCCTGACCTATCTGGGCGAGCCGCACCTGGTGCGCGGATGCCTCGAGCGAAGCCTGCTCGTCGTCAAAACCCAGAACGACAACGCCTGGAAGACCCAAAGCCAGATCGCGGACGTGTTCGCCGCCTGGAACCCCGCGAACATGTACGGCCTCTGGCGCTACATCAGGTCGCCGCTGGGACAGGCGGCGCGATCCTTCAAGGCGAACGACTTCTGGGTGACCCTCGGACACCCCGGGCCGCACATGCTCGACCTGGACCCTGGCCCGGACCCCGACCCCAATCCCTATGGCGACTAGCCGCTCGCCGCGCCGGCGAACGATCGGGCCCCGCCCTCACTCCAGCGTCATGCCCGGTTTCCAGCCGCTGGCGGCGAGGAAGGCGTGGGCGTCGGACACGGTGAGGATCTCGCGCAGGGCGGCCCGCTTGTCCCTGGCGTTGGCGTAGTAGGCCTTGGCGATGCGGTAGCCGGTCCAGTAGCCGAGATCGGCGGGCTTCTCGGGCGTGGAGTTGTAGAACCAGGCCGACAGATCGGTCTTGTCGAGGTCGGCGGCGAAGGCGGTCTCGATCTCGCGCTCGCGGCCCTTGGTCAGGGGCTCGAAATAGACATAGGCGGGACGGCCGATCAGCAGTTCGGTGACGAACTCGGCGCCGCCCTCGACCAGCGCCGCCTCCAACACGGTCGGATTTTCCTTCTCGGTCAGCAGCGGGTTCTGCTGGGCGTGGGCGTATTCGTGCAGCAGCACGCCGACGAAGCGGCCTTCGGTGTCGGGGTTCATGAACTCGGTGGCGCACAGGGCCTCGAGCCCGACCTGGACGCCGGTGACCGGACTGCCGATGGCCACCGGCTTGCCGCGACCGACCGCGACGGTGACCGACGGCACGCGCGCCTGCGGGTAGAGCGTCGTGAACTTGGCCAAGGCCGTGTCGACCCGCCCCTTCACCTTGGGCAGGAGATCGGCGCAAGCCCGGGCCTTCTGATAGAGTTCCGGGCGGGCGGCGATGGCCTCGGCCAGCCGGGTCGCCGTGGTGCGGCGGGCGGTGAAGAAGGTGCGCAGGCCCGGCGAGCCGGCGTCGATATAGCCGGCCTGAAGCTGCTCGGCGCTCGGGCGGCCGCTCGTGGCGTCATAGAGGCGGTAGAAGAGGTCGACGTCGGCGGTGTCGAGGCTCGACGCGGCCCCTTGCGTCCAGGCCGGACCGGACAGAACCACGGCCGCCGCCAGGCCGAGCGTCAAAACCAAGTATCGCATTCGCCCCTCCCCCTTGTTGTTGGCGGCGAAACTGGCTCGCCGGAACCGTCAAGATCAAGGCCCTGATGACGGCGACCGTCCCGTGCGTGTCAGCAGCCGTTCGGGCGCGACGAAAAATTCGCGGCGACGCCCTTGAAGTTATATCGCGCGCGATTAAATCGTTCTCACCAATTCAATCGCAGGAGCGAACCGATGAGCACTCTCTATCAAACCCGCGCCACGGCCACCGGTGGTCGCGAAGGGGGCGTCCGCAGCGACGACGGCCTGCTGGACGTGCGCCTGGCCATGCCCAAGGCCCTGGGCGGCAAGGAAGACGGCACCAATCCCGAGCAGCTGTTCGCGGCCGGCTATGCGGCCTGCTTCCAGAGCGCCATGGCCTTCGTGGCCCGCCAGAAGAAGATCCCGCTGACCAGTTCGACGGTCACCGGCGTCGTCGGCCTGGCCGCGCAGGAAGTCGGCTTCAAGCTGGAAGTGGCGCTGGACGTCGAAACCCAGGGTCTTTCGCAGGAAGAAGCCGAAGCCCTGGTTGCCACGGCGCACCAGGTCTGCCCCTATTCCAATGCTACCCGCGGCAACATCGATGTCGCCCTCAACGTAAAGGCTGCATGACCTCGGACGCCGACAAAGCCCTGGACAAAGCGGTCGAGGTCTTGCGCCTCGACCGCCAGCTCTGCTTCGCCCTCTACAGCGCGGCCAACCGGGTCACGCGCCTGTACCGGCCGTTGCTGGACGCCCTGGGCCTGACCTATCCGCAGTACCTGGCCATGCTGGTGCTGTGGGAGCACAGCCCGCGCACCGTCGGCGAGATGGGTCAGGCGCTGGATCTCGAATCCAGCACCCTGACCCCTCTGCTGAAGCGGCTGGAAGGCGCGGGCCTGATCGCCCGCAGCCGCGATCCCGACGACGAGCGGCGGGTGATCATCTCGCTGACCGACGCCGGCGACGCCATGCGCGACCAGGCCCTGACCGTGGCCGAGCAGTTCTTCTGCAAGCTGGACACGCCGCTGCCCGAGCTCGTGGACCTGCGCGAGCGGCTTAAGCGGCTGGCGGTGTAAGCCCCCGCTTCTCTCTCTCTCTCTTTTCTCCCGTCATTCCCGCCCTTGTGGCGGGAAACCCTCTCTCGGCCGCAAGGGAGAGCGGGGCGGATCGCTGGCGATCCGCTTGCGCCTCACGTGCGAACGGAACCAGGGGTTCCCGCCACAAGGGCGGGAATGACGGGAAATAAGGGGAGCCCCTCCCCCATGGCGCACGCGTCCCCAACCGGCTAAACCCGCGCCATGCTGCGTCTTTCCGAACTGAAGCTGCCCCTGGACCATCCGCCGGAGGCCATGGCTCCGGCCATTTGCGCGCGCCTGGGCGTCGAGCCGGCCGACCTCCTGGAGGTCAAGCTGTGGCGGCGCGCCCACGACGCCCGCAAGAAATCCGCGATCCTGATGGTCTACACGGTCGACGTCGCCCTGCGCGACGAGGCCGCCGTGCTGGAGCGCTGCAAGGGCGACAGCCAGGTGCGAGCGACGCCCGACACCGACTACCGCTTCATGGCCCGCGCGCCGGAGGGCTTCGACGGCCCGCGCCCGGTGGTCATCGGCGCCGGCCCCTGCGGCCTGTTCGCCGGGCTGGTGCTGGCCCAGATGGGCTTCAGGCCGATCATCCTCGACCGCGGCAAGGTGGTGCGCGAACGCACCAAGGACACCTGGGCCCTGTGGCGCAAGAGCGAGCTGAACCCGGAATCGAACGTCCAGTTCGGCGAAGGCGGCGCGGGCACCTTCTCGGACGGCAAGCTCTACAGCCAGATCAAGGATCCGCGCTTCCTGGGCCGCAAGGTGCTGGAGGAGTTCGTCGCCGCCGGCGCGCCGGAAGAGATCCTGACCGAGGCCCACCCGCACATCGGCACCTTCCGCCTGGTGCACATGGTCGAGAATATCCGCGCCCAGATCGAAAGCCTGGGCGGCGAGTACCGCTGGCAGCACCGGGTCACCGACTTCGAGATCGAGGCGGGCGAGGAGGGCCAGCGCAAGCTCAAGGGCCTTCGCCTGTCGACCGGCGAGTATCTGGAGACCGAGCACGTGGTGCTGGCCGTCGGCCACTCGTCGCGCGACACCTTCCAGACCCTGCACGATCGCGGCGTTCACATCGAGGCCAAGCCGTTCTCGATCGGCGTGCGCATCGAGCATCCGCAGTCGTGGATGGACAAGGCCCGCTTCGGCGCCTGCGCCGGCCACCCGGACCTGGGCGCGGCCGACTACAGCCTGTCGCACCACTGCTCCAACGGCCGCACGGTCTATAGCTTCTGCATGTGCCCGGGCGGCACGGTCGTGGCGGCGACCTCGGAACCGAACCGCGTCGTGACCAACGGCATGAGCCAGTATTCGCGCAACGAGCGCAACGCCAACTCCGGCTTCGTCGTGGCCATCGATCCCGAGCGCGACTATCCGGGCCACCCGCTGGCCGGCATCGAGTTCCAGCGCAAGTGGGAGAGCCTGGCCTTCACCGCCGGCGGCGGCGACTACAAGGCCCCGGCCCAGAAGGTCGGCGACTTCCTGGCCGGCCGTCCGTCGGAAGCCCTGGGCGAGGTCTCGCCCTCGTACAAGCCGGGCGTCAAGATGACGGATCTGGCCGAATGCCTGCCGCCGTTCGTGCTGGAGGCCATGCGCGAGGCGCTGCCCGTGTTCGGCCGCCAGATCGCCGGCTACGACCACCCCGACGTGCTGATGACCGGGGTCGAGACCCGCACCTCCTCGCCGATCCGCATCACGCGCGGCAAGGACCTGCAGAGCCTCAACACCGCCGGCCTGTTCCCGGCCGGCGAAGGCGCGGGCTATGCCGGCGGCATCCTGTCGGCGGGCGTGGACGGCATCAAGGTGGCCGAGGCGGTGGCGGCGGCCTATGTGGCCAAGGGCTGGGCGACGGGGATCTAACCCCTCGCCGCCCGATACTTCGGAATACCGAAACTCAATTCAGCTATCGCCAAAAGAGCATTCAGAATAAAGAACCCATTTACGCGACTTCACGTGCAATAGGTTGCGGATATTGGAATTTAACCTTGATGCGCTAGGCTGAACTCTAGTCGGCGTTTCGGGGACTTGGATCAATGGCTGAGACATCGGCTCGCGACGCTTTGCTCGTGGACGCCAGCACCTTCTTCGAGGTCTCGCTCGACCTGCTGATCATCCGTGATCTCGAGGGGACGGTGCTGAAGGCGAGCCGGTCGTGGCAGACCAAGCTGGGCCATCGCCCCGAGGACATGGAAGGCCAGCCCCTGCTGCGTCTCGTCCATCCCGACGACATGCCCGGCACGCGCGACAGCGTGGTCGAGGTCGAGAACCGCAAGGACGGCGATCCGGTCCGGGGCTTCATCAATCGCTACCGCCACGCCGACGGCCACTACCGCACGCTGGAATGGCGCGCCCAGCGGGCCGGCGACCGCATCTACGGCGTGGCGCGCGACGTCACCGACCGGGTGGCGGCCGAGCGTCAGCTGATCGAGGCCAAGGCGGCGGCCGAAGCCGCCAACCGCGCCAAGAGCGACTTCCTGGCCAATATCAGCCACGAGATCCGCACGCCGCTGAACGGCGTCATCGGCATCGTCGACGCCCTGTCGCGCACCACGCTCAGCCCCGAGCAGGCCGAGATGATCGCCCTGGTCCGAGACTCGGGCGCGACGCTGGAACGGCTGGTGTCGGATTTCCTGGACGTCTCCAAGATCGAGGCCGGCCAGCTGCAGCTGGAGAAGCGCTCGTTCAATCTCGACCAGACGCTGCGGCCCGGCGTCGAGATGATGCGTCGCCGCGCGCAGGAGAAGGGCCTCTCGTTCACCGTCGAGGGGGCGCCCCGCCCCCGCGGCCGGCACCAGGGGGACGGCACGCGCCAGTGGCCGGGATTTCTTCCCTGGGTCATCACCGAGTGGACGCACAAGCTCCGCTCGTCCGTCGCCGTGCTGAAGGCCTTCCAGGAGATGGGCGGCACGGCGGAGGAGATCGCCAACGCGCAGGCCAACATCGTTTATGCGATGGGCGTGCTCGGCCACTACGTCGGCGATTGCGCGCAGCCCCTGCACACCACGGAGCACTACAACGGCTGGTTCGGCCCCGTGACGGACGCGGACCACCCAGCGGTCCGGTACGAGGTCGCCAGCAGCATTCGCCCGTGAATCCTCAAGATCTGAAAGAAGAGCGAGGCAACCGCGAACCCTTCCGAACGCGCCGCGACCTGTTCCTCCAGCCCTTCGAGGAACAACGAGCGCCCG
>CBINOL010000057.1:0-30111 GCA_966252285.1 uncultured Caulobacter sp.
GAACCGTTGTAGATCGACGAACCGACGCCGCCGCTGATGGTCAGGGCCTTGGGCGTGATGGCCAGGGCGCCGTCGACGTAGGTGATCGTGTAGTTCGACAGGCCGTTGCCGACTGCGTTCGACAGGCTGTCAGTGTAGGTCCCGACATTGGTCCCAGCGCCCAGGCCCACGACCGAGGTCACCGCGTCGGAGCCGACCAGGCCGTCGGTGGTGAAACCGTTGGTCTGGGCCGCGCCGCTGTAGGTCGCCGAGCCGGTGTTGCCGGTGATGGTCAGCGCCTTGGGCAAGACGATCAGCGCGCCGCCTTGGTAGGTAATGGTGTAGTTCGACAGGCCAGTTCCGACAGCCCCCGACAGGCTGTCGTAATAGGTCCCGACGTTGGTCCCGCTGCCCTGGCCACTGACGCTGGTCACGGTGTCGCCGCCCACCAGGCCGTCGGTGGTGAAGCCGTTGGTCTGGGCCGCGCCGCTATAGTCCCGATAGCTGACATAGCCGGTGATGGTCAGGGCCTTGGGCGTGATGGCCAGGCTGCCGTTGACGTAGGTGATGTTGTAGTTCGACAGGCCGCTGCCGGTCGCGCCCGACAGGTTGTCGGCATAGCTGCCGACGTTGGTCGCCTTGGCTATGCCCTCGACCGAGGTCACCGTATCGCGACCGACCAGGCCGCTGACGACCACGTTGTGGCTCTTT
Organism: uncultured Caulobacter sp.; assembly: GCA_966252285.1. Lineage (GTDB taxonomy): Bacteria > Pseudomonadota > Alphaproteobacteria > Caulobacterales > Caulobacteraceae > Caulobacter. Next base: position 691 of record CBINOL010000057.1, read on the forward strand.
TCCAAGCCGGTGTAGACGCCGCTGACATTGGTGCCGGTGATCGTCAGGGCCTTGGGGTTGATCGTCAGGCTGCCGTTCACATAGGTGATGTTGTAGTTCGACAGGCCGTTGCCGGTCGCGCCCGACAGGTTGTCCAGATAGGTCCCGGCGTTGGTGCCGATGGCGCCGCCGACGATGCTGCTGATGTAGTCGCCACTGACCAGGCCGCTGACGACATAGCCGTTGCCGAAGGCCGAACCGGAATAGGTCAGCGTGCTGGTGCCGCCGCTGATGGTCAGCGCCTTGGGCGTGATGGTCAGCGTGCCCGTCCCGGTGACGATCAGGTCATAGCCCTGCTGGGTCGAATAGGCGCCGGTGGCGTACGAGCCCACATCGCGACCGCGGCCGCCGCCCAGGATCAGGCTGGTGTCGACGCCGTTCGGCGCGGTGACCGTCGCGCTGACCAACTGCCTAGTGCCGTTGTAGACGGCGGTGGCGTCACCGACGCTGACCGCCACGGTTCCCGGCTTAAGGAAGGCCTTCAGCATCGGGGTGGTGAAGCCCTCGTACATCCGCCAGGTCAGGGCCTGGCCACCGGTAAGGTCGATGTCGCTGGTCGCGCCCGTGGCCAGCATCGACCAGGCCGAGGCGTTGTAGATGTAGTCGGCGGCGTTCCATTGCGCCGCGTCGGAGGTGACCGAGGCCAGGCTGGTCACGGTCGCGCCGGTGTTGGAGCCCACGCCCAAGGCCTGACCACTGGCGTAACGATCCCAGTACGAGGCCTCGATCGTTCCGGCCGAGGCCACGGCGATCAGGCCGCCGGCCGTGCCCGCGGCGCCGCTCGCGCCGTACACCGTGACGTTCTGCGCGCCGATCAACATCGTGGAGCTGCCGCCGCCGCCGCCGGCGGCGGACACTCGGCCCGTTGCGTAGCTTTGCGCGATGTCGGCGCTGGCCAGGCCGGCCAGGCCCCCGGCCTTGCCGCCCGCGCCGCCGGCGCCGCCGGCGCCGCCAATCCCGCCGTAAGCGTTGCTGCCGCCGCCGCCGCCGTTGGCGGACGCTGCGCCCGTCGCATAGCTTTGGGCGATCGCGCCGCTGGCGTCACCGACGAGCCCGCCCGCCACGCCGCCGCTGCCGCCGGCGCCGCCATTGGACGTCACTCCGCCCGCGCCGCCGCCGCCGCCGTTGGCGGAGGCCGCGCCGGTGGCGTAGCTCAGGCTGATCGTGCTGCGGCTCTTACCGACGAGCCCGCCCGCGGTCCCGCCGGAGCCCCCCGCGCCGCCGGCTGACGCACCCGCCGCGCTACCAGCGCCGCCGTTGGCCGAGACCGCACCCGTGGAATAGCTTCTCGTGATCGCGCCGTCGCTCTCGGCGACCAGGCCGCCGGCCGTCCCGCCCATGGCCCCGCTGCCGCCGCTGGTAGAGCCGCCACCGCCGTTGGCCGAGACCACGCCCGTGGCGTAGCTTGCCGTGATCGTGCTGCTGGAGAGCCCGACGAGACCCCCCGCCTTGCCGCCGGCCCCGGAGGCGGTGCGGGCGCTGCCGCCGTTGGCCGAGACCACGCCCGTCGCATGGCTCCCCGTGATCACGCCGTTGCTTTCGGCGACCAGGCCGCCGGCCACGCCGCCCGCACCGGCAAGACCGCCTGTAAAGTCGGTGCCGGCGCCGCCGTTGGCCGCGACGGCGCCCGTCGCGTAGCTATCGGAGATCACGCCGTACGACTGGCCGGCGAGGCCGCCCACCTTGCCGCCCGCGCCGCCTTGGAGGCTGCCGTCGCTACCGCCGGCCGAGACCGTGGCGGAGGAATGGCTTCCCGTGATCGTGCCATAGGACTTGCCGACCAGGCCGCCGGCCACACCGCCCGCGCCGCCGACGGAGGGGGCAGGAGTGCGCCCGCCGTTGGCGGATATCGAGCCCGTGGAATAGCTCTGGGTGATCGCGCCGTAGGAAACCCCGACCAGCGCGCCCGCCGTGCCGCCGACGCCGAAGCCGGTGACGGCGCTGTCGCCATTGACCGAGATGTTGGCGTTGACGAGGCCGACATTGCCGATGGAGGCGCCGGCCGCGGTGCGGCCGAACAGGCCGCCATAGGCGGACGAGGTGCGGTTGACGGTCAGGTTGCTGACCGTGTGGCCCAGACCCAGGAAGCTGCCGGTGAAGCCGTTGCCGCCGCCTTCCGCATTGGTCGCGCCCAGCGGATCGAAGCCCAGGCCGTTATCCCAGCCGCTGGTGGCGCTGGCGTCGATATTGGCCCCCAGGGCGTAGTAGCCGCCCAGGGCGCCGTTGATGCCCTGCAGGTCCGTGCCCGTGGTCGAGCCGGCCGCGCCCAGGGCGGTGATGATGGTGTAGGCTTGGCCGTTGACGGCGAAGCTGTTGCTGCCGCCCGTGAAGTCGATCCGGCCGCCGAAACCGCTGCTGCTCAGGCCGAAGTCGAGGCCGGCGCCGGCGAGCGGCGTGGCGGCGATCGAGCCCTTGGTGTCGCCGTAGTTCAGGGCCAGGCCCGCGCTGCCCGAGGCGGTCAGCACGGCGTTGACCTTGATGCTGTTGGCCGCGTTCAGCGTCAGGGTGTTGGCGCTCCAGCTGATCGCCGAATTGATGATGATGTCGCCCGCACCTTCGCTGGCCACGCCCGTTCCGGACGGCCAGCCGCTGAGGTAGGTTTCCAGCCAGACGTTGCCGAAGTTGAGGGCGTTCTGGACGGTCGCGGCCGCGGCCGCGTCGATCGTCAGGTCGAGGGGGTCGACCAGCCACAGGCCGTTGGCGCCATTGGCCGCGCGGGTGTCGACCCGCAGGCCGGTGAAGTCGATGCTGTTGCCCGAGGTCTCGATGAAGCCGCCGTTGCCGGTCGCGCCCGTCGCGCGGGCCGAAAGCTCGCCGTTGGCGCGGGTGTTGGCGCCCATCACCATGATCGAGCCGGCGTCGCCGGCGTCGGAATCGACGCTGATCTTGCCGCCCAGCACGATGTCGCCGTTGCGGCCGGTCACGCTGGCGCTGCTCAGGCCGTCCAGATTGACGGTGTTGCGGGTCGCCTCATAGCCCGACTGGGCCGAGACCAGGGCGCTGGAGCCGTCCGCCGCCAGGGCCGACTGCTCGGGCAGGGCCACCTGCAGGAAGCCGCCGCCGTTGAGGTCGAGCGTGGCGTGGGTGACCGCGCCGATCACCACCTTGCCCGCCGGGGCCATGATCAGGCCGGTGCTGGAGACGCTGCCGCCCAGCAGGCCGACCACGCCGCCGGCGCCGACAGTGATCGAGCCCCGGTGGTCGATGGTCCCGCCCGTACCGGTGAAGCGGCCGGCGCCGGCCATGAACTCGTCGTTGGAGATGTCCAGCGTCGAGGCCACGAAGCCGCGGCCGGCGTTGATCACGCCGGTCTGGGTGATCTGGATGCCGTTGGGATTGATCAGATAGACGCTGCCGTTGGCGCTGATCTGGCCGGCGATGGTCGAGCCCGTCGTTCCGGTCACGCGGTTCAGGGTCGCGCCGTCAGCGTTGGGCGTCACGAAGGTCAGGCTGTTACCCTGGCCGACGTTGAAGCTGGCCCAGTCGATCACGGCCTTCTGGCTGGTCTGGGTGATGGTCTGGGCGCCGCCCGACTGGCCGCCGATGGTGGCGGAGCCGGCGACCACCGAGCCTCCGGTCGGCAGGGCGTTCTGGGCCGCCGCCTGGCTGGCCATCGCGGCCAGGGTCAGGGTCAGGCTGGTCGTGGCGATCAGGTGAAGCTTGTTGGCGATACGCATGGTCTGGCTTCCCCTCAGAACGCGACGTTGACGCTGGCCGTGAGGCGCGTCTGGTTTTTGGCGAACAGGTTGCTGTTGGCGTGCGCCAGCTCGGCGCTCAGATTGACGCGCTCGGCCAGCGTCGTGCGGGCGCCGCCGCCCACCGACCAGCCGTCAGGCCGCGGCTTCTCGACCACGGTCGGCTTTTCCAGCCAGCCCCGGCCGGCGGCGGCGAACAGATAGGGACGCGCCACGACGCGGCCGCCGATCGGGGCCTCCGCGGCCAGCTCGAAGCGTCCGGTCAGGCCGCTGTCGACATTGATCGAGCCGGCGTCGAAGCCGGAGACGCCCTCCCCGCCGTCCAGCGAGAACTGCATGGCGCTGGGCAGAGCGCCGCCGAAGCCGGTCTGGCCGCGCAGCACCAGCCGCGCGGAGAACGGACCGCCCAGGCGCCGGTCGAGGCTGGCGGTGGCGCCAAGTCGCGTGAAGTCGGGCTTGGAGCCCTGACGCGACAGCGGCGTGCCCGAGAGCCGTGCGTCGGCCGGCGTGCGCGCGCCAAAGCCCGAAATGCCCTGGTTGAAGTCGATGCGCGACGAGACGGTGGTGGCCGCGCCGATCGCCTTGCCGCCTTCGAGGCCGAGCGTGAAGCTGCGCAGGGCGTCCTTGCTCAGGTCGACGCCGAAGCCGCGGGCGGCCTGGCTTTCATTGGTCCACTCGAACCCGCCCGACACCGACAGCATCTCGCGCCGGCCAAGGATCAGCGGATACGAGAGCTTGGCCACGATGCGGTCGAACTGGCCCTGCACCGGCAGCACGCCGCGCGGCGTGATCGGATTGGTGTCGGCGTGCAGGTACTCCAGCTGCGCCGTCGCCCCGTCGAAGCCCAGCGGCGCGATCAGCCCCAGGCCGACGATGCGGCGATGGGGATGCCCGCCCGTCAGGGCCAGATCGGTGGCCGAGGCGCCGAAGGCATAGAACTGCTCGCCCGCGCCGAACACCGAGTTGGCCGTCAGCCGCGCCTCGAGGTTCCAGTCGTCGTAGGCGCTGGACAGGGTGTTGTCGGCGCCCAGGCCGCCGGCGACGGCGTCGTGCTCGACCTGCAGCACCAGCCGCGCCCCGCCGACGAGTTCGCCGGGAACCAGGGTCGTGCGCAGATTGACGCCGGGAACGCGCGCGGCCAGCAGCACCTGGCGCTCGATCTGCGGCAGGCTGAGGCCCGGCCTGTTGATCAGCTTGACCAGCCGGTCGCGGATCGGCCCGCGCACCTTGGCCGGCACGCGGCTGTCGTCGATGCTCTCGATGAAGCCCTCGACCACGACGATCCGCAGGACCGCGCCGTCCTTGAGCGACTGCGGCGGCAGGGTGGCGCGGGTCAGGATGCGGCCGTCCTGGGCGTAGAGCGCCTCGATCTTGGCGGCGACCTCGTAGAGGGCGGCGACGGTGACGGTGCGGCCTTCGACCGGACGGGTCAGCGCGGCGACGGCTTCAGCGCGGTCAGGCGCGACGCCTTCGACCACCACGCGCTCGATCCTCACCGAAAGAGCCTCGGCGCCCGCCGGCGCGGCCGTCAGGCGCGTGGCCGGCAAGGCGATCTCGCCCTGGGCCTCCTGGACGGTCGGAGCGATGTTTTGAGGAAGGGTCCGGCTGGGCGCGGTCTGCGCGAAACTTGCCGAGGACCAGATCAGAGCCACAACCGAGCTCGACGCGATGACCAGAGCGCGCGTCGCACCCTGCGATACTGCAAAACTCATACTATACGCCCCACCTAGTACACGGGCGCCGTCTTAGGTAACCCCACATTTAAGAGGGGTTAATTGATTTCAGATTCTTACCATAACCTCGTAAAAATTCACTTTGTGCAAATGATCACTTACAGATTTCGAGCCGATTACAGCCCAATAGTAAGCACTAAGAACAATGATATTTCTATCGAAGACACTTCCCAAATTGGGAATATGTAGCCTCTACACCACCTACGGCCGCAACCTCCCCAAAGCGGTGGCCCACCGGCTGTAAAGCGCCCCTCCACGCGACATCAATATATGCGGATCACAGGGCCAACCTACTCCGGACGCTGGCGGCAAGCCGGCGGGGCGATCGCAGGCAAAAGACGACCTCATTGACGATTTCCGGTTGGGAGAAGCCTTTCCGGAGCCGTCTTGCCTATGAGTGCGGATGCGAAGCGATCGCGAAGCCCTCGCGCACAGTCGTCGCTTCGGAGCCCCCAATGAACGCCCACGTCACGATCTCCGAGCCGTCTCGCGCCAAGCGGCTCAAGGCCCTGACCAACACCACCCACGAGCAGTTGGACAGCCGGATCATGTCGCTGGAGCCGTTCGCCGACCGCGAGCGTTTCGGCCGCTTCCTTCGCGCCCAATACGGGTTCCATCGCGAGATCGACGCGCTCTACACCCGCCCGGAGCTGATCGCCCTAGTTCCAGACCTGCCTGAACGCCGCCGGCTGGCGCTGATCGCTCAGGATATCCTCGACCTTGGCCAGGTCGTTCCAGTCGCGGATGCCCCGCCAGCGTTCCAGGACGGCGAGACCGATCTGGCCGCCGCCTTCGGCTGGCTCTACGTGGCGGAAGGCTCCAACCTCGGGGCGGCCTTTCTGCTGAAAGCGGCGGCCGCTCTAGGCCTGGGCGAGACCTTCGGCGCTCGCCATCTGGCCGCCGCCCCCGAAGGGCGAGGCCGTCACTGGCGCACCTTCGTCGCCGCCCTCGATGGCCTGCCTTTCGATGACGTCGAAGACGAGCGCGCCGTGCAAGGCGCCGCGGCCGCCTTCCGCCGGGTGCGTGGATTGGTCGATGACGCCTTCGCCTGAGCCCGTGACCACGGCGCCCGCTCCCCCGCGCCACCCCATCGCGCGCCGAGCCTGGCTGTTGCTGGGCCTGGCCTGCATGGCCCTGGGCTTCATCGGAGCATTTGTCCCGCTGATGCCGACGACCGTGTTCCTGATCATGGCGGCCGGGTGCTTCGCACGCTCATCGCCCAGACTGGAGGCCTGGCTGCTGGACCATCCGCGCTTTGGCCCGACGCTGCACGCCTGGCGGCGGGATCGCGCGATCCCTCCGATGGCCAAGCTGATGGCGTGTTCCGGCATGGCCGCCGGCCTGTTGATCTTCTGGTGGGGCGCCCATCCGAAGTGGCCCCTGCTGCTGGTCGTGGCTGGAGCCATCGGCCTCTGCGCCGCCTACGTGGTCTCGCGTCCATCGCGGGGCGCGCAAGGGTGAAGCCGAACGATCTGGCCTGGCGGGACGCGCCGCCGTCCTGGGCGCCGGCGGTCCACGCTCCGACTGCTCCTGACCCGCGCCCCCGTTGGCGCGGTTCGCGCGCGGCTGTCGGCATAACAGTCTCGATCGGCCTGCATGCGCTCCTGCTCGGCGCCCTGCTGTTTCGGGGTTTCCAGACGGCCTTCGCAGTTCCGCCGCCGGTCGCGCCGATGGTGGTCGAACTGGAGACGGCTTCGCCGCCGGTACCGGCGCGAGAGGTTCCGCCCGGCCCGGAACAGGTCGAGCGCCAGGCCGCCCGCCCCACGCCGCCGGAACCTCCGCCGGTGAAGTCAGCGCCCAACGCGCCCGAGCCGGTGTTCTTCACGCCGCCACGACCGACCGCGCCGACCGATCCGGGACCTGCCGCGCCCGAAACCACCGCACCGCCCGTACAGCCGGCGCCGGCCGCGCCCCGCGCCGCCAGCAATGCCGTCGCCACCTGGGAGGGTCAGGTGCTTGCCGCGCTGGAACGCAAGCGGCGCTATCCGCCCGCCGCCCAATTGCTCCGACAGCAGGGCGTCGCCCATGTCCGCTTCCGCATGGACCGAGGCGGCAAGGTGCTCTGGACCCGGCTGGAACGGTCGTCCGGCTTCGCCGAGCTCGACCGCGCCGCCGTCGAGACGCCCAAGCGCGCCCAGCCTCTGCCCGCCATCCCCGCCGATCGCCCCGACCAGCTGGAGCTGGTGGTTCCAGTGGAATTCTTCATCGGCGCGCCTTGAAGGGCGCGACGACGGCCCCTCACGACACAGGGCCGGAACTGAAGACCGCATTGAGAATGATTCTCAATTACTCTAGTAAGACCCCCACAGCGATTCACCCTCGGGTCATGCCTTCCCTCGCCCAATCCCTCACGGCCCTGCTCGCCTCGGAGCACGCGGTTCTGCTGCGACGCACGACACGCATCGTCGGCAGCCTGCCGGCGGCCGAAGACGTGCTGCAGCGGCTGTGGCTGAAGGTGCAAGAGATCGAGGATGTCGCCGTCCGCAATCCCAGAGCCTATCTGTTCCGGCTGGCCTCCAACCTCGCCATCGACCACCGTCGGGCCGAAGCGACCCGGCAGCGCGTCCAGGCCAAGGCCGAGACCTATCTGTGGGGGCCAGTCGGATCGGTTTCGGCCGAAACCGGCATGATCGACCGCCAGGCCCTGACGCGCGTGCTCGACGCTCTAGACGCCCTGCCCGACCCCGGCAGGACGATGTTCCGGCTCAACCGCTTCGAGGACAAGCGCATCATCGATATCGCCGCGATCTACGGCGTCTCGACCACGACCGTGGAAAACCATCTTCGCCGCACACTGGCCGCCTTGCGGATCGCGCGCGAGGACGGATGACGAACATCGCCGCCCGGCTTGGGTCCATCCCCGCCGCAAACGTCTAAGACGAGAGTCCACCTCTGCAACGAGAAGCTTCCATGGCCGGCGGCAACACGCCTCCCTCCAGCGCGGTCGAGCGGTCCGAATACTGGATCGTGCGCCTGGCCTCCGGGTCGATGACCGCCGAGGAAATGACCTGCTTCGAGGACTGGCTGGCCGCGAGCGGCGAAAACCGCTCGGCGTTCGAGAACACTCGCGCCCTGTGGCGCAGCCTGGAGAACCGCGGCGACCGCCTGGTTGCGTTGCGCCGCAAGCGCCCCATCCCCGTCTCGGCCGCCTGGGGCTCGGCCATCGCCGCCTGCCTGGCCATCGCGTTCATAGCCCCGCTGGCGGCGCCGCGACTGCTGGCCACCGACGCCACATCGGTCGGCGAGGTGCGCAGCCTCGATCTGCCGGACGGCACCCGCGCGATCCTGGACAGCGGCAGCGCCATCGCCGTGCGCTATGACGGGGGCGAACGGCGCGTCGATCTGCTGCGCGGGCGGATCTGGGTCGAGGTGCGCCACGGCGACGCCCGCCCCTTCCGGGTCGCGACGGCCGGCGGCGTCGTGGAAGACATAGGCACGGCCTTCGAGGTCGCTCGCGATGGCGGGACCGCCGAGGTCGCGGTCACCGAAGGCGCGGTCAGGGTGCAGGCGAAGGGCGGCGAGCGCCAGCTGGTGCTGCACCGCCGACAGCGGGCGCATTATGGAACGGACGGCGGCCTGCGACGCCTGCGCGACCACGACGAGGAGGCCATCGCCGCCTGGCGGCGGGGCTACATAGTCGTCGAAGAGGAAGCCTTGGCGGACGCGGTGAAAGCCGTGGCGCGCTATCGCTCGGCTCCAGTCTGGGTGCAGCCCGGCGCGGCCGCCCGCACGCCCGTCAACGGGATCTTCCTGACCGAGGCGCCCGACGACGCCCTGAAGGTGCTGGCCGACATGGCCGGGCTGCGTCTGATCCGTCTTCCCGGCGGCGCGGTCGTCCTGGCGAAATAATTCGCATCCTGCCGTTGGGTAAGGCGCGGCGGCGAACGTCAAAGCGACTGAATGCGAATGCGGTGCAGTCGCATAACGATCGCCTCTACCGTCCGGAGCTTCCATGTTTTCTCGTTTGTCGCCCCGCCCGCTGCGGGCCTGCCTCCTCGCCACGGCCTCCATCCTGCTGGCCGCCCCCGCCGGCGCGGCCTTGGCCCAGGCTCCCACGGCGCAGCGCCAGGGCGCGATCGAGTTCGACATCCCCGCCCAGCCCCTGCGCCGGAGCCTGCAGCGCTTCGCCGAACAGTCCCGCATCCAGGTTGGCTACGCCAAGGGCGTGCGCCCGGACGCTCGCGGCGCGGCGGTCAAGGGCGCCCACACGCCCGCCCAGGCCCTCAGCCAACTGCTGGCCGGCACCGGTCTCGACTATCGCTTCACCTCCGCGACGACGGTGATCATCGACAAGGCGCCCGACGCGGCCGGCGCGGTGCAACTCGGCGCACTGCGGGTCGAGGGCGCGAACGGATCGGCGGGTGACGGCAGCGCCAGCGGCGTCCAGGGGATCGGCGAAGGCGGTGAAGGCGCCGGCGGCGACGCCGTGCAGGAAGCCGCCGTCTATCGCGGCGCGGGAACCTCGGCCTACATCTCGCAGGAGAAGATCGAGCGATTTCGCGGGTCGTCCACCGGCGACTTCCTGAGCGGCGTTCCTGGCGTGCTCAATGCCGAAAACCGCAACTCCGGGGCCCTCGACGTCAATATCCGCGGCATGCAGGGCCAGGGCCGCGTGCCGGTGGTCATCGATGGGGCCATGCAGGAATCCACCGTCTATCGCGGCTATGCCGGCATGGCGGGCCGCACCTATCTGGACCCGGCTCTGATCGGCGGCGTGACGATCGAAAAAGGACCGAGCGCCGCGGCCGACGGCACCGGCGCCACGGGCGGCCTGCTGCGCGCCCGCACGCTCAGCGCCGGCGACATCGTCGCCCCCGGCGGCTCGTGGGGCCTGGTCGTGCGCGGCGGCCTCAGCGGCAACAACGGCAAGCCGCCGACCAAGGTCACCGTCGGCGGCTCCGAACCCGCCGTCCGCAAGTTCGACCGCCCCGACACCTTCGACCTCAACGGCCGCAACGCCTCGATCGCCGGGGCCTATCGCACCGAGCGCTACGACCTGGTGGCCGCCTACGCCACCCGCAAGAACGGCAACTACTATTCAGGCTCGCAAGGCATCTCGCCCGACGCCTGGAAAGGCGGCGCCAACCGGTTCAGCTACGAGGAGCAGGTGATCAACTCGTCGCAGGACAACACCTCGTACCTCCTGCGCGGCGTGTTCCGGCCCACCACCGCCCACACCATCGACCTCTCGTACATGCGCTACGAGACCAAGTTCGGCGAGATGAAGCCCTCTCAGCTGATGTACGGCGACACGCCCTACCAGACGAACTCCGACGTCAAGGTCGACACCTACACCGCCCGCTACCGCTACAAGCCCGAGGGTAATCTGGTCGACTTCCGCGCCGACCTCTGGGCCTCGCGTGTCGACAGTTTCGTGATCGATCCCGTGCGCTTCGACTTCGGCGGCGGCGACATCTACAATTCAGACAAGTTCGCCGCCACGCTGTCCAACCGCCGCGGCCTGACCGTGTCGAACACCTCGCGGTTCTCGGGAACGGCCGGCGCCCTCGCCCTGGCCTATGGCGGGGCCTACGACTTCGAAAAGTTCGGCAAGTCCAAGGACTGGGACGAGCTGAACGAGCGCTATCCGGGGGCCGCCTGGGACACGACGCTCGACGGCTGGCGCCGACAGTACAGCGCCTTCGTCAGCGCCGAGTACAAGCCCGCGCCCTGGGCGACGTTCACGGCGGCGACCCGCTACGTCGAGACCGTGGTCCAGGACCACAAGACCGGCACCAGCTGGGTGCAAGGCGGCCTACAGAACCGCGACAAGGCCTCGGGCTGGGCCCCGATCATCTCGGTCGTCGTCGAGCCGATCGCCGGCCTTCAGACCTACGCCCGCTATGCCGAGGCGTTCCGCGCGCCCAGCCCATTCGAAGGGACCGAAGGCTTCTCCGGTTCGACCAACCCCTACAGCAGCCTGCGCCCCGAGCACGCCCACAACACCGAAGTCGGCGTGAACTACCAGCGCCTGGGCCTGTTCACGGGCGACGACCTGCTGCAGGTGAAGGCCGGCTGGTTCCGCAACGACGTCACCGACTACATCACCCTGGGCAGCGAGACCCTGACTGCGCCGAACGGGAACTACACCGACATCCTGGTGCGCACGAACATCCCGCGCGTCACCACCCAGGGCGTGGAGCTGTCGGCGCGCTACGACATGGGCCTGGCCTATGTGGAGCTGGCCGGCACGGAGTACACCGAAGTCACCAGCTGCTATCGCCAGGTGCCGCAGCAGGCCGTGCGCTGCTACGACGGCATGCCCCAGACCAGCCAGTCCTGGTTCGTCAATCACGTGCCGCCCAAACGCACCATGTCGGCGACTGTCGGCGCACGCCTGATGGACGAGAACCTGCAACTGGGCGGCCGCTACGTGAAGGTCGAGCGCCAGCCGGCCTATGAGACCGTCGATCTGTTCGGCAGCTACCGCTTCAGCGACAAGGCGACTTTCACCCTCACCGTCGACAACGTCTTCGACCGTTACTATGTCGACGCCCTGACCCTGGGCGAAGGCGCAGGCATCCTGCCCGCGCCCGGCCGCACGGTGCGCATCGGCCTCGTCAGCCGCTTCGGCGACGGCGAGCGCCCCGCCGCATCCTCGGCCCTCGACCGCGTGCGCGGCTACGCCTCCGGGGCCCTGGCCCAATCGCCCCTGCAAGACTTCGACGGCGACTGGAGCGGCTTCTACGCCGGCGCCGACTGGGGCTGGAAGTTCATGCGCGCGAAGGGGAACACCCGCACCGGCGACGGTTCGGCCAGCGCCGTGGCGTCGACCGAGCGCACCGACCGTCAGGTCGAAACCCCGCTCGCGGGCCTGCATTTCGGCTACAATCGCCAGCTCCCGTCGGGACTGGTCGTCGGCGTCGAGGTCGACGGCGAGCTCACGCGCGGCCGGGGCAAGAAGGGTTTCGTCTCCACCGAGCTGGACACCGGTCGCTATGACGGGCCCGAGATCCTGCAGGCCGAATACGCCTATCGCTACGACGGCGGCGGCTCGGCGCGGCTGCGCGTCGGCCAGGCCGTGGGTCGGGCGCTCTATTACGGCACGGGCGGGCTTGGCCTGATCCGCGAGGAGCAGACCCGCACCCAGTTCCGCTCGACCTCGGCCAGCGCCGCCTATCCGTTCGGCTTCACCACCCGCCCCTACTTCACCGAGAAGGACGACAAGACCCGCGCGGGTCTCGTTCTGGGCGGCGGCGCCGAACTGGCGTTCAACGACCGCGTCTCGCTGCGCGGCGAATACCTGTACGGCTACTATCCGAGCACGAGCTTCCGCTTCGACCGCGCCAGCCAGAACGTCAACCGCAGCTACACCAGCGGCGGCGTGACCACGCCGGGCGGCATCGACGTCGCGGTCGGCCGAGACGCCAAGAACAGGCTTGAAACCCACAGCCTGCGTATCGGCCTGAACTACAGCTTCTGACGAAGGCCTGACGACGCTGGGTCGAGCCACCGCTCGACCCGGTTCGGTCCCGCCGCACGAAGACGGCCAAACTCGGCTGAGGGTTTCGGACACGTCATCGCGCAACGGACAACCGCCGCTGCTTCGTGAGAAGGCGCGGAATACGGTAAGCTATCGATTTCACGAATAAAAATTCGCCGGCGAAACCGCTGGCGCGCCGTGTTAGGCAATGGCGGGAGGTATTCCGAAATAATTCTTATTCGAAAGCCCATACGCGATAGCGGATACCTTCACCATAATCAAAATTTATCCAACAACAAAAGCTCGTCGAGAATAAATACTAACTCCGACCTCAACACGAAATGGTCGTCCACCTACGCGAACAATCGCGACTTCTCGATCTGCTGCGTTGCGTGCTCACTACCCCCTCCCCTCACGGGGAAACGTCCACGCGGTCGCCCCAGAAAGGTGCCCCCGCACACCTGCGATGCCCTTTGCATGCCAGTGACGAAATAGGCGAAAGCGACCCAACCAGCTCAGGCGTATGCGCCAAGATGCTCTTCTGACGCCTTGGCCAGCTCTAACTTCGCATGTCGCCGGGTCGATACCGCTTTGGCATCTTCGGCGTGTTTCTCCTCGCCAAGGTTGCTTTGTGAAGCTTGCCCGCTAACGGTGGAGGCATGATCGACGACGGGTTGAAAACACAGATCATCGCCAAGCTCCGCACACTGGCGCCAGAGCGGCTCCAGCGTCTTGCCGAGGACATTGCTCGCGTCAAGTTTCCAGAGCGCTTTCGCCAGCGGACGATGGTCATCAATGGGCGAAACAACGAGGCCCAGACAACCAAGAACTGGCCCGACGCCTATGTCGTGACAAGCCAAGGCTTTGTCGACGGCGTGGAGGCGACCCGCGACAAGAACCGATGGAAGGTTCACCTGGCAACCGATCTCGAGCATGTGCGGGATCCCAAATACCCCAATCTCTCCGGCTACGTTTTCGTGGGCGGCTACCCCGATGCGGATCTCAGTAAAGACGAGGTCCGGACATGGATCGAGGCGTTCGGCGCCGCGGGAGTTCCACTCGACCGGGTCGCGATCCTGGTCGGGCTAGATCTGGTGGAAGAGCTTCGGTATCCGGCCTATGCGCAAATCCGCTGGCTCTACTTCGGCCTGACGACGACCCCGAACGGCTTCAAAGCCATTGCCGACGCTGCCCCCGCAGCGGAGGGCCTTGATCCGTTCGTCCCCACTCGCACCGAGTTCAAGAACGGGTACGTCGGCGCACCACCTCTCCTTCGCGAGGTCCTCGACGAACTGAACCTAAACGCCGCATGTCTGGTCAGCGGCCTTGGAGCTGCGGGAAAAACCACTCTTGCCCAACTTGTCGGCCATTCCGAGGAGGTCGCCCCGAGCCCTTGCTGGATCGCCGATTTCAACGATCCGGACTTCGACGAAACTAACGTGCAGAAGGGCCTGCTGGAGGGCGCTGGCGCCGGGGTGGTGTTCGTGCTCGACAATGTTCACCTGGACATGCAGAAGGCTGGCCGCCTGGTCGAGTACTGGAAGGCCCACGCGCAGCCGCACGGGGCCCGACTGCTGCTGCTGCGCCGCAAAACCAAAATCCGCGCCCCGGCCGAGATCAGCGGGCTGAAGGAGTTGCAGCTTCGGGCAGGCGTGACCGAGATGACCGCGGTTGTCTCACGCCTCTTCCATAGAGAGGGCTTGCGCGCGCCTGACGTGCCCCCGTCGACGCTGGCCGACTGGAGTAGGATTTTCGGCGGCGATACGGATGCCAGCAAGATCGCCGTCGATCTCATCGCCTTCACCGCGGCGGTGGACACTCGTATGGACGACTTCAGAAACGGTGATTTCCGGCTCAGCGCGAAAGACGCCATCGAAGGCGTGCGCGCTCGTTATCTTGAAGCGCTGAAGAACCCGCTGGAGCGTGAAGATCTTCTGCGACTGGCCTCGCTGGCCCACTTCGAAATCTCGGTCACCCCCGAACTCCTCGCGCACCATACGAAACTGCGCGAGTGCGTTTCCCGACTTGGCATCGTCGTCGAAGAGGAAGTTGGCCAGCCCCCCCGGCAAAGCCTGCGTCTAGTGCACTTCGCCCTGGGCGAGCTGCTGCTGCGGGCGGCGCCTGGTTTTGACATCCAAAGGGAGCGCGAGGCGGTTGCACGGCTAAATCCCCGTATCGGATTGCGAATGGCAAGAGCCAGCCGCCCCGCTCCGGGAAAAGCCGCCATCGGCGCCGCCGTGGACGAAACTCTCGCATCTGGCGCATGGAAGGCGGGGATCGTCGATCTTGATGATCTTGTGGCCACATTGCGGTCGGCGCGGGCCCAGGGGATCACAGATGTCGAACTTGACCGGTTGCTGATGGCCGATGGCTGGATCGGCGGCCTTGTCGAGAGCGCGCGGTCTCTTCGCGCCGTCAACAGGCTCTACGACTGGCTCGGCCGTATGAAGCTGCTTGAGAGCCAGCGGGAGATCGTTAGACTCGCCACCACAACTTCAAGCCAATTGCACGGGACGATACTGATTTCACCGATTTCTGACGTGGCGCACCTAGTTCGAAGCTATAGCAAAGCCGGCAAGGCAATACTGGCGACGATCGACGACGAAATCTGGAACGAGAAGCAGGCGCACATACCGCTGGTGTCCGCCAACGAGGCGGCCCGGGCGGGCCGGATTCTCCAGGACGAAGGACGAGCTGGCCTGGCGCGAACGCCGTGCCTGCGTATCGTTATGGCCGACACCCCGGCGCTATGGTCGCTGGCCGATATCAGTCACCTGTCGCATCTGATCAGGCTGGCCGGCTATCCCAGCCCCCACACCAGCAATCTTCTGGAGAGCCTCCACAAGGATGGATGGTTCGACCGAGTCTATCCCGACAAGGCGATCGGGCCGCTTTGCGGTGGCCTGATGTCGCTCGCCAATCATCTGGACGATGGGCAGCGCACTTTCGTTCTCACTTCTGCGCTGGAAAAAACGGTCGAAAACGCGCTCCGACAGGATTTCTGGTGGGAAGAATACTTTGACGCCGCAGCGACGCTCGAGCGCTATCGCTCGGGACTGACCGATGGGTTCGAAGATGTCTACTCGACGCGCTGGATCGAGCAGAAACGCGCAGGGCGGCCAATCTGTCTCTTGGGTTCCTTCGTCAGCCTGGGCGGCTCGGTAGACGCGCCCCAGTTCGACTGGCCATCGGATCTGTTGGACTGGATGCTGAATGGTATCCGGCCAAGCAACCAGTCCAAAGCCCTGAGCATGTACGAACTTCAGTTCTGGGCGGGCCTGAAGGCGCTGTCCGGGCAAGGCAAGGCGCCGCCTGGAAACCCGGTCGAGGATGGCGAACGCTTCCTCACCACGCTTGAGGCGAGCAAGGTGCCCACGGCAGCCGCTGCTAGCATCAAGACGGAACTCCTGGCCTGGCTACGAGAGCGCCAGGCCAGAGGCTGGAACCTGTCAGCATAGCGCTGACCGCTCCCCAGGTTAGCCCTCTTGTCCGCGGCGCTCGCAGAAGAACGCCCGATCGGTCGCCATGAACCTAGAGAGCATCGGAGCGATCAGGCGTGCGGGTTCTTCAGACGGCCGCCCAGATATCGCCGCCATCGACAACGAGCAGTTCGACCACACCCTGAAGACCAATCTCTACTCAATGTTCTGGATCACCCAAGCGGCGCGCTCTCACCAACGTCCCAGCGCGGCGGTGATCAACACAGCTTCCATCCGGGCCTACGAGCCGTCCGACAACCTGCTCGACTACGCCGCCACCACGGTGCTCCAGCCTAGCGGCGGCTAGATGCAGGAGAAGGCCCAGCACTTCGGCGAGCACAGCCAGTTTGGCCGCCCGGCCGGCCGGTGGAGATCGCGCCGGTCTATGTGCTGCTGGCCTCACAGTAAGCCAGCTTCACGACCGGCGAGGTCCATGGCGTGACCCGCGCGGCGCAGGCATCGCCTGACGCCGCTTAGAAAGGGCGTCCTTTCAGCCGCGGACGCCACTGTTGATGCGTGAAGAAGGCGATGGTCGCGACGCCCGCGGCGACGACCAGGGCGTCCTCAACGAGACCACTGGGCATCTGGCCAAACTTCACCATCGCCCGCTTGCGTCCCGCCAAGGTCAGGTAGACCGGCGGCACGGCGAGTGCGGTCGGGCGCGGTCTTCATCTTGTCGCCCAGCAGTTCGCCGATCCCCATGGCCAGGGCGCCGAACTTGAACAGCGGGTGATCGAGCAGCACGAGCTTGCCGGGCGTCGAGCGCCCCGCCAACCGCGCCGAAGCGATGGTGGCCATCGGGGTCATTGACCGGGCGCTGGCGACGGCGCCGATGAGGGCGGAGGGGATCAGGGCGGTGTTGGTCATGTCGGCTGAACACGCCACGCGCCCCGAGGTTCAGAGCCTCGCCACGGAAGGCCCCTCGCCCGCCGGTGTTGACGCATCGAACTTCGGTGGAGAGATGAATATTGGTCTGCTGAGCGCTCTCTTGGTTCTGATCGACGGCCGTGGCCGGGTCAGCAGTACTGCTCTCTAAACCTCTAGCGCTCGCAGGCGACGCCGTCGCCATCTCGGTCAAGAGCACGTCTGTAGCCAGGCTCGCCCACGCGCAATGGCGCGGCCCCGGCGGCCCTGGCCGCCGCGCAGTTGGGATAATAGGCACCAGAGCTCGACGACAACGATTGAGCGCGAGGTCGCGCGGCGGCGGCTCCGCCGCCCCCATGGCAGTGATAGTCGCCGGTCTTGCGATTGGTGTGGCAACCTTCGGCGTTTAGCCCGCCACCGTGGGCCTGCGCATCCGCAGTGCTCAGGCCTAACGCTCCCCCCGCTAGCACGCCGGCGATCACGAACCAGTTGCGTCGCATTAGACTCCCCCAAGCCCACCAACACGCGCCATCGACGATACCGACCGTGCCGGACAGCTCACTATCGCGAATCGTTAGCGCTTGCCCAAAACTCTACCGTAAATTAGATCACGCCCTCCTCGCTCGGGGGGCGAGCGAGATGATTGGGGGAACACTTTGAAGAGACTTCTTTGCGCGGCAAGCCTCATGGTGGCCGTCGTCCTGGCCAATCCGGCACAGGCCCAGAACTGGTCGGTCGAACTCAATGGCGCCAAGGCCGGCGACCTGTCGGGGGCGGAGCTCGGCCTGGGCTACAACTTCGGCAAGGGCAAGTTCCGCCTGACGCCAAGCTTGGGCGCGTTGATCTACAAAGGCGAGAACGACCGCTACCGCAGCGAGACCTTCAATAATGGCCGCATCGTCTGCCGCGACACCCGCAACGGCCAGTTCGCTGACAAGGATAACTGCAACGACGCCGCGGCCAAGGCCTACGGCAAGCTCGAGGCGGCGTACCGCTTCGGTAAGTCTCTAGAGCTTGGCGCGGGTGTGCGTCTGAGCGATGAGACCACGCCCTATGGCGCGATCGGTGTCTATGCCAGCGAGACCCTCATCGTCCGCGGCTTTGCCGGCAAGGACCATTATGGCGCGGGCGTCATCGCCCGTTTCTGACAGCCGGGGCGGCAAGACGGACCTTGCCGCCCAAGCCGACCGCACCCGGATGGCGGACGGATCAATCAGATGGTTGGGTGCGCCCTGGCGACCGACAACTGCCCGCTCAGCCGAGGTCTACCGGATCAACCACCCACGCTGTTCGCTCGGCGAGATCGCCGATCCGCGCCAAATACGCCGCGAAATGCGGACTAGCGCGATGGGCCGCCACGGCCGCGTTGTCGATGTAGAGCTCGTCGAGCACGAAGCGGGTCGGGTCGGCCTGGTCGCGCCAGACATCCCAACGCAAATTGCCCGTCTCGGCGCGGCTGGCGACAATCTTGATCCCCGCGTCCATCAGCCGACACCCAACGTCGCCGCGCGGCCGCGAGCAGGTCGCGAGCGCGCGGCCTTGGCATAGGCCTCGCCGAAGGCCGCGCTCAGGATGTAGGCCATTGCGTCCTCGTCGATCCCCTTCAGCCAGACCAGGGTCACGCCGGAATTGCGCGGCCGTCGTGGTTCGATCGTCACCGCGTCGCTGATCGCCAGGGCCGCGGCCTGGTCTTTCAGACTGAGCTTGACCACCGCCCACCCCGCCTCAGGCCACCCCAGCGTGGCGAAGGCGCGGCCGCCCAGCCTGAACTGAACCGTCTCAAGTACGCGCCTTACCTGAACGGCTGCGCCCAGCCGGCCGGCCAGGGTCGAAAAGGCCTCAGGGGTCATGGTGAATCCTCGCCAAACGCGACGCCCTTCAGATCGCGAGTCGCCGCCTGATGGCAAAGCCACCATGGCGCTGCGTCAGCATCGGTCGCCAGACGTCACCGCGCCTATGTCGCTGCGGGGCGAAGTAGCCTACCAACGCGCCATGCTCGCCGCTCTCGCTATCTCCGTCGCCCTGCCGATCATCACCTGCGACGCCCCCAAGGTGCATGACGGCGACACTCTGCGGTGCGGCGCCGGGCGCATCCGCCTGTTCGGAGTCGATGCGCCCGAGGTGAAACGCGGCCCCACGCCGGCCGAGCCCTTCGCCTATCAGGCCCGGAACGAGTTGATCCGTCTGACCCGAGGCCGGGTCGACTGCCGTCCGGTCGACCGCGATCGCTATGGCCGCACGGTCGCCAAGTGCTGGTCGAGCGCCAGCCCCGATATTAACGCCGCCCTGATCCGTTCGGGCTACGCCATTGAGTATCGTCGCTACAGCAAGGGCCTCTACGCAAAGCCCGAGGCCGAGGCCAAGGCGGCAAGGCGCGGCCTCTGGGCCAAGACCCGCTAAACCCAGCCTCGCCTCAGAGCCGATCGTCTTCGTTCAACGGCCGCCCCTGTGTGCGGGTCGCACCGAGCCGCCTCTCTCTATCGCGTTCGTCGCCGCACCAAGCAACAACCGTCTCGGCGCCTGAAGCTTAGCATTCAGGCTGGACGCGCACATGGCCAGCTGTCATGTCAATCAACGCAGCGGCCGGCGCCGTCACCGGCCTCCGCGTGCCGCCAAGGGCTTACAGTGGGCGACGACCGACAAGCCGCCTCCACTCCCCTCGATCACTGAAGATGAGCGTTGGACTAATGCACCGCGCTGGAAGCCGCCGCGGTGTCGAGGGCCGCAAGCAAGCTTCGTAGCCGCGCCGCATTGATGCCGACCAACGGGCTCCAGTAGACACTCAGCTCTCGAACGCACTGCACCTTGGTCTCTTGCGGCTTTTTCATCTGCATCCTCCGTCTCGGATGGAAATCCGATCGCCGCGGGATGTTCCCGCGCCAAGACGCCTCAAACGCGACCCAAGCCCCCTGGCGTCAGGCCGCCTTGGCCGTCTCGTCGGCCTCGATGAGCCCGAGACTCCCGGCTGCAACGCGCCAGCGCCCCACCAGCCGAGCCAGCCGGTCATAGACCCAGACCTCGCCGGCGCCTTGCATCGCATAAGCCTGCCTGGCCAAGGCCATGGCCAGGCGTTCGGCCTGACCGCCGCTCTGAAAGTCCATGACTTCGCCGCTGTCGGCGTTCGACAGGCGCCAGCCGCCTTGCAGATTGGGCTGAACGATAAAAACGCCAAGTGCGCCGCGCATGAGGCCTCGAAATCGGTTGGGCAGAGCGCCAGGCGGCGCATCAGGAAGCGGTCCAAACGCTGCCTGCCCAAGACCGTTCCTTCAGGCCCGTTTGCGCGCCTTCAGCGCCCGGGCGACCAGCGGCGCGAGCCCTTCGGCGATCTTCCTGGCCCCCGCTGCGTTGGGGTGGACACCGTCGCGCTGCATCAAGGCCGGGTTTCCCCGCACTCCTTCCAGAATGTTGGCCTGGAGCGGCGCCCCGAACGCCCTGGCAAGATCTGGATAGACGGCGTTGAACTCGCGGGCGTAGGCGGCGCCGATGCTCGCCGGGGCGGCCACCCCGACCAGCACCGTTCCAACGCCCCGGGCCTCGAGCTTCTGCAGAATGCCGCGGAGATTGGCCTTGGTCTGCGCAGGCTCTACGCCCTGCAGCAGATCGTTGCCGCCCAGCGCCACAACGCAGACAGCCGTGTCGGCCGCGACACTGAACCCGACGCGCGCCAGCCCCCCGCCGCTGGTGTCGCCTGAAACGCCCGCCGCGCGCACGGTCGCCGCGACGCCCAGGCGCGTGAGCGCCGCCTGAAGCTGGGCGGGCATGGCCTCGCGGACGGGAAGGCCAAGCCCCGCCGTGATCGAGTCCCCCAGCACGGTGACCACCGGAGGCTTGGGCGCGGCGGCCGCCTGCGACACCAGCGCAAGGCTGGCCAACAGGCGGCGGCGGGACAGAAGACGGGATGCGGACTTGGCCATGGCTTCCTATGTAGGCTCGCACGCCAGCGAACAACGTCCGGCCGCAAGGATGCCCATGATCGACGACGCCCAGCCCGCAGCGCAACTGGTGCTCGACGCCGTCACCCTGACCCTCCCCGCCGCCGCCGGCCCTGTCGAGATCCTGCGCGGGGTGGATCTTGTCGTCTCGCCGGCCGAACGCGTGGCCGTCGTCGGCCCTTCAGGCTCGGGCAAGTCCTCGCTGATCGCCGTCGGCGCCGGCCTCGAAGCGCCCACCAGCGGCGCGGTGAAGCTGTTTGGCCAGGACCTTTCACGGCTGGACGAAGACGGCCGGGCCCGGCTTCGTCGCGGCCGGGCCGCCCTCGTCTTCCAGTCCTTCCACCTCCTGCCCAACATGACCGCCGAGGAGAACGTCGCAACGCCCTTGGAGATCGCCGGAGCGTCCGGAGCGCTGGCCACCGCCCGCGGCTGGCTGGACCGCGTGGGACTTGGCAAGCGGCTTGGCCACTATCCCCATCAGCTCTCGGGCGGCGAGCAGCAGCGCGTGGCGCTCGCCCGCGCCCTGGCCGCCCGCCCCGCCCTTCTCTTCGCCGATGAGCCGACCGGTAATCTCGACGGCGCGACCGCAGCGGCTGTGGCCGACCTGATGTTCGACCTGGTCGCGGAGGCCGGCGCCGCGCTGGTGATGGTCACTCACGATCCGGTCCTGGCCGAGCGCGCCGACCGGATCGTGCGCATGGCCGACGGCCGGATCCTGGCCTGAGCATGGCCGCCCTTGCTCTTCGCATGGCCGCCCGCGAACTGCGCTCGGGCGTGCGCGGCTTTCGCATCTTCCTGGCCTGCCTGGCCTTGGGCGTGGCCGCCATAGCCGCGGCCGGCTCGACGGCGCAGGCATTCCGGCAGGGCCTGGCGTCACAGGCGCGGGAAATCCTCGGCGGCGACCTGTCGTTCTCGGTCGAGAACCGCAACTTTACGGCAAAGGAACGCGCGGCCTTCGACCGGCTCGGCAAGACCACCTACACCGCCGGGGCCAGAGCGATGGCTCAGGCCCCCGATGGCGGCCGTCGTCTCGTCAGCCTGCGCGGGGTGGACGCCAACTTTCCCCTGGCCGGCGCGGTCACGATCGACGGCGCACCGGATCTGGCCACGGCCCTGGCCGACCGCAGCGGCCTCCCCGGCGCCGTGGTCGAGCCGGCCCTGCTCGACCGTCTGGGCCTTAAGATCGGCGACCGGTTCGAAGCCGGGGCCTTGGAACTGGTCATCACCGGACGGCTGCTGAGCGAGCCCGACGGCCTGTCCCGGGGCTTCTCCCTGGGTCCGCGGGTGATGGTTCGTCGAGACGTCCTGGAGCGGTCGGGACTACTGGCCCCGGGCGGCCTTTCCAACCAGGCCGTACGTGTGGCTCTTCCAACCGGCCAGGACCCAAGGGCGACCGGCAAGGCGGTCCAGGCAAGCCTTCCCGACAGCCACCTGCGTATGCGCGATCGTCTCGACGCCGCCCCCGGCGCCAAGCGGTTGATCGATCAGCTCGAGTATTTCCTGGGCTTCATCGGCCTGGCCTCGCTGGTGGCCGGCGGCCTGGGCGTCGCCGGCGCGGTCTCGGCCTACCTGTCAACGCGAGAGCGATCGATCGCGGTGCTCAAGGCGCTGGGGGCCGACGGCGTCCTGATCCGCAACCTGCACCTCATCCAGATCGGCCTGCTCGCCTGTCTCGGCGTTAGCATCGGTCTCGTTGTCGGGGCGCTTGCCCCCTTGCTGCTAGGCAAGTTCGCCGGCGCAGCCCTGCCGATCCCGGCCCTGTTCAAGGTCTACCCCTGGCCCCTGGTCAAGGCCGGCCTCTTCGGGCTCCTGGCGGCAGCGGCGTTCTCACTGGTTCCTCTCGCCCGCGCTCGCATCACGCCGCCCTCGGCGCTCTTTCGCCGCAGCCCATCCGTCCGTCTCCCGCTCAGCCTGGAAACTCTGGGCGCTGCGCTCGCCGGACTTGGCCTTGCAGCCCTGGCCGTCGCCACGGCGCCGACCCCGCTGGCCGCGGCGATCATGATCGCCGGCGTGGCGGTGGCCTTCGCCGTGCTCGCCGCGCTTGGCCGAGCCGCCGCCTACCTCGCCGGCAAGACCCGCCGACTGACCCGCGGCCCCGTTCGACTCGGCCTGGCCAACCTCGCCGGTCCAGGCTCGGCGGCGCGGACGGCCAGCCCTGCCATTGGTCTTGGCGTGGCGCTGCTGTCCTGCGTCGTGCTCATCCAGTCGGCCCTGCTGGCTCAGGTCAGCGATGTCGCGCCCCGGACCGCCCCGGCCATGGTGTTCACCGAAATTCCCGCCGATCAGGCGACCGCCTTTGACCAAGCGGTCGCCCGGGAAGCCGGCCCGCTCAGCCCCGACGCCTATCTGCGCATGCCGTTCGTCACCGGCCGCATCTCCGCCCTAAAGGGCGCGCCGGTAAGGATCGAAACCATCAAGCCTGGCGAGCGCTGGGCCTTCGACAACGACATCAGCCTTTCGGTGTTCAGCGAGGAGCCGGCCAGAGCGGGCGTCGTGGAAGGCCGCTGGTGGTCCAAGGACTATCGGGGACCGCCGCTGGCGGCGATGAACGTCGAGGTGGCCCAGGCCGGCGGCCTGAAGCTTGGCGACACCATCACCATCGACGTGCTCGGACGGCCGATCGAGGCGCGGATCGCGGTTCTCCGCAAGGTCGATTTCGGCGGCTTTGGACCCAACTTCGCGCTGATCCTCGACCCTGGCGCGCTTGAGGGCGCGGCCCTGCGCAGCGTCGCCATAGCCCGAGTGGACCCCGCTGCCGAGACCCGATTGACCCGCGCCCTGGGGAGCGACTTTCCAGGCGTCAACGTGATCAGCGTTCGCGAACAGCTGGAAGCCGCCGCTTCCCTGTTCGACCGCTTGGCGCTGGCGGTGCGCGGCGCGGCCGGCGTCGCGGGTCTGGCGGGTGTGCTGGTGCTGGCCGGGGCCATCGCCGCCGGCGCCCGAGCCCGGGCGCGCGAGGCCGCGACCCTGAAGGTGCTGGGGGCGACGAGAGTCCAGATCCTCGCCGCCTACGCCATCGAGTATGGCGCCGTCGGACTCATCGCCGGCGCCGCCGGCGCAGCGCTCGGCTTCGCCGCCGCCTGGCCGGTGGTGGTCAAGGTGTTCGAAGCAACTTGGAGCGTCGACTGGAACGGGATCCTGGCGCTGATGCTGGGCAGCGGAGGCTTGGCGATGGCGGGAGGCCTGATCGCCGCGGCCCTAGCTCTGACGCAGAGGCCAGCTCCCGTTCTTCGCCGCGATTGAACCTCATGAACGCTGGGTTCGAGGCCATGCAACCGCTATCTCGCACGCCGCACGAAGCCCTTGCCTTGGCGGCGCACCTGCACACTTGCGCTTGCCGCCGGGAAACCTCTGTCGGACGCCTATCGGAGCGAGGAGCTCTCCACGACCTACCACGTCGCCATCAAGGACGGCGCTGTCACCATCGGCTGGCCCCGCGGCCCGACCAATACCTCAATCCGTCCCTGGGGACGGTTGCCTTCCAACGCGATCCCGGCGGTGCGCCGGCTAGCCTGACGTTGAGCCTGCGACGGGTCCGGCGGATCGGCGCGCACCGCGTCTCGTCGCCTGGCCAATAGAGCCTTGCGGTGATCAGCCGCCATCCTAGACGCCGGCAAGAGCCTGCTCTCAGCGAGCGCTGGGCTCGCCCAGACGCAAAACCATGTCCACTCGGTCCAGACCTGGCCCATAGCCGTCGCGAGCGACCGCTTCGGCTTCAAAGCCGAAGCGAGCGTAGAAGCCTTGGGTATGCTGGCTCGTGTCCAGCCTTACGAACCGGACGCCTGACGTCGCTCGGATAGCCTGGAGGCGAGCGGCGGTGAGCTGGCGGCCTAAGCCCGCCTTGTGGCGCTCGCGATCGACCATTCCCCAACATAAGCTGGCGGTCAGGCCATCGCTCTCAACCACATAACCGCCGCAGGCGACGACTTCCCCCAGGCTCACGATGACGCCGTAATCGCTCGGCCCGCCGTCCAGGAAGCGCGTGAAATCCGGGCGCTCCGCAGTCGAGAAAAAGGCGGGCGTATTGCTATCGAAGAGCCGCAGGCATGAATCCCGGTCGGTTTTCGCATAGGGCCTATAGATGGATGACATATCCTGGACGCCTGAGGTGAGGGTCAAGACTGGCGGTTAAAGTGCGCGAGGCCGGCCCCCAAGACCTGAACCACCCTAGCGCCTGCGTCGAACCCCGACAGAATCCGGTTGTGGTGCTCGATGATCTGCTCGACGGCGAGAGGGCCGAAGTCCGAGGTCGTGTGACCATCCTCAAGCAAGGTCACATCGTAGCCCATTGAGACGGCTCGGCGTGTTGTCGTGTCCACGCAGAACTGCGTCATGCACCCACCGATCACCAGATGATCGACGCCCAGGTCGATGAGCCTCTGGTTCAAATCCGTCTCGTGGAAGGCGTCGCAACTGCGCTTGTGAACCACCACCGTGTCGCTTCGCGGCGCGATCTCTTCGCGAAAGCGCCAGCCCGCCCCGCCGACCTCCAGCCGGTGCCCCCTATCGCCGTCATGCTGCACGAGCACGACCGGCGCGCCGGCGGCTTCGGCCTGGCGCTTGAGATCGCCAAGGCGGGCGGCGACTTCATCGAGGCGGGCGTCGATGTCCGCCTGGCGCTCAGGACTGGCCGAGCCCTTCAGGATCGCCTGCTGCACGTCGATGATGAGAAGGGCTTTTGTCATTGCGTCTTGATCCACACGGCCATGCCTTGGGAGCGGGGGGCGACGGGTTCGAACCCGAACTGAGCGTAGAGTTCGTGTGCTTGCCCGTCCGCCATCAGGCTGACATGGACTTCGGCCGGCGCGGTCGCCCCCACGTGCGCCATCAGCCTCGCCATCACCGCTTTACCCAGGCCTTTGCCCTGGTGATCTGGATCGATGGCGATGTCGACGACATGCAAAAATAGGGCGCCGTCACCGATCACTCGCCCCATGCCGATCGTCCGCCCCTGGTGAGAAACCACCACGCCGAAGAGCGTTCCTGGCAACCCCGCTTCCGCGGCGGCTGCGCTTCTGGGCGTGAGGCCGCAAACCTGCCGCAAGCGCAGATAGTCGGCGATTTCCGGCACGCCATTGCGTGCGTTATAACCCGGAGGAAGGTTCAAGCGCATCTTGCCGTTCTGGTTGCAACGGCGCCGCCTTAGCCCGACTCGACCCGCCCGGGCAGTCGGCGGATGCTTTGGCGGTCCTCCCTACACACTTTGTAACGCCATTGATGAGCTGCGGAATCTGGCGTCAGTGTATTGCCCGCCCAAGAGTGAATGCGTTCTTCCAATGCTCCGCCGGCGCCGGCTCGCCGACATCGCGGCATGGACAAGGCGTTCGTCGACGAGATCAGACAGCGGCGCCGTCCCTTGAAAGCGCAAATGCGCCCCGGCTGAACCGGGGCGCAGCGGCGCTCGAGCCTAAGGTCGAGCGGTCCAGGACGAACCTGGTATCTGCCTGCTGAGGCGGCCTGACGCTGACCGGCGTCAGGCCATCACTGCTCCGACAAATTGGAAGAAGGGCGGGTCATTGATGTGTGATCGGCCTCGGCGACAGTCGCTTCCAGGCGGAAGGACAATCGAAGATCGCAGTGGAGTTCGTCAGGCATGACAACGCCCTCCGCTGTTGGCTTGTTCACACCGCCAAGGCCGCTCCTGCTTCAGCGGATGCTTGAGGAGACTACGCCCCAGAGCGTCGCTTGTTCCGCACCCGAACTGAGCACCATCCCACGAGTGGAAAAAGCCGAGGCCTGGATGTCGGCGCCCTTCGCGCCTTGATCGAGGACCGACTTTCCTGGCCAATGACGCAACCACGGAGGGCGTATGAAGGAGCTTGCGGCCAACCAGGCCCTGGACCGGCACATCGGCGCCTTGCTGCGCGGTCATCGCCGCGCCAAGGAGGTCTCGCAGCACGATCTGGCCGCCGCGGTCGGCCTTACCTTCCAGCAGATCCAGAAGTACGAGTGCGGCGAAAACCGGATCAGCGCCTCAAAGCTGGTCGAGATGGCCCGCGTCCTGGACGTTCCCATCACAGCCTTCTTCGCTGGCCTGGAGACCATTCACGCCGACGACCTGCTGGCGCGGTTCTGCCGGATCGACGGCGCAACCGATTTCATGCACGCCGCGCTGCGCATGCCGCTGGCCGTGCGGGCGGAAATCTTCCGGCTGGCGGGATCCTGGGCCGACTCCCCTTAGGGCCGGGCCAAGGTCGCAAGCTACGCGTTCTCGTTACGTTCGAGTGGTGCTAGGACTGGCGGATGGAGTCGCTGGCGCGAAAGATCATCCACATCGACATGGACGCCTTCTATGCGTCGGTCGAGCAGCGCGATGATCCCAGCCTGCAGGGCAAGCCCGTCGTGGTCGGCTCGCCGGCGGCGCGCGGGGTGATCGCCGCGGCAAGCTACGAGGCCCGCAAGTTTGGCGTCCGATCGGCCATGCCATCGAGCACGGCGCTGCGCAAATGCCCCCAGCTCGTCTTCGTGCCACACCGCATGGACGTCTATCGGAGCGTGTCGCGGCAGATCCATGCGATCTTCGCCGACTATGCCGACGCCATCGAACCGCTGTCGCTGGACGAAGCCTATCTCGATGTCACCGGCGACAAGGCCAGTATCGGCAGCGCGGTGGAAACGGCCCGGATCATCCGCGCTCGCATCGGCCTGGAAACGAGCCTCACCGCCTCGGCAGGAATCTCCTACAACAAGTTCCTGGCCAAGATGGCCAGCGATCAGAACAAGCCCGACGGGCAGTTCCTGGTTGCGCCGGGACAGGGCCAGGCTTTCGTGGCGACATTGCCGATCGGCCGCTTCTACGGCGTGGGCGCGGTCACCGAAGCCAGGATGAAGCAGCTGGGCGTCCATACCGGCGAGGATCTGGCCCGGCAGTCGCTGGCCTTCCTGCAACAGCACTTCGGCAAGTCCGGCGCCTGGTTCCATGACATCGCCAGGGGCGTGGACCAACGCCCGGTCAATCCTGCGCGCGAACGCAAATCCTCCGGCTCGGAGACGACCTTCGAGACCGACCTTCTCGACGTCAAACGCATCGAAGCGGAGGTGGGCGCTCTGGCCGACAAGGTTTTCGCCTGGTGCGAGAAGGCCCAGGCGTTCGGCCGCACCGTCACGGTGAAGATCAAGTACGCCGACTTCCAACAGGCGACCCGGGCCCGTTCGGCGGCCGGTGCGATCGACGATCCGGCGCTGTTGCGGCGCCTTTCCCAAGATCTCGTACGTTCGGTCTTTCCGTTGCGCGCCGGGGTGCGTCTACTGGGCGTGACGATCTCGAACTTCGAGGCGCCGCCGACGGCGCAAGGCCAAGCCTCGCTCCTGGTCTAGGCCGCGGTGGCGATCCGGTCGGTCTCAGCTTGCGCCGTCATCGCCCATCCTGCCGGAGATGGCGGGATGGCAAGGCCTACACAGGCAATCTTTCCTCTGCTCGCCGTAATCGTAACCTCGGTTGATCCAGACATGAGCGTCATGCCGATCGAGCCCTCCCGCTCGACCTGCCCGCTACGCGGCGGTCTGTGACCGCGAGCTGCTTCTGCGCTCCGCGCCTCTCAAGCCCGTCGCCCGCGACCGCGAACAAACCCTCGATCCGAGGCCATGAACCGGCGCACCATCTCCGGAATGAGCCGGGACGGCTCGACGGACTTGCCTCCGCCCTCCCCCATGGCCTTGCCGTAGTGGAGAAGGTCTCGATGCACGGACGCCGGCAGCTCACAGGCGATCTTTACCGGCGCATCGTCATCAATGGCGGTGATCTTCAGCTTGGTCATGGAAGGATTTCCTGGCCGTAGGGCTCCAGCACCAGATCCTGCTTGAGGACGACGCGCAAAGGCGCGCCTGGACGAATGGTCAGGGTCGGGCGCAGCATCAGGTTCCTGCCGACCGCCTGCTGGCCAACATCGCTGACTCCCTGCCCGACGCCGCGGCGGATGACCCGCGCCAGGCCGCTCTCGTCGTCGCCCGCTCCAACCCCGACCGCCAGCACCGTACTCAGCACCGCCGCCGACCACACCTGGCGCCAATGGCGGTCCACCCCGTCCTGCAATCCCGCCATGCCTTGCGGGTCGCTGGCCGGAAGCTTGCCCAGCATGATCGAGCGCCCCGACGGCAGGATCAGCCGCGTCCAGGCCACCGCCAGCCGACTTTGTCCCACCTCGGTCGCCTCGCCATACTCCCCCAGCAGACGCGATCCGGCCGGGATCAGCAGATGGCGCCCCGTGAGACTGTCGTGGACGTCCTGGGTGACCTGCGCCAGGGTGACCTGGACGG
>CBINOL010000058.1:0-29709 GCA_966252285.1 uncultured Caulobacter sp.
CGTCCTGGGTGACCTGCGCCAGGGCAGGACCCTGGCTGTCCGAGCGCAGGCCCGTGATCAGGGCGGCCGGAATGATCGCTCCGGCCTGCAGGAGATAGGGCGAGGCGGGCGCCTGCAGCCGCTCGGGACTGGTCATGCGCTCATCCTGGGCTTGAGCCCCCACTCGCTCCGCCAGCGCCGCCGAAGCCGCCGGTCTGTTCGCCACCGGTAGGAAGAGGCCGCTGGCGCGAGCCTCAGCGCGAGCGCCCTCGCCATCGACCAGCTGTTCAGCAACCGAACCTTGCGCCCCACCGCTCGGCAGCGCCGCAACCGGATCACGTCCCTCGGCCTGAGCCGCCAGGATCGGCCGGCCCAGATCGCCCGGCAGCGGCGGACCCAGGACCGGCGCGTCCGGCCGCGTCAAGTAGTCCTTGGGCAGGCCCTCGATCTTGCCGGCTGGCTTCGACGCCTCTGGCGACGCCTCTTGGGGGCGCCTGGTCGGCCGCTCAAGCGTCGACCAACCAAGCGCCGCGAAGAGGCCAGCCGAGAAAACACCGGCGCTGATCGCCAGCGCCTTGCGCGAGATCCGCGCCACGGGCGGGATCTTGGGACGAAGCCGCAGTTGCTCGGCGATCGCCTTCTGCTCCTGCGCGATCGCCGGGTTCATCGCGCCGCCTCCTGGCCGGAGGGCCCCAGGCGGCTGATCAGCACGCGCCGCGCCTTGCGCCGCGAGCCCAGCCGCAGTTCGGCGCGCTCGAAGATCCTATCCACCACCAGCATCCCCGCCTCGACCCGATAGGCCGCCAGCTCGCTGCGACCGTCGGGACCGATCAGGAACAGGGGCGGCAACTGGGCGCGGGCTCCGCCGCCGAAGTCGACGAAAGTCCGCGCGCCATCGTCAAACACCCGGGCCGGGCGCAGTCGCGCAGGCCCCGACACCGCATAGCCGAAATAGAGACGCGGCGCGGCGCGAGGCGTGGACAAGGGCTGCGTGGCCGCAGGCGCTGTGATCGCCACGGGCTGGGGATAGCGCCAGCGGACCTGGGTCAGGTAACCGCGCGCCGAGGCGCGCAGCTCCAGGAAATAGGTTCGCCGCGTGGTGTTGACGACAAGGTTGGTCGACAGGCCCGGCGCGGTGGGCTTGACCAGGATATGCACCCTTCGCCCCTCCCCAGTTCCACTGGCGGTGTCGCCGATGATCCAGCGCGCGGTGTCGCCGGCGGCGATGGGGTTGGTCTCGACCAGGGTCTCGCCCGGCTCCAGGGCGATGTCGGTCAGCCGCCCCGGCGCGGCGACGACGGCGAAGACGCCCTGCGGCTTATAGACGAACTCGACGGGCGCGGCCGCCTTCGGCGCCGGCTCGGACGCCCCCGCGGCCAAGACCTGGCCGCAGGACAGGGCCGCGACAACGATCAAGCCAGAGGCTCGGATCATGCCACCGCCTCCCGCTGCCAGCTGATCGCAGTGACCTTCAGGCCCAGGCCATTGGCGAGGATCTCGGCGTCGGTGCGCGGCTTGCGCAGCTCGACGGTCAGGATGGCGGTCCAGTGCTCCACCGGCTGGGCTGCGCCGTCGACATAGCGGGTCTCGGTCCAGGTCGCTCGGAAGCTGCGCGGCGAAGCGCGCAGCACGCTGCGCACCTCGACGCTCACCTGGCTCTTGCCGATCTGGTCCTGCAGCCTGGACACATTGGCGTGCTCGGTGACGAAGCGCGCCGCATCGTCCTCGACGACGGCATAGGCGTTCTCCCAGGCCCGAGCGACCACCACGCCGTCGGTCGAGACCGAGCGCAGATTGCGGATCAGGCGGGCGAGCTCGGCCCGTACCGCCTCGTCGGTGGGCCTGTAGCCCTTGGCGGCGGGGCCGAGCGTACGGACCTCCCCGAGCCGATCGATCTCGACCACCCAGGGCGTGACGGTCCATTGCGCCGCCAGCCAAGCCAGGGATCCGCCCAGGCAGGCCGACAGGCCAAGCAGGCCGAGCGCCATCAGCCGCCAGTTGGCGGCCTGGACACGGGCGGCGCCGATGCGGGCGTCCCAGGCCTGGCCGGCGCGCTGGTAAGGGGTCTCCGGAACCGGCGTCAGGCCAAACCTCGGCGCGCCTTTGAACGGGTTCATGTTCTAGTTCTCCGACAGGGATGGGGAAGCGCCGGCGGGCGCGGCGTCGCCGCTGGCCAGGCTGTGAGCGGCCAGGCCCGCCCCGTGGGCGATCGCCTGGCGCGCCTTCAGCTCGCGCGCCCAGGCCGGTGGGCCGCTCGCGCTGTTACCGCCGCCGGTACCGGGGCTCGGCCCGCCGCCGTTCGGTTCGACGGCCGGACCGCCGCCAGACGGCGGGCCTTGATCGCCGCCGGGCGACCAGGCCCGGCTCGCCAACCGCGCGCCGCCGCCGAGCGTCGATCCGGCCCCGGCCGCCGCCCCGCGCGCCAGACCCGCTGTGCTTGCGGCCGCCAGGCTTGCCGCCCCGACCCCGGCCATGGCCACGCCGCCGACCGCCAGGCCCGTGCCGACCGCGGCGCCGGCGCTGAGCTGCGGCGCCCCCGAAACCAGACCCGCGGCCATGGCCGGACAGAAGATCGAAAGCCCCAGCAGCACCAGGCTCGCCAGAACCAGGGCCAGGGCCTGATCGAGCGTCGGCTGGCCATCGGTCCAGGTCGCGGAAAACTGGTCGAAGAGGGTCGAGCCGACACCGACCACCACCGCCAGCGCCATGACCTTGACGCCCATGGCCAGGACCTCGCCCAGCACCTTCTCGGCCAGGAAGGCGGTGCGCCCGAAAAGCCCGAACGGCACGAGCACGAAGCCGATCAGAGTGGCCAGCTTGAACTCGACCAGCACCACGAAGACCTGCACCGCCATGACGAAAAAGGCGATGATCACCAGCAGGAAGGCGACCAGCAAAACCAGGATCTGGGCGAGGTTCTCGAACACGCCGGGCCAGCCGGAGAGCTCGGCGGCCGCTTCCAGCAGCGGCCTTGCCGCATCGACGCCCAGGGCGGCGAGCTTGCCGGGCCGCAGCATCTGGTCGGCCGAGAGCCCCGCGCCCGCCGCGGTCAGGCCAAGCGCCGTGAAGCTCTCGAAAACCACCTTGGCCAGGGCCTGGAAGTTGCCGATCAGGAAGGCGAAGAAGCCCACATAGAGCACCTTGCGGATCAGCCGGGCCAGGACGTCCTCCCCCGCCGCCAGCGTCCACATCAGGGCCGCCAGGGTGATGTCGATGGCCAGGAGGATGTTGGCCAGGGAGGCGACGTCGCCGCCGAGCAGGCCAAAGCCGCTGTCGATCATCCGATTGAAGGTGTCGAAGAAGGTGTCGATGACGCCGGTGTCGTTCATGACGAAGACCTTGCGAAAAAGCGCTCGCGCGCCTGACGCCAGGCCCGCAGGCAGGCGGCGTCCGCCAGCGCGGACTCGCCAGCGCCGCGACACCTGGCAAGCTCGGGATCGCGCGCCTTAGGCGCGGCGGCGACCAAGACGGGCCTTTCCTCCCGTCCGACCCTCAGCCCCGCGATCATCGCCATTGCAGCGACAACCACCAGCGCGAGCCCGCGCCTCACGGCCGC
Source organism: uncultured Caulobacter sp. (assembly GCA_966252285.1). GTDB lineage: Bacteria > Pseudomonadota > Alphaproteobacteria > Caulobacterales > Caulobacteraceae > Caulobacter. The sequence goes on from CBINOL010000058.1 coordinate 3,536, forward strand.
CTACCCATGAACCGGCCAAAGCGGGCCTTGGCGTCGGCGCGCGCGGCGCCCCGGTCGGCAGCCTCCAGAGCCTCGGCGCGCCCCTGGGCCGCCAGCAGCGCCGTCAGCTGCGTCAATTGCTGGGCCTGCAGCGCCAGGAGCTGGTTGCCGGCCTGGGCCGCCTGCAGGGCGCCGGCCGCGCCCTGGCTCTGGGCCACCAGGGTCGACAGCTCGCCGGCGGAGGCGTCCATTGCGCCGACCACGCCGGCCTGGACCTGCAGCGCGTCCTGGAAGCCGGCGACCGAATTGGCCCAGCGCGCATCGGCGCGGGCCACGAGGTCGGCGCTGGTCGCCGCCAGCCCCACCGCCCCATACTGCTCCGTGAAAGCCGTCTGGATCTGGTCGACGTCATAGGCCAGCCGCTGGGCCTGACCGAGCAGCGCCTTGGTTTGCGCCAGTTGCGCCTGCAGCGCGGCCAGCGACGAATATGGCAGGCTGGCGAGGTTCCTGGCCTGGCCGACCAGCATCTGGGCCTGGTTCTGCAGGGCGGTGATCTGGTTGTTGATCTGCTGCAGGGCGCGGGCCGCCTGCAGCACGTTCTGGGCGTAGCTGGTCGGATCATGGACCACGACCTGGGCTGACGCCGGACCAGCGGCGAGCACATGCAGCGGCGTCAGGGCGGCCGCCAGCAACAGCCTTCGAAGGGCGAGCATGTCAGGGCTCCTGGAGTTTGAGGTCGGCAAGCAGATCGGCGGCCCAGCCAAGGCCGCGCCGGCGCAGCCAGACGGCGGCGAAATCGCCGGACGAATGCTCGACCAGGATCTCGGCCATCGCGGCCTGGTCGGCCTTGGCGGCGGCGCCGGCAAAGGCCAGAGCGACGGGTCCAAGACCAAGCTCGAACAGACGCTCACCGTCGCGTGACTGGACGTAGTAGTCCTGCTTGGGGACGGCGCGGCCGACGAGCTCGATTTGCCGCTCGCCAAGGCCAAAGCGCCGGTAGGCGGCCGCGCCGACGGGATCGAGCGCCGAGGCGTTGGGCAGGAAGATCCTGGTCAGGCAAAGCTCGATGATCGCCGCGGCGATCGGGCTCTGCTCGATCTGGACCAACGACAGGGTCGTCAGCACCACCGAGCCGTTCTTCTTGCGCACCGTGCCAAGCCAGGTCTGGAGCTGGGCGCCGAAGGCTTCGTCGGCCAAGGCCAGCCAGGCCTCGTCGACGAGGATCAGGGTCGGAGCGCCATCGAGCCGGCGCTCGATACGGTGGAAGAGATAGGCCAGCACCGCCGGGGCTGCGCCCGCGCCCAGAAGCCCTTCAGTCTCGAACGCCTCGACCGCGCCCTCACCCAACGTCTCCTGGTCCGCGTCGAGCAGGCGCCCGAACGGCCCGCCCAGGCAGTAGGGCGCCAGGGCCTGCTTGAGCTCACGGCTGGCCAGCAGCGCGCAAAGCCCGGTCAGCGTGCGATCGCGCACCGAAGCCCCGGCCAGGCTGACCAGCGCCGACCAGAGGAGTTCGCGCACGCCCGGCGTGAGCGTCACCCCTTCACGAAACAGGATCGCCTCGATCCAGCCGGCCGCCCAGATCAGCTCGCTCTCCTGGTCGATCATCGCCAGAGGCTGCAAAGCGACCGCCGGCCGATCGCCTTCCCGCAGAACCCCGCCCAAATCGTGAAACGCGCCGCCCATGCCAAGAACCGCAGCACGGATCGAGGCTCCGAAGTCGAACGAGAAGACGCGCGCGCCGCGATAGCGGCGAAACTGCAGGGCCATCAGCGCCAGGAGCGTGCTCTTGCCCGCTCCGGTCGGCCCCACCACCACGGTGTGGCCCACATCGCCGACGTGCAGACTCAGTCGAAAGGGCGTCGCGCCCTGGGTGCGCGCCATCAGCAGCGGGGGGCCGCCAAGGTGAGCGTTACGTTCCGGCCCGGCCCAGGCCGCCGACAGCGGCGCCATGTGGGCGAGGTTCAGGGTCGACAGCGGCGGCTGGCGAACATTGGCGTAGACCTGGCCAGGCAGGGAACCGAGCCAGGCCTCGACCGCGCCGACCCGTTCGCGGATCACGGTGAAGTCGCGGCCGGCGATCACCTTCTCGGCCAGGGAGAGCTTGGCCTCGGCCTTGGCGGGATCCTCGTCCCAGACCACCAGGCTGGTGGTGACATAGGCATAGGCGACCGCATCATCGCCGAGATCCTGCAAAGCCAGGTCCGCATCGCCCGCCTTGTTGGCCGCATCATTGTCGACCAGCGCCGCCGGCTGCTGGGTCAGGGCCTCCTGCAGCAGGGCCAGCACCGACTTGCGCTTGGAAAGCCACTGGCGGCGGATCCTGGCCAGGAGGCCCTGAGCCTGCGTCTTGTCCAGGAAGATGGCCCGACTGGTCCAGCGATAGGCAAAGGCCAGGCGGTCGAGCGCATCGAGAATGCCCGGCGTGGTCGCCGGGGGAAAGCCCGTCAGGGTCAGCACCCGCAGGTGCGAGGACCCCAGGCGCGGCTCCAAGCCTCCCGACAGCGGCTGGGTGGCCAGGAGGGCGTCCAGATGCATCGGCGTCGCCGGCGAAGAGACGCCCTGGCGCATGGTGCTGACCGCGCCGTGCAGGAACGACAGGGTCTGGGCGTCGTCGAGCCAGACGGCCGTCGGCATGATCGCCGCAACCTGAGCCAACAGCCGATCGGTGCGCTCGACGAAGCCGGCGAGCTCGGCGCGCCAGTCGCGTGAGGCCTGCTCCCTGCCCTCGACCAGCAGCCCGGCCAGACGCTCGTCGCGCTCGGCCGGGGGTTGGTAGACCAGGGTCAGATAGTAGCGGCTCTCATAGTGGACGCCCTCGTGCAGGAAGGCCGCGCGGCGTTCGCAATCGACCAAGGCCGAGACCGGATCGGGAAAGGCGCTGTCGGGATAGGCCATGGCCGGATCGCGGCGCGCCTCGACGAACAGGGCCCAGCCCGAACCCAGGCGCCGCAGGACGCCGTTGACGCGCGCGGCGACGGCGGCGGTCTCGGCGTCCGCGGCCGCCTCGAGGTCAGGACCGCGGAAGGCGGCGGTCCGCTGAAAGGCGCCGTCCTTGTTGAGCACGACACCCGGTGCGACCAGCGCCGCCCAGGGCAGGTAGTCGCAGAGGCTGGCGGGCCGACGGGCGTATTCGCGAAGATCGAGCACGCTCAGACCTCCAGCCTGGCCGGCAGACGCACGTGACGGCGCCCGACTTCCAGGATCATCGGGTCGTGGCGCGCGGCCCAGACCGCCAGGGCATGGCCCACGAGCCAGAGCGCCAGGCCGGCGATCCACAGGCGAAAGCCGACCCCGAGCGCCGCGGCCAGGGTGCCGTTGACCAGGGCGATGGCGCGCGGGGCGCCGGCCAGCAGCACCGGCTCGGTGAGGGCCCGATGGACCGGCGCGGCCAGGCCCCTGGCGTGATCGCCGACCATCAGACCACCGCCCCGCCGCCGAACGAGAAGAACGACAGGAAGAAGCTGGAGGCGGCAAAGGCGATCGACAGGCCGAACACGATCTGGATCAGCCGTCGCGTGCCGCCAGTGCTATCGCCGAAGGCCAGAGCCAGTCCCGTCATGATGATGATGACGACGGCGATGATCTTGGCGACCGGCCCCTCGATCGACTCCAGGATCTTCTGCAGCGGCGCTTCCCAGGGCATGGAGGAGCCGGCGGCATGAGCCCGGGCCACCATCAGGGTAAGGGCCGTGACGGGACCAGCGAAAAGCCAGCGACGAACCGGCGGCGGCGAATGCCGAACGCGAGGCGCGCACGGCTGGAAAAGACTTACAAGCATCTGATAAATCTCCAGCAATTTGAACAGCTTGAAGGAAAATTCTCAGACAGGACTGAGGCGGTAGGCGCCGTCCGCGCCAAGGCCGTCGAGGCGTGAGAGTTCGATCAGGCGGCGCTGGCGGCCGCGGCCGGCCAGGACCGCGATCAGGCCCACGGTCTCGGCGATCAGACCGCGCGGCACGGTGACCACCGCCTCCTGGATCAGTTGCTCCAGTCGCAGCAGCGCGCCCAGAGCCGAGCCGGCGTGAAGGGTGCCCACCCCGCCCGGATGGCCCGTGCCCCAGGCCTTGATCAGATCGAGGGCCTCGGGCCCCCTCACCTCGCCGATGATGATCCGGTCGGGCCGAAGCCGCAGGGTCGAGCGCACCAGCTCGGTCACGGAGGCCACGCCATCGACCGTGCGCAGCGCCACGAGATTGGGCGCGGCGCACTGCAGCTCGCGCAGGTCCTCGCAGAGTATGACCCTGTCGAAACCTTCGGCGACCTTGGCCAGCAGAGCATTGACCAGGGTGGTCTTGCCGCTCGAGGTCGGGCCGGCGACCAGGATGTTGACGCGCTCGCGCACGGCCTTGGCCAGCACGGCCGCCTGCGCAGCGCTCATCACGCCGCCTCGGACATAGTCGTCGAGGCTGAAAACCTGGCGGGCGGCTTTGCGGATCGAAAAGGTCGGGGCAGCGACGATCGGCGGCAGCACCCCCTCGAAACGCTCGCCCGAGCCCGGTAGTTCGGCCGACAGCCGCGGCCGCCCGGCATGGACCTCGACGTCGACATGATGGGCTACCAGGCGCACCACGCGCTCGGCGTCGGCCGCGCTCATCGAAAGTTCGGCGTCGACCAGGCCGACGTCGAACCGGTCCAGCCACACCCGGCCGTCCGGATTGAGCATCAGCTCGGCCACGCCCGGATCCTCGAGCCTGGCCAGCAGTAGCGGCCCCAGGGCCGCGCGGAGCATGCGCTCGCTGCGGGAGCGGTCTTGGGTGTCGGGTTGATCCATGGCGGTCCCCTGGCTGTCGGGGACGACTAAGAAGACCCTGCCTGGCCCGCCTTCAACAGGCCGTCGGCAACGACAATCGGCGGGAATGAACGACCATCGAGCGGACCGGTCGCCAGTGCGACGCCGGCTTGCGGCCACGATCCTGCGGTCTGCGCCGATAGTGGTGATCCAGCATCCTCCCGCCGCCGTATCCAGCGCGACAGAGGAGGCGACATGTTCGACAAGATCATCCGTACGGCCGCCGTGACAGGCCTGGCCGCCGCCTGCACGGCGTGCGCCGGCGGCGGCGTCCCGCAGTCCGGCTTCCTGGGCAGCTACGAGGGCCTGGGCAAGCGGCCCGGAAGCCTTCGCGCCACGTTGCACGAGCGCCGCGACGAGGCGATGGCCGCGACCATAGAGCGGCTGTGGATCGCGCCGGCCGCGAGCCATGCCGGCCAGACTTGGTCGGTCGACAACGACGATCGCCAGGCCGTGCTGGCCGAGGTCGACCGGCAGGTGTGTTACGAGCTGAGCAAGCGCTTCACCCTGGTCGACGCGCCCTCCCCCGAGACAGGGACCGTCAGGGTCGGGGTGACCCGCATCGATCTCACCAACCAGGCCGGATCAGCCGCATCAGCGGCGGCCAACTTCTTCATTCCGGGTCCCGTGTCGGTGCGGGTCCCTGGCGGCGTGGGCGGGCTATGGGCCGAGGCCGAACTCCTGACGCCCAGCGGCGCCCAGGCGGCCGCCCTGGTCTGGAGCCGCCAGGCCATGGTCCTGGGCGCCGACAAGCCTTCGCTGTCGCCGATCGGGGACGCCCATCAGCTGGCCGAACCGTTCGGCGACGCCGTGGCGAGCGCCCTGGCGCCGCGCGAGCGCAAGCCCCGCCCGGTGGCGACGCCCGACCCGTGCGCGCGCTTTGGCCCGCGACTGCGTCCAGAGGAGCTGATCGTGCGCATGGCCACGGGGCTCTATCAGCCGGCGTTGAGCGGGGGCAAACCTCAGGGTCGCAATCGTCAGGACGGCCAAGAGCAGGCCCCGCCCAGATGACGACGACCGGCCTCGATCACAGCCGAGGCCGGCGTCACCCGACGCCTAAAGACGAACGAAAGGCGCCAGCAGCTTGCCCAGTCTGCCGGGCAGCAGGATCTGACCGTCGAGGGCGGCGACGCAAAGGCACGGCTCCTTGGAGACCACCTTGGGCTGGTGCGTCACGCTGGGATCGGCCTCTTCGAAGTCCCCCCGCGAGAACACCCCGTCTTCGGTGGCGTAGGCGCCGTCGATCACGCAGGTCAGTTCGACGCCCCCGTGGGTGTGGCGGGGCGCCGATTGCCCCGAGGCGATCTTCAGCAGGATGACGCGGCAATCGCCTTGCCGGGTTCCGAGCACGTCGCGAACGTGCACGCCCGGCCCCAGCCAGCGCCAAGGCCCCAGCGCGAACTGGTCGAGCGGCGCAGGCAGGACGGGGTCGGCGGAGGCCGGCCTGGGCTCGGCCTCTGGCTCGACGGCGTCGAGCCGCGCCATGACCTCCTGCCGCGCCTGCGAACTCAGCGTTTCGGGCGCCTGATCGTCGAGCAGCACGCCGCCTACCGCCGCGCCGAGATCGGCCCAGGGGCGCGTGGCCGGCCGCAGACTGAGGTGTGCGGCCACGACGACGGCTTCGGGAAAGCTCAAGGTCCCCGCGGCGAAGGCCAGCAGCCGTTCTTCGCTGGGCTGTCGGCGAAGGCTCATGATGCGTCCCCCCTGTCCCTTTCGATGCAGGCCCGCAGCTTCATCATGCCAAACCGGATGCGCGCCTTGACCGTCCCGAGCGGTACGCCGAGCGTCCTGGATATCTCCGCATGGGTCTGTTCCTGGAAAAAGGCCATTTCGATGGCCGCGGCCTGGTCGGCGTTGAGACTGAGCATGGCCGCCCTCACCCGCTGGGCGTCCTGCGCCCCGCTGAGGATGGCGTCGGGCTGGGCGGGTTCTTCGGCCTCAAGATGAAAATCCAGCTCGTGAAGCGTGACCGATCCGCGCCGGAAATGGTCGATCCGCAGATTGCGGGCGATGGTGAATATCCAGGCTGCGGCCGAGGCGCGCGCCGGATCGAAGAGATGGGCCTTGCGCCAGACCGTCAGGAGGGTTTCCTGGGCCAGTTCCTCGGCCGCCGAGGCGCTGGCGCCGCCGCGCATCAGGAGCGCCTTGATCCGCGGCGCATAGTGGTCAAACAGGCCCACGAAGGCTTCCCGGTCACGGCTTTCGCCAACCCTAACGACGAGCTCGTCGAGCGCGCGCGACGGGCTCACGGCGTGACGGCTTGCAGGGTGTGCGGATAGGGCCCGAGTCGCATGCATGGCGATGATACGGCAGAGCCTCGCGGCTGGATCACTAGAAGCAAAAAATACCCCGCCCGCCCATCCGATTGCTGAGCTCGACCGTAGTGCCTCGTGACATGCCCGCCACCTGAGGTGAGCCCCTTGCAACGAGACCGCCCCAGATGAGCGACACGTCCCTGGATTTCCCCATCGCCGGCCGGCCGCGTGGCTCGGCCCTTTTCGATTTCGTGGTGCGGCTGCTCTCGGCCCGCTGGACTTGGGGAGAGCTGATGATCGTCACGCCAGGCGGCGAGCGCCATCGCCTGGTCGGCGCGCTCCCGGGACAGGCCGCGACAATCGTCGTGCGCGACGCCCGCTTCGCAGCGCGGGTCCTGGCCAATGGCGACATCGGTTTTGCCGAGGGCTTCATGGCCGGAGAATGGGAAAGCCCCGACCTGGCGGCCCTGCTGACGACCCTGGCCAACAACTACGACCACATCCGGCGATTGTTCGACGGCGGACTGCCGATGCGGGTCGCCAACTGGGCGTTTCACCGGTTGCGAGCCAACACACGGGCAGGATCGCGCCGTAACATCCATGCCCACTACGACCTCGGAAACGCCTTCTACGAAGCCTGGCTAGACGGGACCATGACCTACTCCTCGGCCAGGTTCCAACACCCGGGCCAATCACTGGAAGCGGCCCAGACGGCGAAGTACGAACAGCTCGCCGCCCTGATGGACCTCAAGCCCGGGCACAGCATGGTGGAGATCGGCTGCGGCTGGGGCGGGTTCGCCCAGTTCGCCGCCGCCAGGATCGGCGCACGGGTCACCGCGGTGACCATTTCGCGCGAACAGCACGACTTCGCGCGCCGCAGGGTCTTCGAGGCCGGGCTGGCCGACCGGGTCGAAATCCGCCTGCTCGACTACCGCGATCTCGAAGGCCAGTTCGACCGCCTGGCGTCCATCGAGATGCTGGAGGCGGTGGGGCGCGACTACTGGGGCGTCTACTTCGACAAGGTGCGCTCGCTGCTCAAGCCCGGCGGCCGGGCCGGGCTTCAGGTCATCACCATCCAGGACGCGCTTTTCGACGACTACGACGCCCGCACCGACTTCATCCAGCGCTACGTGTTCCCGGGCGGCGCCCTGCCTTCCGAGAACCGACTGGCGCCGCTGATCGCCGCCCGAGGGCTGCGCTGGCGCCGGACCGAGCGGTTCGGCCAAGACTACGCCCAGACGCTGGCGCTGTGGGCCCAGCGCTTCGACAAGGCCTATCCGCTCATCGCCCAAGAATCTCGGACCTTCGACAGCCGCTTTCGCAGGCTGTGGACCTTCTATCTCGCCTATTGCGAGGCGGGCTTTCGCACCGGCCGCACCGACGTCATCCAGATGGCGATCGACAGGCACGGCTGAGCGCCTTGGCCATGCCGATATCGTCGCGCAAACATGCTCGCCGCGGACTTCACGTTGTGCGCTACCGCCAAACAGCCGACGGCGGTCCGGTCTGCTGTCGGCGCCGGCCGAACATGCATTCCCCAGCCAAGTGTCCAGGGCGACGGAACACCAAGGCCAAGTTCGCGTTCGCCGCTGTATCGGCCTTGCGCCGCAGGGCGCGCGCCAAGGAACAGCATCATTCGGCCGGACATCTTCACCCGTCTTGCAACACGAGAGTGGCCCTGGCTGGTCAGGGTGATCGGCGGCGGGTTGGCGGCGCTGGCGGCGCTGGCCCTGCACGCACTGATGGACCGCGCCTGGCCCGGCAGCGCCCGCTTTGCACTGATTTTCCCGACCATTCTCCTAAGCTGCCTGGTGCTGGGTCGCATGGGCGGGGCCAGCGCTCTTTTCACCGGCCTGATGGGGATCTGGCTGCTGATCATGCCAAGCCGCGGCGACCTGTCAGCCATGAAGGTCGCCGAAGCGGTCAGCCTGCTGACCTACCTGGCCTCGGGCGCATTGGTGATCGTGGTCACCGAGGGCTACCGCGCGATCAGCCGCCAACTGCTCCAGGAACGCGACGCGGCGGCCACACGCAAGGCGGCGGAGGACGCTCGCTTCGCCGACCTGTTTCGCAACGCGCCCGGTCTGGTCGGCATCTACAGGGGACAGGATCTCGTCGTCGAGTTCGCCAGCCGCAGCCTTCTGGCCTATCTCGACCGGGGCGAGATGACCGGTCGCCCATTCCAAGACATGGCGCCGGAGACGGATCCCGCCGTGCTCGCGCTGATGCGGCGCGTCCTGGAAGACGGCGTGACGTTCGAAGGCAAGCAGGTTAGCAGCCCCCTGCAGAGGGCTGGCGGCGTCCTGGAAGAACGCTATTTCGACCTGCTGTTTCGCCGCATCGAGCCAAGCCCGACAGGCGAGGCGCGCCTGCTCGTACAGGCGGTCGACGTCACCGAGGAGGTATTGCGACGTCAGGAGAGCGAGCGCGCGAACGAACAGATCAAGGCCGTGCTGGAGGAGATGCCGGTCGGCGTGGCGCTCCTGTCGCCGCAGACCCATGAGGTGGTGCTCTACAATCGCGCCGCGGTCGACATCCTCGGACATGAGAGCCTGGGCGGCCTGCCCAGCGACTATGGCGCCTATGGTGCGATCCATGCCGACGGTCGCCCCTACGAACCCCAGGATTACCCGGCCGCGCGCGCCCTGCAGAAAGGCGAGGTGATCGTCAGGGAAGCCATGCTCTACCTGCGCCCCGACGGCGAAAGAGTTCGGCTGACGGTGGACTGCAAGCGGGTGGCCGACGTCACGGGCCGTCCGCTCGTGGTCTGCACCTTCACCGACGTCACCGCGCTGCATAGAGCCCTGGACGGCAAGACTCTGCTGATCAACGAACTGAACCACCGGGTCAAGAACACCCTGGCGACGGTGCAATCCCTGGCCAGCCGGGCTTTCTCCCAGGACTTGCCGCCGGCTGCGGCGCGAGAGGCCTTCGAGGGACGACTGCACGCCTTGTCCCAGGCCCACAACGTGCTGACCAGCGCCGACTGGAGAGCCGCCAGCCTGCTGGCCCTGATCGATGGCGCGATCGCGCCCTTTGGCTCTGAGCGCTTCACCATTCGCGGCAAGGACGTGGATCTACGGCCCGAGAAGGCCTTGGCCGTCGCCATGGCCCTGCATGAACTGGCGACCAACGCGGTGAAGTACGGAGCCCTTTCAGCCGAAGCGGGCCGCGTCGACATCCATTGCGACGACCATGCCGGCGCCAGACGCCTGACCTGGCGAGAACACGATGGCCCGCCGGTGGTCGCGCCCGCCACGACCGGCTTTGGCGCGCGTCTCCTGCGCCGGGCGCTGCCCCAGGAAGTCGGTGGAGAGATCCGGCTGGAATTCGCGCGCGAAGGCGTCGTTTGCAGGATCGACGGGCTGTAGTCCGCCCTAGAATCCAGTCGCCGATGCGCCCGGCAGCCTTAGCATCGGGCTCACAGCAACTACGCAGAGCGCCAGAATGACAAGCGGCAGACTTGCCCCACCAAGAGGCTGCCCCCGTTGGTCGCGTCTGCGGCCCGCGACCTGCCCGATATACCGCTTGACCAATTATATCAGCACTTATACATAAGCCCTCATGAGTTCTTCCTCCCCGACCCTAGGCACCCTGTTGCGCCACCTGATCGAACTGCTGGATGGTGAGGTGGAGGCCGCTTACGAGGCGGCCGACCTGTCCTGGCGACCGCGCTACACGCCCGTGCTGCGGGCGCTGATGAGCCAGGGTCCTCAAACGATCAAGGCCATCGCCCTCAAGATCGGCATCAGCCATTCGGCGGTCAGCCAGACGGTGACGCAGATGGTCAAGGACGAGCTCGTCGAGCTTCGCCCCGGCAAGGATGCACGCGAGCGGATCGTCAACCTGACCCCGAAGACCGAGCAAATGATCCCGCGCCTGCAAAGACAGTGGGCCGCGGTCAACCTCGCCGCCGACACGCTCGATCAGGAGCTGTCGGCCCCACTATCCGGCGTGGTGAAAGAAGCCATCGCCGCCCTGTCGGAACAATCGTTCGGACAGAGAATCCAGGCCGCAGCCAAGACGCAAACGGCGTCCTGAAGCCCCTATCCTCTCGGAGTTCATGTTCATGCGTTTCAAGCTGCTTTCAGCCGCTGCGATGTCGCTCGCCCTTATCAGCGGCGAGGCCTTCGCCCAGTTGCAGCCCCCGGCCAACCAAGCCGCAGCGCCCGGCCAGCCGGCGCTTTCCCGAGGCCAGCGCGACGAGGTGCTGGCGTCGATCAAGCAAGCCGTCAGGTCGTCCTACGTGTTCCCGGATCGCGCCTCGGCGATCTTCGCCAAGCTGGACGCGGCCCGTCGTTCGGGACGCTACGATGTCGCTTCGCCGAGCGAGCTCGCCGGATTGATCAGCGGCGATCTGCGCGAGTCCAGCAAGGACGGACACGTCTATCTGGAGTACGCGCCCGAACGCTATGCTGCGGCCACGGGCGCGCCTCAGGCCCTCCAAACGCTCTCGCAGATCGACGCGGCGGCAGCGCGCCGCGCCAACCACGGCCTGGCCGCCAGCGAGATCCTGCCCGGCAACGTCCGTTACCTGAAGATCACGGCCTTCCATTGGGTCCAGGACGAAACCGGCCAGGCCTATGATGACGCCATGCGCTTCCTGAAGGGAGGCGATGCGGCCATCATCGATCTTCGGGGCAACGGCGGCGGATCGTCCGAAGCCGTCCAGTATCTCGTCAGCCACTTCCTCAAGGCCGGCACGCTGGAGATCACCTTCCTGCAAGCGGGCAAGGAGCCGGTACAGACGCGGTCCCTCGACTATCTGCCGGCCGGCCGACTGTCGGGCGCGCCTCTTCACGTTCTGATCGACGAGGCGTCGGCTTCGGCGGCGGAATCGTTCGCCTATGACGTCCAGCAGTTCAAACTCGGGCGCCTGGTCGGAACGAGCACGGCCGGAGCCGCCAACAACAACGAGTTCAAGCCGATCGGGCCGGGCTTCATGCTCAGCCTCTCGGTGGGCAGCCCCGTTCACCCCGTCAGCGGCGGCAACTGGGAAGGCGTGGGCGTGACGCCCGACACCAAGACCTCCTCGGCTCAGGCGTTGAATACGGCTCATGCCCAAGCGCTGCGGCAGCTGTCGTCCAAGGCCAGCTCTGAAGCGGCCAAGGCCGACTACGACTGGGCGCTCACCGCCGTCGAGGCGCGTCTCAGCCCGCCAACGGTCAGCACCGATCTGCTTGGGTCCGCTCCGGGCGGCTATCGTAACTATGTGGTCGCCAGGGAAGGCGGTGACTTGTCGGTCGCTCGTCCGGGACATCCGCTGTGGCCAGCGCCCCGCAAGCTCCATCCCCTGACGTCCGAGGGTCTATTCGCCGTGGAGGGTCTTGAGATCCTGCGCGTGAGCTTCAGCAACGGCGCCATGCAGCTCTGGTGGAAGGACGAGAGCGCGCCTCGGAACATCCCTCGAAACTAGCATCCAGGCGTCACTCCCGCGCGTCGGCCTGACGGCGGGCGCTGGCAGCCCTTGCGGGCGCACTTGGAACCGGCGCGCAAGCCTTGGAGATTGAGGGCATGCATGTCGTCTTCCTCAGCCGCCCGCAAGCAGCAGCCGAAATGATCAACAAGACCGCTGCTCCGGAGCGTATAGGACTTCGATCGCCTACAGAGGCCCGAGGGGTCGGCCGCCTGCACGCCAGACGCGCAGGCGGTAGCGACCATGAACGCGGCTGTAGAAGGCCGCGCCTCTATGGCCGAGCCTGCACGTCTGATGTCCGCATCTCCTGTCGTCTGAAGGTTCAAATAACGGGCCTGATCGCGCCTCCAGGAACACGACGCTCAGCTCCAGCCCGCAAGGGCAGCTAACGACCCTCAACGGACGTTTCTCGACCCTCGCTCCACGAGAGAGGGCTTCTTGAGGCCACTATCCACCTCATTCGGACAACGGGATTGTCTGCTCGTAGGGGTCGAAGTCCTGGGACCGTTTTCGGCCCGCGCCGCCAGCGCTTATTTCGCCTGCAGCAAGAGGAACTTCGCTCTCGCCTATTGAGCAGCGCAAAGGTCGATAATTTTTAGACGGGAAGCAAACAGCTCTTTGCCATGCGGTCCCATACTATCGTTAACTGCCAACCTACAGCCAGATGGTGAAACGGCGGGCTGACTCATGTATCCCCTCAGGATCCGCGTTGCCTTTTTCTCATTCACGAGATAGAGGCCGGCAAGCTTTGGCTCTCCGTCCCCGGTCGTCACGCTGAGGTAGCCATCGCGGTAAGCCATCAGAGAGCTGCTCCACAATGCCTTTGCATTGACCAAGCGCGTCTCTTGAACCGTACCATTGCTGTGTACTCGGTAGACCGGAATTGTGGAGAAACTTTCCCGCATGTGCGAGAAAAGCACCGTCTCGTCCCACAAGACAAAAGAATTATCCCATTTAGGCGTCAGCGTGGAAGTCGGATATATTGGAGATAATAGCGTTATCGCTCTTGCATTGTGTAAATCAGATTTTCTTGCGATTTTAATGTCTCTGGAAGTTGATTTATAGAGAACGTCTTCCCGGCTACCAAAATCTAGGTAAACATCGCCAGCGGCATTGGCGACCCACGCCCTGCCGTCCATGCGCTTGTCTTCGTTCTTCCGGCACCGGGTTTTATGCCTGATGTCAGCCTGAGCACCGCCGGAAGGTGGCGGAACTTCAACCACATTGCGGTGCCCCCCGCGCCAAGTTGTCAGCCATATGACCTTCCCGCGTTCAGAGTAGTAAGCGGGGTTGCCGTCGTCTGAACAGGCACGCCAGACTTTGTCGTCGCCAGTAGGCAACAACTCGTCTTTACCCCCGATGCGCCAAACATAAGCCTGTGTTGGCGGAGGATAGCCATTTTTCCAGGTTTTGTCGCCAGGAAGACCTGTAAAGACCACCGTATCTTCGTCGATCCAATTTGCTTCGCCGAAGGCCCAAGCAGTCGAGACGGCTATGATCTGCGGCTTAATTTCATCATCTAACCGGGATCGCCAGACAAGCACCGCAGCGAATACGCTGGCAATAAGCGCAGCGGCGTCAACTGCCCACCTCGCCTTCGCCTGAAACATCATCACTGAACTTCCTAGATGCGTCGGTAAGGGGGCGGCTGACTCACGTAATCAGGCGGGCATCATGCCGCCCGACATCCTTGAATCCAACGCCTGATTGCCCGCTCCCCCTCCGCTGCATATCCAAAGGTCCGCATCGCCGGGCGGGTCACGCCATGAGCGGACCCTAGTGATCTGCCGAAAAGCTGACGTTCGCGCGAGGCGCCTACTGCAACGCCCGAGCCAGCCGATCGCTGGTCGTGGCAAGTGGCTGCTTGCCGAAGGTTTGCTTGCAGTCACATCGGCAACGCCGCGCCTTACGATAGCTGCCTCGACGTGTGACGCCCTGGCGATGGTCACCGCCAAACGGCCTAATGATACTCGTATTGCTGCTAGCACCGCAGGAGCACTCTGCTGGTCCGACAAGTCGCCGAGCATCTCGCCGCCACGTGGCGCATAAAGCCAGGAGGCGCGCTTGGTGGAGAACACAAACGCCACGCAGCCCCGCTAGTCTTGGGCGCCCAGCACGTGATCCAAGGCGCTATCCAGCTGCCCCCGCCAGGCAGCCGGCGGCGAGAACGAGTGGCGGACACCGGCGGCGACGAACAGCCGAGCCGACGAAACCTTGGCGACGAAGGTCTCCACCGCGCCGCCGGGACAGCCGTGCTCCTTGCCGCCCTCGACGAGACCCCAAGGGGTCTTCATGTCGACTGGCCGGTAGACCCAGCCGGCCACGCCCTTCATGCGGAAAGCCATGGAGACGCCGGCGGCGTTTCCGACCGGATTGACCGTATCCTGATCCGGACAGAAGCCGGCCGTGACTAGGCCGGCGACATCGCCCGACGAGGCTTGGGCGGCGGCGGCGTAGGCCAGAGTGGCGCCGGCCGAGTAGCCGCCCAGGTAAACCGGCCCTTCGGCGTGGTAGCGGCGCGCCCCGTCCTCGGCGACGGCCTTCATCTGGGCCGCCAGATCGTAGGACGTCCCGCCCCTGGCCATGCGGGCGATGGTCGGATTGACGTCAAGGCCGAGCGCCAGAACCCCGCGCTGGGCCAGGGCCTCGACCAGGCGCCCACTGGCCTCGGCCGGCTTCCAGCCGCCGTCTCCCGACAGGATTACGGCCACGCCGCGCGGCGGCCCGGCCGGCGCGAAGACATGGACCTGTCCGAGATCCTCGTAGGGGTAGCTGGCGGTCTCGATAGGAACCGTCGGTGAAAGCGTGGATGCGGCGACGGCCAGGACGGCCAGGGAAAGAGGCATTGGCGGCGCTCCGGCGCTGAAAACGGGAAAGGCCGCGACGCCTGGGGGATGCAGCGCCGCGGCCTCTTAGGGGAACGGGATTTTCGTATCTGGATCAGGAGGGGCGCGGCGGTCAGGCCGGCTTGGCGTGGCGCATGGCGTGAGCCTTCTTCTTGGGGGCGGCGGTCTTGTGCATGGCCGGCTTGGCGGCCTTCGCGGTCTTGGCCTGGGTGGCGACCTTGGTCGGGGCGGTCGCGGCGGCCTTCGGCTTGGCCGCGGCGGGCGCCGAAGCCGGGGCGACGGCGGCGCTGGCCGAGGCGGCGACCGCCAGGCCCGCGGTCGAGAGAACGGCGGCGGCGAGGATGGCGCGGATGGTCACGATGATCTCTCCTTTGAGGTGTCTTGCGGCGGTGAGCGCCGATGACCATCACCCTGAAGACCCGCCCTGACGCGGTCCGCTCAGCAACCTTACAACGGCGCCAGGAAACACCGCGAAACCTTACAAATCTGCGAGGCGGGCGTCGGGTCGGCGCAAGACGGCCGCAGCCTTATGGTCGTGCGCCGCGCCCATGGCGCGGGCCCACGCCGAAGGATGCGCCATGTTCCTTTTCCGCCACGCGCGTATCACCGCCCTCGCCGCCTGCGCGAGCCTGATGCTAGCCCCCCTCGCCTATGCCGCCGCCGTGGCCGGCAAGCCCCACGCCCCCTCCCCGGCCCCAACCGCCAAGCGCGCCGCCTGCGAAAAGGTCTGGGCCGCCCAGAAGGTGCGCCACGGCGCGCGCGCCGCCTTCGTCGCCGCTTGCGTCGCCAAGGGCTAGCCCCTCGCCGAGACGCGAGGCACTCTGAAACCTTCGCCCCTAGGGAGCATCGATGAGCCGACGGATCCTGGTGGTCGAGGACGACGCCGACACCGCCGAATACATTCTGAAGGGCCTGCGCGAAGCGGGCTTCACCGCCGAGCATGTCGCCGACGGGCGCGATGGCCTCTACATGGCCAGCAGCTCCGATTTCGACGCCGTGGTCATGGACCGGATGCTTCCGGGCATGGATGGCCTGTCGGTGACCAAGGCGGTGCGCGCGGCCGGGGTGCAGACGCCGATCCTGATCCTCAGCGCCCTGGCCCATCTGGACGAACGCGTTACTGGCCTCAGAGCCGGCGCCGACGACTACCTGACCAAGCCCTTCGGCTTCGCGGAACTCGCCGCGCGGCTGGAAAACCTGATGCGGCGCGGATCGACCAAACCGGTCGAGACCAGCCTGGCCTGCGGCGACCTCACGCTCGACCTGCTGTCGCGCCGCGTCACCCGCGCCGGCCGGGCTCTGGAACTGCTGCCGCGTGAACTGAAGCTGCTGGAGTACTTCCTGCGCCATCGCGACCGGGTGGTGACCCGCACCATGCTGCTGGAAGAGGTCTGGGACTATCGCTTCGATCCCCACACCAGCCTGATCGACACCCACATCAGCCGCCTGCGCAAGAAGATCGACGAGGGCTTCGAGCGCCCCCTGCTGCATACGGTGCGCGGCTCGGGCTACCGGCTGTCGGAAGCGCCTTGAACCGCCCCCGGCCCGTGCAAGGCGCCCGCCCCACGACCCTGGCCCTGGTGGTGGCCGGCGCCGTGGCCCTGGCGATGACCATCGGCCTCGTTGTCGTCGACCTGGCCGGCGAGCGGCTGATCGAGCGACGCCAGCACCTGGTGGCCGAGACGGCCCGCGACTACTTCGTCGCCTTCGCCCACGAGGACGGCTTGGCGGCCATGGCCCGGGCGCTCGACCACCGGGCCCGCAGCGAAGGCGGCGCCTTCGACTACGCCGCCTTCGACAACGACGGCCGACGCATCGGCGGCGCGGACCTGCTGAGCGCCGAACAGCTGCCCGAGCCCGGCTACACCACGCGCAGGATCGGCGAGGTCGATTACGAGATCTTGGTCCAGCCGATGTCGGTGGGCGGAACCCTCGTGATCTACGAGAACCTGGCCGACCGGCGCGCCTTCCACTGGGCGATGGTGACGGCCGCCGGCGCCACCCTGCTGGTCAGCCTGGTCATCGTCGCCGGCGCGGCCCTGCTGCTGGGGCGCCTGCTGGTGAAACGCGCCGAAGGCATCGCCAAGGCGGCCGAGAAGATCGCGGCCGGCGACCTGGCCGCCCGGGCGCCGGTGGCCGGCGCCGCCGACGTCTTCGACGACCTGGCCGGCGCCATCAACGCCATGCTGGCCCGCATCGAGGAACTGATGACCGGGATGCGCAGCGTCACAGACAGCCTGTCGCACGACCTACGCTCGCCGCTGACCCGGCTGCGCGGCGCGCTGAACCGGGCGCTGGACGAGACCCTAGGGCCGGACGAGCGCCTGGCGCTGATCGGCGAGGCCCAGGCGCAATGCGACCAGGTGCTGGCCACCTTCGGAGCGCTGCTCGACATCGCCAGGGCGGAGTCGGGCCTGTCGCGCGAACTGATGGCCCCGCTCGACCTCGTCGAACTGGTGCGCGACATCGGCGACCTGTTCGAACCCGTCGTCGAGGACGCCGGCCAGACCCTCGAGGTCGTGACGCCCGATGGGGCCGCGCCTTTCGTCGGCCACGAGTTGATCCTGCGCCAGGCCGTGGGGAACCTGCTGCACAACGCCGCCCGCTACGCCGGCGACGGCGCGAGAGTGACCCTGGCCCTCGAACGGAGCGAGGACGGCGCCCCTCGCCTGACTGTGGCCGACACCGGTCCTGGCGTGCCCACGGCCCAGCGCGGCCGCGTGCTGGAGCGCTTCGTGCGCCTGGACGAGACCCGCTCGACGCCAGGATCGGGCCTGGGCCTAGCGATCGCCGCGGCCTGCGCCAAGCTGCATGGCGGACACCTGACCCTGTCTGACAACCATCCAGGCCTGCGCGTCGTCCTCGACCTGCCGCTCGCGCCCGGAACGGCGCCGGAAAACTGAACCTCACAAAAATTCCAGGTTCACGCCAAGCGGCGTTGAGGCTCCGGCGTGATCAAGGGCTCCATTGTTCAGGACACGCCGAGGGGCCCGGCCATGCGAGACGCCATCCAGAAACTCGACGCCGAAGCCCGCCGCCTGCTCGGGCATGGCTTTCGTGAGTTGGAATCCGAGGAGCGCCGGGTGATCCTGCAGATCGTCCGCCGCGCCGCCATCGCCCGCAACATCGCCGACGAGACCGACGAGGCCATGTCCTTCGGACAGCGCCTGGCCGACCGGGTCGCCGAGATCGGCGGTTCCTGGGGCTTCATCATCGGGTTTGCGCTGTTCCTGGGCGCCTGGACGGGACTGAACGTCCTGGCCCTGCCGCGCCTGGGCCTGAGCCCGTTCGACCCCTACCCCTTCATCTTCCTCAACCTGATCCTGTCGATGGTCGCAGCCGTCCAGGCGCCGATCATCATGATGAGCCAGAACCGCCAGGCCGCGAAGGATCGGGCGGCCGCCGAGCACGACTACGAGGTCAATCTCAAGTCCGAGCTCGAGATCATGGCCCTGCACGAGAAGCTCGACGCCATGCGCGCCCGCGAACTGGCCGACATGACCGCCCACCTGATCGTGCTTGGCCAACAGACCGCCGAGGCCGCGCTCCGCACGCAAGCCGTCGTCGAGGACGCCGTTCGTGTATGACGTGGCGCGAACCGACTTTACCTCGGAAGCGAAAGCCGCTCCCCTGCACGCCATGGGAGAAGGCTGGACCGCCACGCTCAGAACGATCCTCGCCCGGGTGCTGCCGGTCGCCCTGCTGGCGGCCGCGGGCTACGTCCTGTGGAAGGAGCTGCACGGCCTTTCCCTGGCCGAGGTCGGCAGCGAGATCCACGGCTGGGGCCTGCCCCGCGTGCTGGCCGCTATTGGGCTGACCACGCTCAGCTACGGTCTGCTGGCGACCAACGAGCAGTTGGGCCTACGCTGGGCCGGCGCCCAGGTGCCGCTGCGCGCGGGCCTGCCCGGCTCGTTCATCGCCTACGCCTTCGCCAACAGCATCGGCCTGACGCCGATCGTGGCCGGCGCCGTGCGGGCCCGGCTCTACGGCCGGCATGGCGCCGACGTCGGCAAGGTGGCGCGCACCACCCTCTATTGCGCCGTGTCGTTCGCCCTGGGCCTCTCCAGCCTGGCCGGCTTCAGCCTGCTGAGCGCGCCGCCCGCCGCCTTCGCCGCCCTGCACCTGCATCCGGGAGCGGCCCGCACCCTCGGCGCCGTCCTGCTGGCCCTGCCCACCTCATACCTCCTGGCCTGCACCACGGCGCGTGGGACATTGCGGGTGTTCGGGCGGTCCTTCACCCTGCCGCCGCTATCCTGGGGCCTGGCGCAACTGGCCATCGGCGTAGCCGACAACATCGCCACCTCCGCTCTTGTCTGGCTGCTGGTCGGCGACGCGGCCCCGTCGTTCCCCGCCTTCGCCAGCGCCTATGCGGTGTCGACCGCCGCCGGTCTGTTCTCGGGCCTGCCGGGCGGCGTCGGGGTGTTCGAGGGCTCGATGCTGGCCCTGCTGCCCAACCTCGACCGCGCGGCCTTGACCGCCGCCTTTGTCGGCTACCGCCTGTTCTACTACATCGGTCCGCTGCTGCTGGCGGCGGGACTGCTGCTCAGCCTGGAGTCGGGCGCGCGCGGCGCGGGTCTGGCGGTGCGCAAGGTCTGGCGCGCGACAGGCCCGACCGCCATGGCCGCCGCCTCGTTCGTGCTGGGCGGCGCCCTGGTGCTGATCGCCGTGGGGCGCATTCCCACCGACCGCCTGGGCGTGCTGCGCTCGGTCGTGCCGCTGATCGTGGTCGAGACCAGCCACCTGATCTCGCTGGCCACGGGCCTGGCGCTGATGGTGCTGTCGCTGGGCCTGTTCCGCCGGTTGCAGACCGCGCGGCTGGCCGCCATCCCGATCACCCTGATCGCCGCCTCGGCGGCGCTGCTGCGCGGCCTCGACTTCGCGCCGGCCTGCCTGGCCGTGGCCCTGGCCTTCGTACTGCTGGCCTCCGGACGGCTATTCACCCGCAAGGGCGCAATCGGCCGCGACGACCTGGCCCCGTGGCTGGCGACCGGCGTGCTGGCGGTGTTCGTCGGCTCGATTGCGCTGGGGGCGTGGATCTACGAGCGCGCCCCGTTCGAGACGCGCCTTCTGACCCATTTCGGCTACCACGCCGACCACGCCCGCTTCATGCGCAGCATCGCCTTCCTCGGCGCGCTGATCTTCGCCGGCGGCATCTGGCGGCTGGCCAGGCTGCCGCACGCGCAGGCCTTGCCCGCTCCCCACGCGGCGCTGGAAGCGATCAGGCCGCTGGTCGAGGCCTCGCCCGACACCAGCGCGCGCCTGGCCCTGACCGGCGACAAGGCGATCCTGAGCGCCGACGACGGCGCCGCTGTCCTGATGTACGGCGCGCAAGGAACCAGTCTGATCATGCTGGGCGACCCCGTCGGCGACCGCGAGGCCGGCAAGGCGCTGCTATGGCGCTTCCGCGAACTGGCCGACAGCCAGGACGCCCGGCCGGTCGTCTATCACGCTAGCGGCGAGCGGATCACCGACTACCTCGACCTTGGCCTGTCGGCCCTGAAGCTGGGTGAGGAAGCCCGCGTGCCCCTGGGCGACTTTGAACTGGCGGGCGGCGCGAGGCGCAACCTGCGCCAGAGCCACGCCCGCGGGCAGCGCGAGGGCCTGAGCTTCGAGGTGGTCCAGCCGCCCGTGGCCGGCGAACTTCTGGACCTGCTGGCGCCGGTGTCCGACGCCTGGCTGGCCGCGCACGGCGGTCGCGAGAAGGGTTTCTCGCTGGGCCGCTTCGATCGCGCCGTCCTGAGCCACAACCCGATCGCCATTGTCCGCCAGGGCGAGCGCATCGTCGCTTTCGCCAACATCTGGACCGGCGGCGAAATCGAAGCCTCGATCGACCTTATGCGCCATGTCGACGACGCGCCGCGCGGGGTGATGGACTTCCTGTTCGTCGAGCTGATCCTGTGGGCCAAGGCCCGGGGCTTTATCTGGTTCAACCTCGGCATGGCCCCGCTGTCGGGCCTGGTCGACCATCGCCTAGCCCCCTTCTGGCACAAGGTCGGCCGCCAGATCGCCCGCCGAGGCGGCGCCTATTACGGCTTCGAGGGCCTGCGCGCCTTCAAGAGCAAGTTCGACCCGGTCTGGACGCCGCGCTATCTGGCCGCCCCGCCATCGGGCCTGGCCCCGGCCCTGATCGACGCCACCCGCTTGATCAGCCGCGAGCCCCCGCCTCTGCCCAAAACACACCTCACAAATCCGTAAGGTCGGCGCCGGACCGGCGACAGTCGGGCGTGAGACGACATCGTCGAACCTTTCGACGGAGCGTTCCATGTCCTTCCGCAAGATCCTGTTGGGCGCCGGCGCCGTTCTGATCCTGGGCGCGACCAGCCTTGCCGCTACGCATGGCGGCGGTCTCACGGCCCGGGCCGACGCTGCGCCGACGCCGGCCGCAGTTCCCGCACCTGCGCCTCCGGGTCCGCTCACCGAGACCCCGTTCCGCTTCGGCTCGTTCGGACCGGTGACGATCTATCGCCGCGCCGCCGAGCCCAGCCGCTTCGTGGTGCTGATCTCGGACGAAGCGGG
Source organism: uncultured Caulobacter sp. (assembly GCA_966252285.1). GTDB lineage: Bacteria > Pseudomonadota > Alphaproteobacteria > Caulobacterales > Caulobacteraceae > Caulobacter. The sequence goes on from CBINOL010000058.1 coordinate 25,337, forward strand.
CTGGACGCCGGCCCTGACCGAGCAGGCTCGCCAGCTGACGGCGCAGGACGCCGCGGTCGTCGCCGTCGACCTGCCGCGCTTCCTGCCCGCCGCCGAACGGGCGGCCGGCGCCCACGGCCTCTATCCGGCCGGCGACTTTTCCGAACTGGCGCAGGCCGCCCAGAAGGCGCTGAAGTTCGCCAGCTACCATCGCCCGATCCTGATCGGCCAGGGCGCGGGCGCGGCCCTGGCCTACGGGACCCTGTCGCAATCCCCGGCCGGCATCTTCCAGGGTGGCGCCGGCCTCGATTTCCACGCCGACCTGGCCACCGCCCGGCCGCTGCTGGCCGGCGACGGCAGCCTGACCCACGCAGCCGCGTCCAAGGTCGGCTTCGCCTACGCCCCCAACCCCAGGCTCAGCGTGCCTTTCGTGATCATCCAGCCGGGCGACGTGGCCGGCGCCCGGGCCTTCGCCGGCGCCCTGCCGCAAGGCCGCGTCGAAACCAGCCTGCCCCAGGCGCTGGACGCCATAGAGCCCGCAACCCTCCCAACGCCCCCGGCTTCATCCGCCAGGCTGGCCGGCCTGCCGCTGGTTGAGGTCCCGATAAACTCGAGCGGCGACACCCTGGCGGTGTTCTATTCCGGCGACGGCGGCTGGGCCGGCATCGACCGGGGTCTGGCCCAAGGCTTCGTCAAGGCGGGCGTGCCGGTCGTAGGCTACGACTCCCTGCGCTATTTCTGGACCCGGCGCACGCCCCAGGCGGCTGCCGACGACCTGGCCGCCGTGATCCATCACTATCAGGCGGCCTGGGGCAAGCAGCGGGTGATCCTGGCCGGCTACTCGTTCGGCGCCGACGCCCTGCCGATCATCGTCCAGCACCTGCCGGCCGACCTGCGCGGCCAGGTCCGCATCGTCGCCCTGCTGGGAACCGACGCCACCGGCGAGCTGGAATTCCACCCCGGCGACTGGCTCGACGTCGGCGCCAAGGACAGCTACCCGATCGCGCCCGTTCTGACCTCGCTAGGCGACCTGAAGATCGTCTGCGTCTACGGATCGCAGGAGCACGCCGACGCCTGCCCGACCTTCCCCGCCCAGGTGCGCAAGATCGGCCTACCCGGCGACCACCATTTCAACGGCGACTACGACACGGTCGACCAAGCCCTGAGCCAGGCGGCCGGCCTGTAGTCGACACCCCAAAGCATCGCGGAGCGAACCGGCCGGGAATAGGCGGTGAAGCGCCAACCGCTCGGCCAAGGCTACTCGAACAGTCATATCGCCATTGTGACGACAAGGACCCTTCAAGTTGCTCCGAAATCGAACGCCTCGTTCTGGCCACGCATCAAACCCACCAAGCGCATACTAGCTCAGCTTCCCTCTTACCCAAGCACGCCCGGCAGGATCGTCAGGTTAATCGACGCGGACACAGCCATTGCATATGGCCGCCCATTCAACCCGCGACCGCCTCCCGCCGGGCCCGCAGAGCTTCACCCCGAAACCGGCGCAGTGTCGATCGGCGGATCAGGTGCGGCTGGAGATAGAAGGTGTTGTAGATCGCCGCATGGGTCGTAAGGAATCTCTAGGCGGAGGCCTGGGACTTGAAGCCCTGCATTTTCGGTTTCCGCCCTCAGATCGGCAGGTGTGAGTTTTCCGCACGGTTATTCTAGCGTAGTCGCCCCGGGCGATGGAGGTCAAGCAGGTGCAGTTTCCGAAGAGCGGAACCGTAGGAGCTGAGGCCGTCGGTGGTGATCGACATCGGATCGGCGGGCTGATTGCGCAGCAGGCGCTTGAGCAACTTCAGCGCGGCGGCCGTGTCGCGGCGGCGCTGCATCACCAGGTCCAGGACCTCGCCTTCGTCATCGACGGCGCGCCACAGGTACATGCGCCTGTCTCCGACGTCGCAGACCATCTCGTCCAGATGCCAACGCGGCGGCGGCGCCGGCTGCTTGCGCTTCAAGTTGCTGGCAATCTGCAGGCCAAACTTGATTGTCCAGCAGCGTATGGTCTCGTAGCTGACTTCGATCCCGCGCTGGGCCAGCAGTTCCTCGACGTCGCGAAAGCTCAGGGTGAAGCGGAAGTACAGCCACACCGCGTAGCGGATGACGTCAGGCGGAAACCGGTGACGCTTGAGAGACAGGGCGCGCATGCCGCGCTCCTGCTTATCAAAATGCGCAGCCCTGATTTCAATGATCAACTCGCCGCCGCGCGGCATTTCAGATAAACATCAAGGCTAAGCTACGCAAGCCACACCCCCACGGCACAACGGCGACGCGAGCAATAGGTAGATACCGATAAGCGCAACTATCGTCATAGATACAACAACATACCACCCCTTAGATCTAAATCTTGCAAACATGCCCATAGAGGCAAATATTAACATAAATGCATATACATGGATACTAAACCCAATCAGCGCGTATTTTGGAAGAGGGAATATCGCCAAAAATAGAAGTACAACGCACCCCATCAACACCGGCGCCTGCTTCGCTAAATTCATCATCAACACCCAGGAAAACCGTTACTCGCCGAGCAACCGCCGAGACCACTAACCCCCATAAGCTTCCGAGCTCTCCGATCTGTTGACCCCTCAATAATAAGGAACGTGATGTCGTGAGAGTGGTCGGCCTCATGGAACATGATACGGGCAACCTCCGATGGACTTCTAATTAGAGAAGGAAGAATACTTGGCCTTCTCATGTAGAAATCTACGGTGCCGTCTGAATAATAAGCCGCCGCCGCCGCAACCGGCCCAAAGAAATTCCTAAGAGCGCTATTCGTCACTACAATATCCGACACTTTGCTCCAGCTCTCCTTGGCCCGCCCTCCCGCCTGATTGGAGGCATACCCAACAAACTGCGAAGCTACACGAACGCGCGTGACGGCATCGGCAGACGGTTTTGAAGCATCACTCTTATAACCAGAATAGGTCTTCTTCCCTGCCCCACCCAGATCGGCTCCATTATTTCGATGAATGAATTTCGAATGATCTCGGCCAAAATCCGCGATCTGCCGAGAAGTCATATCGTTATCACGGGAATTCAGATCACCATTGCCGTCAACCCAAACGCACGCTTGGTTCTTACCCGACCCGCTGCAAATTTGGGCTAGCCCCGTCGGATCACGTCGATTCACTGGGTCGTTCCCCACGTAACCGTAAAGGTTCAGCCCATCCTTGTACCCGATGGGGTCGGTTTGGAGAAACCAGCCGCGCACCGGGTCGTAAGCGCGGGCTTTGTAGTGGTAAAGCTTCAGTTCCGGCAGGGCGATCTGGCCAGTGTAGCGGAAGCGGGCGCCTGCCCCCCACCTATCGCCCGGCTCACCATAGGGGCCATAGGTGTAGATCTGGGCCGAGCTATAGTTGACTGCGGCGATCACCGACCCTTGGCCGTCCGTGTGCAGGCTGCGTGGCGCACTGTTGTCGCCGCCCTCCCACCACACGATCGCCTCGTCAACGCCGTAACTGGGCGCGTAGCGGCGGAGTACGTTACCCGCGCCGTCGTACTCGGCCATCAGCTTGTCGCCTGCGTACAGGAACTGAGTGACCGCGCCATTGATCGTGGTCTTGGCCAAGCGGCCTAGGGGATCGTATTCCAGGCTGGCGCTAGCGGGCCCACTCATGGAGGTCAGCCGATTTTCGCCATCGTAGCCGAAGGCGCGCCCGCTATCCTGAATGAGGTTCTGATTGGCGTCGTAGCCGCCTGCAGCGACGATGGCCGCGTCGCGGTTGAGGCCGTCGGCCGTGGCGTTGAGGCCTGCGCTGGGCGGCGCCCAGACATATGCGCCGTTGGACACCGTCTGCCCGTCGGTCTGGCCAGCCGGATTATAGGTGAAGACAAAGCTGACGTCCTGGGCCGTTCCGGGCAGGTCATGGGCCAGGCTGGTCAATCTGTCGCCAGCATCGTATCCCCAACTCGACACCGCACCATTGAAGAGGCTGGCCGAGGTTCGTCGCCCCAGATTGTCGAAACCGTAGGTCACGAACGGCGCGCTTGTTGCCAGCGCCATCGACTTGAGCCGGCCGGCGGCATCGATCTTGTTTGTGACATAGTACGGCTCCGGCCAGCGCAGAACGGTCAGATTGCCGGCCTTGTCGTACTCGTAGGTCAGAGCCCGACCGAAGGTCGCCTCGGTCTTCTGGCGGCCGGCCGTGTCGTAGCTGTAGACGACACCCTGGCCATCGGCGCTGTAGCGGGTCGCAGTCGGCCTGCCCGCTAGATCATAGCTGTAACCACCGCCTCGGATCGCACTCCCCGCCTTGGCGCTCAGGCGATTAAGCGCGTCAAAGGCGAAGAGCATGACTGCGCCACTGCGCCTGCGCCAAGCGGTTCGATTGCCGTTTGGATCGTAGGCGTACTCCTCATAATCTGTCGTGCTGGACAGGCCCGATCCACGGGTG
>CBINOL010000059.1:0-29169 GCA_966252285.1 uncultured Caulobacter sp.
TTGCGTTTCTGACGGTGGCGGTCGTCTTCGCGCTGGCGACCCTGGCCGTGCTGGACAGCCTTCGCCAGCGCATTCTCGTCCGCCTGGGCCTGCGCCTCGACCGCCTGCTGGCGCCCGAGGTCCTGACCCGGCTGACCGGCGGCCTCGGCCCCGACGCCGGGCCGCGGCTGCGCCAGGCGATGCGCGAGTTCGACGCCTTCCGAAACGTCGTCTCCGGTTCGGCCGCCACGGCGATGCTCGACGCGCCCTGGACCCCGATCTATCTGGCGCTCTGCTTCGTGCTGCACCCCTTGCTCGGCGTGATCTCGGTTATCGGGGCGGGGGCCCTGCTGATCCTGGCGATCCTCAACGAGCAGGCCACCCGCGGCAAGCTGGAGGCCCTCAACGAAGCCTCGGCCCAGGCCTATGCGACCCAGGAGGCGATCGCCAGCCAGGGCGGCCTGGTCAAGGCGCTGGGCATGCGCGAGCCGCTGATCGTGCGCCAGCTGCTCGACCGGCGCGACGCCGTCGGCCTGCAGGCCGACGCCCAGTTCACCGGCGGGATCTATACCGGCCTGATCCGCTTCCTGCGGCTGACCCTGCAGTCGCTGGCGCTGGGAACCGGCGCCTGGCTGGCCGTGCGCCACGAGATCTCGGCCGGGGGGGTGATCGCCGCGTCGATCCTGCTCAGCCGCAGCCTGGCGCCCGTCGAGCAGATCGTCGGGGCCTGGAAGAGCGTGATCCAGGCCCGCGACGGCCTGCGCACCCTGGTCGACCTGTTCGAACGCGCCCCCGCCGCGCCGGCCCGCACGCTGCTGCCCGAGCCCAAGGGCCGGCTGCGCGCCGAGCAGGCCAGCGTCCGCACCCCCGACGGATCGGGCATGATCCTGCGCGGCATCTCCTTCGACCTCAATCCGGGCGAGATCATCGGCGTGGTCGGCCCCTCGGGTGCGGGCAAGACCACCCTGGCCAGGGTGCTGGTCGGGGCGCTGACGCCGGACCTCGGCTGCGTGCGCATCGACGGCGCCGACCTGGCCGACTGGCAGTCCGAGCGCCTGGCGGCCCACATCGGCTACCTGCCGCAGAACTGCGGCCTGTTCGCCGGCACCGTGAAGGAAAACATCGCCCGCTTCGCCAGCATCATCGAGAGCGACCCGCGCGAGATCGACGAGCGGGCCGTGGCGGCGGCCACCGCGGCCGGCGCGCACGAGATGATCCTGCGCCTGCCGCAGGCCTACGACACGCAGCTGGGACCGGGCGGGGCAGGGGTCTCGGCCGGCCAGGCCCAGCGCCTGGCCCTGGCCCGGGCGCTGTACGGCTCGCCCCAGGTGTTCGTCTTCGACGAGCCCAACTCCAATCTCGACTTCGAGGGCGAGACGGCGTTGGAGCACGCGATCGCGGCCCAGAAGGCGAGGGGAGCGGCCCTGGTGGTCATCGCCCATCGCCTCAACATCCTGGGCGTCGCCGACAAGCTCCTGGTGCTGCGCGACGGCGCCATGGACCTCTACGGTCCCCGCCGCGAAGTGCTGCAGGCGCTGGAGGCGAGGGTGGCGGGACTGCCGCGCCCGGCCAACGCCTCGTCCGATCTTCGGGTTTCGGGGTGAGGTCATGACCGGTTCGCTCGCTATCCACAAACCCGGCGCCCTGGTGACGGTCGACGCCTACAAGGAGCAGGGCCCGGCCGACGGCGCCCATTGGGAGCTTCGCGTCGGGCTCGCGGTCGCCGGCGCGTTCTTCGTCGGCTTCATGGGCTGGGCCGCCTTCGCGCCGCTGGACGCCGGGGCCTATGCGCAAGGCGTGGTCGTGGTGTCGGGCAGCCGCCAGGCCGTGCAGCACCGCGAGGGCGGGGTGATCTCGGCCCTGCGCGTGCAGGAGGGCGACAAGGTCCGCCAGGGCCAGGTGCTGCTGGAGCTCAACGTCGAGGAAGTCCGGGCCCAGGAGCGGGCGCTGGCCGCCCGGGTCTTCGCGGTCGAGGCGCGCCGGGCGCGGCTGATCGCCGAGCGCGACGGCCTGGCCGCGCCGCTCACGCCGGTCGCCTTCGCCGGCCTGCCGGCCGAGGACCAGGCGCTGGCCGACGAGGCCATGGGCCTGGAGCGCCGCCAGCTGGCCGCCCAGCGCGCGGCCCTGGCCTCGCGGCGCGGCGTGCTGGGCGAACGCGCCGGCCAGCTCTCCGAGCAGATCAACGGCTACAACCGCCAGCTCGCCGCCAATCGCGAGCAGCAGCGGCTGATCGGTGAAGAGCTGGAAGGCATGCGCAAGCTGGCCGCCCAGGGCTATGCGCCGATGACCCGAGTGAGGGCGCTCGAACGCGCCCAAGCCGACCTGGTGGGCGCCGACGGCGCCTATCGCGCCCAGGCCGCCAGCGCCCGCGAAGGCATCGGCGAGACCCGCATGCAGGCCCTGCAGGGCGATCGCGAGCACATGGACGAGGTCATCGCCGACCTGCGCCAGTCGGAGATCGAGCTCAACGACCTCAAGCCCAGGCTGGCCGCCGCCCGCGATCAGCTGTCGCGAGGCATGGTGCGGGCGCCGGCCTCGGGTCAGGTCGTCGGCCTGAAGGTGTTCACGGTGGGCGGCGTCGCCGCGCCCGGCGATGTCCTGATGGAGATCGTGCCGCAGCGCGCGCCGCTGGTCATCGAGGCCCGGGTGTCGCCCAACGACGCCGACGACGTTCATGTCGGCCAGAACGCCGACGTGAAGTTCACCGCGTTCCACGACCGCCATCTGCCGCTGCTGCAGGGCACGGTCACCAAGCTGTCGGCCGACGGCTTCACCGACGAGAAGACCGGCGCACGCTATTTCCGCGCCGAGGTCGCCGTGCCGCCGGAGGAGCTGGCCGCGCTGAAGCAGCCGGGCCGGGAAGCGCCCGCGCTGAAGGCCGGCCTGCCGGTCGAGGTCGTCGCGCCGCTGCGCAAGCGCACCGCCCTGCAGTACCTGCTGGAACCGCTGCAGCAGCGCCTGTTCAGGAGCTTCCGCGAGCAGTAAGGCGGGCGGCGTCTTCGCGGACGAGGGGCAACGAGAACGCGAAACTGGATCCGCCCAGCGGAGAGGGCGTCAGCATCGCCTCTCCACCGTGGGCGCGGGCGATCGAGCGCACGACCGCCAGGCCCAGGCCCGAGCCGTTACCGTCGGCCCGGCCGCGCTTGAACGGGGCGAAGATGCTGTTGGCCGTCTCCTCGGGCACGCCAGGTCCGGCGTCGGCGACGCTGAACAGCGCCTGCTCGCCGCGCGCCTCCAGCGAGATTTCCAGCGGGCCGGGCGCGGCGTGGACGCGGGCGTTCTCCAGCAAGGCCATGGCGGCCTGGCGGATGCGCGAGGGATCGGCGGCCAGCTCGATGTCCGGCAGGGTCCATCGCGCGGCCAGCCCCGACTGCGCCAGCACCGGATCGTAGAGCGCCCGCAGCGGCGCGATGATCGCCGCCAGGTTCACGATCTCGAACCGCAGGTGGAAATGGCCGCTTTCCTCAAGGCTCAGGACGCGCAGGTCCTCGACCAGCCGGGTCAGGCCGTCGACCTGGGTCCGCAGCATGGACGTCCAGGCCTCGTCCTTCTCGAACACCCCGTCGGCCGCGCCCTGCAGCAGGCCGTTCAGCACCGTCAGCGGGGTGCGCAGTTCGTGCGCGATCGTCGCGTTCCACTGATAGGCCTCGGCGACGGAGACCTCCAGCCAGCCGGCCATGTGGTTGAAGTCGGCGGCCAGGTCGGCGATCTCTCCCAGGCTCTGGTCGCCGGCCGCGGCCCGGGCGGTCAGGTCGCCGGTGGTGATCGTGCGGGCGGCCTCGGCGATCTGGGTCACGGGCTGGACGATGCGGCGGGTCAGGCTGCGGGCGGCGATGAGCGCGGTGCCCAGCCCGATCACCAGCGACAGGGCCAGCGAGGCGTAGTCGACCGCCTTGAACTCCATGGGGAAGTCGTCGGCGATCAGGCCCTGGCTGACGAACAGCCAGTAGAGAAGGCCCCAGCCGACCGTCGTGGACAGCAGTCCGCCGGCGGCGACCAGCGTCATGTAGACCGCCACCTTGCGGGTCAGGCCGTGCAGACCGAACATCAGTGCGCGTCCAGCCGATAGCCGACGCCGCGCACGCCGCTGACCACGTCGCCCAGGCCCGCGGCCTTCAACTTGTGGCGCAGCTTGCTCATGTGGCTGTCGACGGTGCGCTCCAGCACCTCCTCGCCCGGCAGGCAGGCGTCGATCAGCTCGCCCCGCGTGAACACGCGCCTGGGATTGCGGGCCATGAACTCGATGATGCGGAACTCGGTCAGCGTCAGGTCCAGCGGGCGCAGCGCGTCGTCCGTGCGCACCGAGACGATGTAGCTGGTCGGATCCACCTCCAGGCGGCCCAACCGGATGACCCGGTCGGGCGACATGCCTGACGTGCGCCGCAGCACCGCCTGGACCCGGGCCACCACCTCGACCGGATTGAACGGCTTGACCACATAGTCGTCGGCGCCCATGCGCAGGCCCTGCAGCTTGTCGATGTCCTGGTCCAGCGCGGTCATCATGACCACCGGGGTCGCGCCACGCCGGCGGATCTCGCCCAGCACCGCCCAGCCGTCCAGCTTGGGCATCATCACGTCCAGCAGCACGATGTCGGGTCGCAGCAGCGCGTGCAGGTCCAACGCGACCTGGCCGTTCTGGGCGCGGGCGGTCCGAAATCCCTCGCGGACCAGGTAGCGGTCGAGGATCTCGGCGATCGCGGCTTCATCCTCGGCGATGAGTGCAAGCGGGTTCATCGCCACTGCTTGGCATAGACGCAGGGCTGCGGCCAGAGACGGCCGGCCGCCTCCATCGTTCGTCCACGATCCCTCCACACAGCGCAAACCCAGGCGTGGGAAAGGCCCGCCTCAATTCGCGCGGCCCTCGTCCGATCCGCGCCTCCGGAGAACGACGTCGATGCATCCGTCCCTGCGCATGGCCCTCATCGGAGGCGCCGCGACCCTCTCACTCGTGCTGGCGGGCTGCGGAGGAGGGCAGGGCGGTGAGCAGGCCCCGGCGGTGTCGGAGGTCACCTTCGTGACCGCGACCGCCTCGCCCGTTCAGCTGACCAGCGACCTGCCGGGGCGGGTGGTGGCCCATCGCATCGCCGAGATCAGGCCCCAGGTCGGCGGCCTGGTCCAGCGCCGGCTGTTCGTCGCAGGCGCTGACGTCAAGGCAGGCGCGCCGCTGTTCCAGATCAACCCGGCGCCGTTCCAGGCCGAACTCGACAGCGCGACGGCGGCGCTGCGCCGGGCCGAGGCCGCGCGTAATCTGGCCCGCGTCCAGGTCGAGCGTCTCAAGCCGTTGGCCGAAATCGACGCCGTCAGTCGCCAGACGTTCGACACCGCCGTCGCCACCCTGGAGCAGGCCGAGGCCGAGGTCGGCGCAGCCCGGGCCACGGCCCAGCGTCGGCGCCTCGACCTGAGTTTCGCGACCATCACCGCGCCGATCTCCGGCCGGATCGGCGCCTCGGCCGTCACCGAAGGGGCGCTGGTCAGCCAGGGCGCGACCGACGCGCTGGCGACCGTTCAGCAGATCAATCAGGTGTTCGTCGACGTGCGCCAGCCGGCCGCGCGCCTGCTGGAGCTGCAGAAGTCGGGCGTCGCGGGCGGCGCGACGGTCGAGATCCTCGACGCCAATGGCGGCGCCACGGGGCTGCAGGGCAAGCTGCTGTTCTCCGAACTGGTGGTCGACCCCGGCACCGGCGACCTGCGCGCGCGAGTGCTGGTCGACAACGCCGGGCGCAACCTGCTGCCCGGCATGTTCGTCCGCGTGCGCCTGCCCGACGGCGGACCGAAGACCGTCGTGCGGCTGCCGCAGCAAGCCGTGTTCTTCTCCGGCGGCAAAGCCCAGGTGATCGTCCTGAAGGGGACCGGCGCGCCCGAGCCCCGCCCCGTCACCGCCGGCCCCGTCATCGACAACCAGTACGTCATTCTCGGCGGCCTCGAGGTGGGCGAGCGCGTCATCGTCGAAGGACGCGACCGCCTCATGCCCGGCGCTCCCGTGAAGGCCACGCCGTGGACGTCCGCGGCCGCCAAGCCCGAAGCCCAGCGCTGATCCGGAAACGCTCCGATGTCCCAGTTCTTCATAAACCGACCCGTCTTCGCGTGGGTCCTGGCCATATTCATCGTCCTGGCCGGGCTGCTGTCGATCCCGCGCCTTCCCATCGCCCAGTTTCCGTCGGTCGCGCCGCCCAGCGTCTCGATCTCGGCGACCTATCCCGGCGCCACGACCCAGGCCTTGACCGACAGCGTCATCGCGCCGATCGAGCGCGAGCTCTCCAGCGTCAAGAATCTGCTCTATTTCGAGAGCTCGGCCGACACGAGCGGCACGGCCTCGATCACGGTCACCTTCCGTCCGGGCACCGACCCGCAGATGGCGCAGGTCGACGTCCAGAACCGCCTGAAGACGGTGGAGGCGCGCCTGCCGCAGGCCGTTCGCCAGACCGGCGTGACGGTGGACTCCGCCTCGTCGGGCTTCCTGATGATGGTGTCGCTGGTGTCCGACAACGGCGCCTTCGGTCCCCAGGAACTGGGCGACTACATGGCCCGCAACCTGGTCAATGAACTGCAGCGCCTTCCCGGCGTCGGCAAGGTCCAAAGCTTCGCCTCGGAGCGCGCCATGCGCGTCTGGATCGATCCTCAGAAGCTCGTGGCGTATGATGTCGCGGTTGGCGACGTCACCGCCGCGATCGCCGCCCAGAACCAGCAGCTCGCGCCCGGACGGCTGGGCGAGACCCCGATCGTCGCCGGCCAGCTGGTCAGCGTGCCCCTGACGGCGTCGGGCCAGCTTCAGACTCCCGAACAGTTCTCGGCCATCACCCTGCGGGCCAATCCCGACGGCTCGCGTCTGACCCTTGGCGACGTCGCCCGCGTCGAGCTGGGGGCCCAGACCTACGCGTTCGAAACCACCGACAACCGCAAGCCCTCGGCCATCGCCGCGGTCCAGCTCGCTCCCGGCGCCAACGCGGTGAAGACCGCCGACGCCGTCCGCACGCGCATGGCGGAGCTGGCGCCGTCCATGCCCGCCGGCATGGGCTATCTGGTGCCCTACGACACCGCGCCGTTCGTCAAGGTCTCCATCGAGAAGGTGCTGCACACCCTGATCGAGGCCATGGTGCTGGTGTTCCTGGTGATGTTCCTCTTCCTGCAGAACATCCGCTACACGCTCATCCCCTCGATCGTCGCCCCGATCGCCCTGATGGGCGCCCTGGCGGTGATGCTGATGACCGGGTTCTCGATCAACGTGCTGACCATGTTCGGCATGGTGCTGGCCATCGGCATCATCGTCGACGACGCCATCGTCGTGGTCGAGAACGTCGAGCGGATCATGGCCACCGAGGGCCTGTCACCGAAGGCCGCCACCCAGAAAGCCATGAAGGAGATCACCGGCGCGGTGATCGGCATCACGCTGGTGCTGTCGGCGGTGTTCATCCCCATGGCCTTCGCTTCGGGCTCGGTGGGGGCGATCTATCGCCAGTTCAGCCTGGCCATGGCCGTGTCGATCCTGTTCTCGGCCCTGTTGGCGCTGACCCTGACGCCCGCCCTCTGCGCGACGATCCTCAAGCCGGTCGATCCTGGTCACCACGAGAAGAAGGGCTTCTTCGGATGGTTCAACCGTCACTTCGACCGGATGACCCAAGGCTACGCCCAGGGCGTCGCTGGCCTGGTCAAGCGCACGGGCCGGGCCATGCTGGTCTTCGCCGCTCTTGTCGTAGCGCTGGGCTTCAGCTTCACGCGCCTGCCCGGCGCCTTCCTGCCCGACGAGGACCAGGGAAGCTTCATGACCATGTTCACCCTGCCCGCCGACGCCACCGTCGAGCGCACCCGCGCGGTCATCAAGCAGTACGAGGATCACCTGGCCAAGCGCGAGGCGATCGCCGGCAACACCTCGATCATCGGCTTCGGCTTCTCGGGCTCGGGCCAGAACGCGGCCATGGCCTTCACCAACATGACCGACTGGGACAAGCGCAAGGGCGCCACCGTCAACGAGGAGATCGCCTCGGTCCAGGAAGCCATGGCCGGCGTCAAGGACGGCACGGTGATGGCCCTCAACCCGCCGGCCATCTCCGAGCTGGGAACCTCGTCCGGCTTCGCCATGCGCCTGCAGGACGTGCGAGGCCAGGGCTCGGCGGCGCTCGGCGCGGCCCAGGCCAGGCTGCTGGAGCTGGCCGCCGCCAGCCCCAAGCTGGCGATGGTCTATCCCGACGGCCTGCCTGACGGCGCCAGCCTGCACCTGGCCATCGACCGCGAGAAGGCCGAGGCCCTGGGCGTGTCGTTCGCCACCATCAGCGAGACCCTCTCTGCGGCGATGGGCTCCGCCTACGTCAACGACTTTCCCAACAACGGCCGGATGCAGCAGGTGATCGTGCAGGCCGAGCCGACGGCGCGGATGCAGATCCAGGACGTCCTGGGCCTTTATGTGAAGAACCGCTCTGGCGGCATGGTCCCGCTCAGCGCCTTCGTCACGCCGCAGTGGGAGGAAACCCCGCTGCAGCTGGTTCGCTACAACGGCTACCTGTCGTCGCGGATCTCCGGCAGCGCCGCCCCCGGCGTGTCGAGCGGCGAGGCGATGGCCGAGATGGAGCGCCTGGCCCAGCAACTGCCGCCGGGCTTCTCGGTGGCCTGGACCGGCCAGTCGCTGCAGGAGCGCCAGAGCGGCAACGAGGCGCCGATGCTGATGGTGCTGTCGATGCTGGTGGTCTTCCTGGTGCTGGCCGCCCTCTACGAGAGCTGGACCATTCCGGTGTCGGTGATGCTGGTCGTGCCGCTCGGCCTGATCGGCGCGGTGGCCGCCACCATGATCCGCGGGTTGCCCAACGACGTCTTCTTCAAGGTCGGCATGATCACGATCATCGGCCTGTCGGCCAAGAACGCCATCCTGATCGTCGAGTTCGCCAAGCAGCTGCGCGAAGGCGGCAAGGGGCTCGTCGAGGCGACCATCGAGGCGGCTCGTCTGCGCCTGCGTCCGATCATCATGACGTCGCTCGCCTTCACCCTGGGCGTGGTGCCGCTGATGATCGCCGCCGGCGCCAGCGCGGCCACCCAGCACTCGATCGGCACGGGGGTGTTCGGCGGCATGCTGACGGCGACCTTCCTGGCCATCTTCTTCGTCCCGGTCTTCTTCGTCTTCGTCCTGACCATGGCGAGCCATCTGAGCGAACGCCTCAAGGGCGTGCGCCTGCCGCGCTGGCCGCGCGGCCAGGCCGGCAAGGGAGCCTGAACATGACCCGTACCCATCTTCTGGCGGCCAGCCTCGTCGCCCTGGGACTGTCGGCCTGCCAGTCCTATCCTGAGCGCAGGCCCGACCTTGGCGTCCTGCCGACGACCTATCCCGCCGGTCCGCTGGCCGGAGCCGCCGTCGCCGGCCAGGACTGGACCCTAGTGGTTCGCGACGAGCGGCTGCGGCGTCTGGTCGAGCTGTCGCTGTCGGAAAACCGCGATCTGCGCACGGCCTTGCTCGAGGTCCAGGCCGCGCGCGCCCTGTCGCAGGCCCAGGACGCGTCGTTCTTCCCGCAGGTCCAGGCCGCCGCGCAGCGCTCGGAAACGCGCCAGCCGATGATGCAGGGCGTGCTGCCGGAAACGACCCAGGTCGGGGTCTCCCTGACGGCGTTCGAGCTGGATCTCTTCGGCCGCCTGCGCGCGCAATCGCAAAGCGCCTTCGCCGCCTATCTCGCGGCGGAGGAGGGCGCCCGGGCGGCCCGGATCACTCTGATCTCGGCCGTGGTCGAGGCCTATCTCGCCGAACGCGCGGCCGACGAACGGCTGCAGCTGGCGCGCGTGACAGCCACGGACTGGTCGGCGTCGCTGGACCTCACCCGACGCCTCAAGGCGGCGGGTCAAGCCGACAGCGTCGACCTGGCCCAGGCCGAGGGTCAGGTCAGGACGGCGCAGGCTGAACTGGAGGCGGCCCAACGCACGCACCGCCAGACCCTCAACGCCCTGACGCTGGTGGTCGGCGCGTCCCTGCCCAGCGACCTGCCTGCGCCCATGGCCCTGGCCGACCAGCCTGTGCTGGTGGAGATCGACGCGGGCCTGCCGTCCGATCTGCTGACGCGACGGCCGGACATCCTCCAGGCCGAGCAGCGGCTGAAGGCGGCCCAGGCCGACGTGCGCGCCGCGCGGGCGGCCTTCTTTCCGACCTTGTCGCTGACCGGCCAGTACGGCTTCGCGTCCGGAGATCTCGACCGGTTGTTCGACGGCGCGTCGCGCACCTGGACCTGGACGCCGCAGGTCTCGCTGCCGCTGTTCCAGGGCGGACGCCTGCGGGCTCAGCACGCCGTGGCCGACGCCCGTGGGGGCCAGGCGGTCGCCGCCTACGAGAAGGCGATCCAGACCGCCTTCCGCGAGGTGGCCGACGGCCTTGCGGCGCGCGCCACCTATGGCGGCCAGATCGAGGCCCAGGCCGGCGTGGTGGCCGCCGCCGAGCGTCGGGCGACGCTGTCCCGGCATCGCTTCCGCGCGGGGCTCGAGACCCGGATCGAGCTGCTCGACGCCCAGCGCGGGCTGTACGCCGCCCAGCAGGCGCTGATCCAGCTGCGCCAGGAACAGGCCGCGGCGGCGATCAACCTCTACCGCGCACTCGGCGGCCCTGTCGCCAAGGCCGGCGCGTCATCGTGACGAGGGAAGGCTGATGACGCCCGGTCTTGGTCGCCTGCTCGCCCTCCTGACGGCGGGCCTGCTGCTCGCGGGGTGCGGAACCCTGGCGCGCCCCCACGCGCCGCCGCGCCTGATCGACGCCCACGCAGTGATCGCGCCGGATGTCCGTATGGACGCCGGCGAGCTCGACGACTTGCAGGCCTTCGACCAGCAGATGGCCGCCGCCTTCGAGGGCGCGGGACCGGTCGCCGTTCTCGCGCTGTCCGGCGGCGGGGCGAACGGCGCCTATGGAGCCGGCGTCCTGATAGGCTGGAGCGAGCGCGGCGATCGGCCCCGCTTCGACGTGGTCACCGGCGTCAGCACCGGCGCGCTGGCCGCGCCGTTCGCGTTCCTGGGACCGGCCTGGGACGACCGTCTGCGCGACGCCTACACCGGCGCCGGGGTGACCCGCCTGCTCAGCCTCGGCAACTTCGGGGCCCTGGTGCGGCCCAGCCTGTTCAGCGCCCAGGCCCTTCGCGACCTGATAGACGAGCAGGTGTCGCCGGCCATGCTGGCGGCCATCGCCCGAGAACACGCCGCCGGGCGTCGCCTGCTGGTGGCGACCACCAACCTCGACAGCCAGCAGACCGTCATCTGGGACATGGGCAAGCTGGCGTCGCAGGACACGCCCGAAGCCCACCGGCTGTTCAAGGACGTCCTGCTGGCCTCGGCCGCCATCCCCGGGATCTTTCCGCCCGTGCTCATCGTGGCGCGTGACGAGAAGGGGCGTCCGGTCAGCGAGATGCACGTCGACGGCGGGGTCAACACGCCGTTCCTGGCCATTCCCGAGGCGCAGATCCTGATGGCCGACGAAACCCAGGCCACGCCCGGCGCAGCCCATGCGCTCTACGTCGTGGTCAATGGCCGGGTGGCGCCCAACGACGCCGTCACGCCCGGACGCATCGGCGCGATCCTCGCCCGGTCGTTCGACAGCCTGAGCAAGGCATCCTTGCGAACCCACCTCAACGCCACCGTGGTCTTTGCGCGCCGCAACGGGCTTCGGATGCACTTGGCCGCCATACCCGACAACGTCGAGTCGTCGGTACTGAGCTTCGACCAGCCGACGATGAACGCGCTGTTCGAGATGGGCCGCAAAAGCGCCGGCGAGGGCAGGGCGTTCCGCCGCCTCGACGACGGCGCGATCTCGCTGGCGCGGCCATCGGTGGTCGACGAGGCGCAGGTTCCCGAGCAGCTGAGGCCTCGTGACCGCAATTTTCGGCCGCGCCCCGCCAAGTCGCCCGGCCCCTACGTGCTGCGGCGCCCGGCCACCGTCGAGCCCTGACGAACGAGATCCCGCGCGACAGCGCGGGCGATCGCGACGGACCTCCCCACGGGCTGTCGCGGTCGGGAAGGGACGCACTCCCCCCCAAATCCCAGTGCGTCCCTTCCTAGCCCGCCGCGGCGGAACGGTTCGACAGGCCAAGAGAGGGCTTTGGACGGCCAATCGTTTACATCCATAATCGCTGGCTTGACACGAACGTTTATGCGCGTAATCGTTGAGGCATGAACACGCCCGCTCACAACATCAGCGCCGCCGAAAGCGAAGTCATGAAGGTCCTCTGGACCGACAGCCCCAAGGCGGCCGAGGACATCCTGGCGATCCTGAGCCAGGACCAGGGCTGGGCCGAGGGCACGGTGAAGGCCCTGCTCAACCGGCTGCTCAAGAAGGGCGCGATCACCGCCGAGAAGGAGGGGCGCCGCTTCCTCTACCGTCCGCTGATCGGCCGCGACGACTATCTCGACACCGAAAGCCAGGGCCTGCTGGACCGCCTGTTCGACGGCCGCCTGGCGCCCCTGGTCAGCCACTTCTCGAAGCGCGAGAAACTGGCGGCCGAGGACGTCGCCGAACTGCGTCGGGTGCTGGAGGCGCTCGACAATGGCGACTGACCTGGCGCTTTTCCTGGCGAAGGCCAATCTGGCCCTAGCGGCCGCAGTGCTGCTGGTCGTGATCCTGCGCAGACCCATCCGGGCCGTCTTCGGGGCCCGCAGCGCCTACGCCGCGTGGCTGGCCGTCCCCCTGGCGGTGCTGGCTCTCCTCGTTCCGGCCCGGCTGGTGGTCCTTCCGCCCGATCCGCCGCGCGTCGCGACGATCGGACTCGGGCCTTCGGGCAAGGCGACGCCACAGCCGGCATCTCCCAGGCCCATCGTCGCCGCGGTCCCGCAGAACCTGCCGATCAGCGAGATCGCGCTTGCCCTGTGGGCGCTGGTCGCCCTGACCGCCTTCGTCGTGCAGATGGAGCGCCAGCGCCGCTTCGTGCGCTCGCTGGGCAGGTTGCGCGCGTCCGACGGGCTCTACTGGTCGGAGGAGCCCGGCGTGGGTCCCGCGGTGATCGGCGCCCTGGCGCCGCGCGTGGTGCTGCCGGCCGACTTCGCCATGCGCTTCACGGCCCAGGAACAGGCCCTCATCCTCGAGCATGAGAAGACCCACCTGGCGACCGGCGACGCCCAGATCAACGCCGTGGTCACCGGCCTGCAGTGCGTCTTCTGGTTCAATCCCTTCGTGCACCTGGGCGCGGCCCTCCTGCGGATCGACCAGGAGATCGCCTGCGACGCCGCCGTGTTGGGCCGCCACCCCAGGATCCGCCGCGCCTATGGCGAGGCCATGCTGAAGACCCAGCTGGCCGCCAGCGCCCCGCCGCTGGGCTGCCACTGGCCGGCCTCAGCCAACAAGCAGTTGAAGGAGCGCTTCGTGATGCTGGCTCATCATCACGCCAACCGTCGCCGTCACCTGGCCGGCGCGGCCGCCGTGGCGATCCTCAGCCTGTCGGCCGGGGTCGCGGCCTGGGCGGCCCAGCCCCCTCAGGTCGTCCAGAAATCCCCGCAGGACGCCCGTCGCGCGATCGCCCGCCACCTGGGCGGCCCGCTGTTCCAGGCCGTCCGCGGCCACGACATGGGCGCCGTCCGCGAACTGATCGCGCTGGGCGCCAACGTCAACCACGTGGCGCGCGGCGACGGCGCGCCCCTGATCGAAGCCGCGCGCACCGGCCAGGCCGGCATGGTGAAGGTGTTGCTGGACGCGGGCGCAGATCCGAACCTGGCCGTGCGCGGGGACGGCTCGCCGCTGATCCAGGCGGCGCTGGCGGGCCGGCTGGACATCGTCCGGACGCTGGTCGAGCGGGGCGCGAACGTCGAGATCTTTGTTCCCGGCGACGAAACGCCTCTGATCAACGCGGCCCGCGCCGGCGACCTGGCCGTCGTGACCTATCTGGTGGAGCGCGGCGCCGACGTGAACCGCGCCGTGCTGGCCAATCCTGGCGAGACGCGTTCTCCGCTGGGCATGGCCCAGAAGGGCGGCCACGGCGCCGTCGTCGACTACCTGAAGAGCCGGGGCGCGCGCGGCTAACCCGCGCCCCGAAATTTCCCCATAAAATCAGCGAGTTTTTGAACGATGGCGATCATCGACGCCCGAACCTTGCCTGACGCCAGCCAGATAGCGGCCGATCTGGTGATCATCGGCGGCGGCCTCGCCGGCATCGCCCTGGCCAAGGAACTGGCCGGCGGCCCGCTGAGCGTGGCCATTCTCGAAAGCGGCGGCCTCGACATGGACGCGGACAACCAGGCCCTCTATGCGGGCTCTGGCGTCCAGACGGCGCCCGGCAGCGCCGACCGGCCGTTCGACAGCTACCCGATCCAGTCGCGGGTCCGGGCGCTGGGCGGCTCGGGCATGGTGTGGGGCGGCAAGTGCGCACCGCTGGATCCGGCCGATTTCGCCGAGCGGCCGTGGATCCCCTACAGCGGCTGGCCCATCACCCGCGAGCAGATGCAGCCCTATTACGACCGGGCCTGCGACCTGCTGGAGATCGCGCGTTTCCCGCCGGATCGTGCGATGTCGCCCGAGCCCAGGCTGCAGCCGCTGGCGCTGGATCCGGCCGACGGCTTCTTTCCGGCGCCCCGCGAGTTTTCCCGGCTCTCGGGCGGAACCGACCGGGCCGCCTTCGACGCCTTCCGCACGAAGTTCGCCGACGCCGCCAACATCACGGTCTATCTCCACGCCAACGTGACCAGGATCCGCCGCGAGGGCGATCGGATCACCGGTCTCGACGTCGCCTGCCTCGACGGCAAGCGCCATGCGGCGAAGGCCGCGCGCTACGTGCTGGCGGTCGGCGGCATCGAGAACGCGCGACTGCTGCTGGCGTCGGACAATCTGGGCAACGGCCAGGATCTGGTGGGCCGCTTCTTCCAGGGCCACGTGACCTACTCCAGCCAGGGCGACGCCGATACCGAGGGCACCGCCTTCGCCGCGTCACGCGACACGCCCCTGGACCTCTACGCGCCGGCCGTGCGCATGGCGGCCCACTGCGTCATCGGCGCCGGTCTTGCGGCCCAGAAGCGGATGGGGACCGGCAACTTCACCGCCACCCTGTTCCGCGTCGCCGCCTCCGGTCCCGACACCCCGGCGGCCGCCGACACCTTGACCATCGGCCAGGCCGCGACCCGGCTGGCCGCCGGTCGAAGCCAGCCGCAGATCCTGGGCTACTTCGCCATGACCGAGCACTTTCCCAACCCAAACAGCCGCGTGACGCTGGATCCCGAGCACAGGGACGCCCTGGGCATGCCCCGCGTGAGGCTGACCTGGAACTATGGCCAGAAGGACGCCGCCGACCTCGAGCGTTCGGTCGCCGGCCTGGCCGACGCCGTCGGCGCGGCCGGGGAGGGGAGGTTGTGCTGGTCAATCCCCCAAGGCCGGCTGCTCGGCGTCTCCAGCGCCTCGCGCCACCACATGGGAACGACGCGGATGCACGCCGATCCGAAGCGCGGCGTCGTCGACGCCGACCTCCGACTGCACGAGGCGGGCAACCTCTACGTCGCCGGCAGTTCGGTGTTTCCGACCTCCGGCATCGCCAATCCGACCCTGACGATCCTGGCCCTGGTCATGCGCCTGGCCGACCACCTGAAGAGCGAGCCCCTCAAGAAGGAGATTGGCCGATGACCAGCCGTCGAGACCTCCTGGCCGCGCTCGTCGCCCTGGCGACGACGCCCGTGCTCGCCCGCGCCGCGGACCTCCAGATACTCGAGGGCCTGGACCACGCCGCCGTCCAGCGGATCGGCGGCGCCTGGCGCGCTGCAAACCCCAACGTCACGGCCTCGCGGCTCGAGATCCGCCTGTTTCCCGCCGGGCGCGGCCAGGCCGCCCTGTCCCGGCTTCGCGAGCAGGCCGCAGCCGACTTCCGTCGCGGCGCGGTTTTCGTCTATCGCGGCTGGCGGCTGTCAGACACCGAAGGCGCGCTGCTGGCCCTGCTTTCCCTGGAGGCCCACTGAGGCAGGGATGTGTTCCTGCGTGGAGCTGCTGGACGGCCTGCAATCAAAGCGCCCCGCCTCAGGCGACGAGCACGCCCAGGCTCTCCAGGTCCAGCATGAACAGCCGGCCGGCGTCGTCGGCGAAAACCACGCGGCCGGCGCCTTGAGTTGAACCAACCGCTGAGCGGGCGAGGCAGGCCAGAGGCTTGTCGGCCGCATGCTCGAACACGAAGCGCGGGGTGGCGGTGGCGGACGCGACGACGCCGGTCCGCATCGTCCCGCGCTCGGCGTCGACCTCGATCGTGACGTGGGGCCGCGCGAAATCACAGCTCTGGAAAACGTCGAGACCTTCGATGTCCTGCGCGGCGCGCTGCCGGGCGTAGTCCATCGCCTTCCGTTCAGCCTCTACCGTCCATAGCGCGGTCCACATCGTTTCGCCCGTCGAGGCCGTTCGGATCATGGCTCCGTTCTGTTGCGGCGCCCAGAACCAGCGCGCCGGCGGCCGTGGCGTGGGAGAGTCCGGCGCCGACGGAATGCAGATCGTGGTCGTCAGCTTCCCGGTCCGTTCCAGGCTCCAGTGCTCCAGCACGCCGTAGCGGCCCTCGCTGACGTCGCGGGTGAGCCATTGGGGCCGGTCGGGCTGATGTCCGAAGCCGATCGCGCGTACGCGGTCGGTCAGCTGCGACGACCAGAGAAACTCGATCTCCGGGGAGGGGAGGCACAGCTTCTCCAGGTCGAGCGCGCCGATCTCGCCGGCGATCTGCACCAGCCACTGGCCGTCGGAGGTGAGATCGTGGCAGGCGCTGAGCCGAACCTTGCCGATCGGGTGGAAGCTGCGCTTGCGGCTGGAGAAGCGCGTCAGCTGATGCGCGCCGTCCGCCGTGTGCTGGATCACGATGGCGTCCGCGCCGCCGCCGATCGGCGTCAGAGCCGCGACGTCGCTGACGTTCTGCTGCCAGACGACACCGCCGTGCCGGTCGAAAAGCTGCAGCAGCCGGCTCTCCCGCCAGGCCAGAACCTGCCCGGTTCCCAGCACGCAGGCCGCGCGGAAAGCCGGCTGGACCGTCGTGGCGGGCGGGACGCGCCAGGTGCGCGTCTTGGGCGACGGCCGCGCGTGCAACTTGGTCACCTTGCCGAGGTCCAGCGCCAGCACCGGCAGTTCTGCGCGCTCGAGCAGGCCGCGCATGGCCTCCAGTTCGCTCACGCCCAGCCGTTCCGAGGCCTGGCCGAGCAGGGCCAGAACGAGACTTTCGAGGACCACCTGGGCCGGGCCGCGCCAGAAGGCCGCCTGTTCCTCGCGCTTGGGTCCGGCCAGGCGGGCCAGATGGTGCAGCAGCGCGACCAGGGTCTCTTCCGGCGCTTCGCCTTCACCGCGCACGGCGCGAGCGGCCGCCTCGCGAAGAGCCCCGACCTGGCCGGGCCGGACGGGCGCCTGCGGAAAGCCGTCCAGCTCGGCGTCGAGATCCCAGGCTCCAATCAGCATGGCGCGGGCCATCAGTTCCGGGGCCGGGCTGCCCGGCTCCTCCAGTTCGCCCGCCAGGTCCAGCCAGCGCCGCCGGTTTTCGTGCAGCCCCCGCTGGGCGTCGCTCCGTTCCGCCAGCCGGTCCGTGACCTGCAGCGCGCGCAGGGGCTGGTTGGTGGCGATCAGGGTTTCGGTCCAGGCCTCGACCACATAGGCGTGAAAGGCCTTCTCCTTCTCGCGACTGTCTTCCGCCAACTGGTCGAAGCAGCCGGTGCGCTTGGCCAGGTTGAGGGCCGCGGCCAACTCGTCGGCCTTGAACAGCAGCCGGATCGTCAGGACGGGCTCCAGCGGGGCGGCCATCGCCAGCTTCGCGGCTTCGCTGAACAGGCCGCCGCGTTCGAGCACCAGCGCCGCCTGCCGGTGGTCGTTGAGGAGCTTGGAATGAACATAGGCCGCGCGCCGGAAGTCGCCGTCGGCTTCCAGTTTCCGGGCGAGGGCGGTGTAGCGCTCCTGCAGGCCCGCATAGGCGCCCTGGCCCAGGATCGGCGCGGCGCCGCGTCCATCGATCGTCAGGTCGAGGGAGGCGCGCTGGCCCGGAAGGGCGCTGGGGAAGAGCGAGCGCTTGCCGCCCGTGGCGTCCGCGCCCAAGGCCAGGGCGAGCTTGAGGGCCGTGTCGAGGTCGCCGCCGGCCAGCAACCGCTCCACCGTGGCCATGCGCTCGCTGAACTTGCCCCGGAGCCCGGCCCCGAGCGGGGTATGCCACTGCAGCCAGCCCTTCAGGTTCTCCAGCACGCCGGGCTCGTCGTCCGCGGCCTCGGCCGCGCCGCCCTTGCCAACGATGCGCTGCCTGAACAGCTGCTTGAAGATGGACGACAGTCGCGTGCGCTCTTCGATCCCGCGCAGCCGCGCCTCGACCTCGGCGACCGGATCGCCGGCCTCGCGGCGAAGCACGAACGGGGTACGGGCGATCTTCGCCATGCCGTCCGGGCGGACGGCGTCTTTCGAAGACGCGTTGCGGTCAGCGGACGCCTTGGGCGCATGGACGTGCAGGCGAGGCGCGTCCCAGAGCGTGGCGATCGAGACGGCCTCCAGGCTGTCGAGCGCCAGGCGGTGACGATGGCCCTTCCACCATAGCTCCAGCCAGCGCGGCCCATGGCGCGCGCCGCTCGGGGCGGGGGCGGTGGCCAGGTCCTCGACGAAGCTTGCCAGACCATCGCCGCTCGAACGGAGCGGCAGGCCTGAAACGGCCCACGCCATGTCGAGAACGGCCGGGGTGGTGAAGGCCGCGACCAGCAGGTGCGGCGCGTCCGGCGCGGCGCCGAGCCGACCCCGCCAGATCCCGGAGGTGATTTCGCGCACGCCTCGAAGCTCGGGCGCGGGGAGGCCGTGCTCCGACAGGAAGGCGACCCCGTCGCAAGGCGCGTCGAACGGCAAGGTCGGCTGGGCGGGAAAGCGTTCCTGGGCGGACCGCTCGCCGCGCCGGACCACATGGGCGCGGCTGGTCATGACGCCCCTTCCAGGTCGAGGATCCGGGCGTTCTCACGCTGCGGGCCCAGGTCGAAGCGGATCGGCTGGTAGCCGCCGCTGCTCTTGTTCTTGCCGTAGCGGACCAGGGCGTCGGGAACGCCCGCGCGGTCGCCCGTGACCACCCAGGGGGTCCCGTCGTCGCCGGTGCTGATGGCCAGGACGTTGGCGGCGTCAGGCCCCAGCCTGATCACCTGGCCGCGGACTTGCGTCCCGCCCTCGACCGCCCGAACGCTGCGGATCTCGCCTTCGCCGCCGTAGCGCGCGTCCGACCAGACCCGGCCGCCGACTACCGCGCCGCTCGACCGACCAGCCAGCAGCGCCTCGTACGGCTTCAGGACGAGCTCGTCCTGGTCGTCTCGCGTCTTCGCTCCGATGGAGACGGGCTCGTGGAAGAACCGCCAGCGGTTGGGCGCGAGACTGTAGGCCAGGCAGGATGAGCCGTGGTTGTAGACCACGCCCCGCAGGGCCGGCGGGGTCAACGGCTCGTCGCCCTCGTCGAAGCTGCGAAGGGCGTAGCCGGTGGGGCGCAGAACCTCGATGCGCGCGCCGGTCTTGGTTGGAATGCGCACGACCTCATGCACACCGTTCGAGCCCAGTATCCGGGGGCCTTGGTAGAGCGGCTGGAAGCTCATGTCCTCGCCGCGCCCGAAGGCCAGCTGGAAAGGCATGCCCGAGGTGGAGTGTATGCGGACGCCGCCGATCTGGCAGAGGCTGGGAAGAGCGAAGGCGGGCTGCTGCTTGAAGAGGTGCGCCGTCGGGGCCGTGGCGACCTGGCGCATGGTGCGCCGGGGCGGCCCTGATTTCGCCAGCTGATAGTTTCCGAGCGTCAGCCGCTCGCCGCCCCCCGCGTCCTGGTGGGTGACGATCGTGAACCCCTCGCGATACAGGCGGACGCCGGCGAGGCGCATGTTCGCGCCGAGCGGAATAAACACGCTCTGCGAGATGTCCTGCGCGGGATCGAACCGCAGCAGCAGCAGGCCGTCGGCCATGCGCACCAGCTTCATCTCGCTGTTGCCGCACATCAGATACTCTGGCGCCCAGCCGCTGGCGGGCCGCGACGTGGCCAGGGGAGGCGGAGCCCCAGCCGAGACCTGCGAGGGAGGAGGGCGGAACGGGGTCTTGAGGGCGCCCACGCATACTCTGTCGTCCGGCAGGGTTACGAGCGCGCGCTTCCGCTCCCGGCCGAAATGGCGCACGCCGACCGCCACCGCCCGCGGCTGGCCGGGCGCGGGGGCCGCGACCGAGAAGATCATGCCGTGGGCGCCGGTCCTGAGAGCATCTTCGCGTCCTGCCGGCCGTGGCCGCGCGCCGACCACCCAATCGATGGGATGGGCCGCATTCGCCGGGGCGGCCTTGGCCAGCCGCGACCACAGATCATGGGCGTCGGCCACGTCCTCGTCCGACGCCTCGCGATAGCTCGCCGAGCGCAGCAGCCGCTTGACGTTGTTGACCGTCAGCTCGTCGAACCAGACCGCGCCATCGGTGCGCGGCAGGAAGCACCAGTGGAAGTCGGCGTTACGAGCGGCGGCCATACGCGCCAGGAAGAACAGTCCCGCGAGGGCGACAAAGCGGCCGTGACCGAGCGATCCCGGACCCGTCGAGATCACGGCGCGATAGATCGGCTTCAGGCCCGGATCGACGTACAGCGTCTCGTGATAGAGGGTCTCGCCTTCGGCCAAGCGGCGCAGGAACTCGATCGGCGCTTCGGTGCGCAGCAACAGTTCGCTCTGCACGACGCGGCCGATATCGCCGCGCAAGGCGACGCCGCCCAGGCCCTCGAATTCGCCGAGAGGCGCGGCTCGCGGCGGGCTGAAATCGTCGACCAGGACCTCGAACTGGTCGAGCAGTCCGCGCAGCACCGTGACGAGCGGAGCCGACATCCGCTCGAAGACCGGCGTGAACATCGCATACGCATCGGGCAGTCGCGTCGCCGTCGCTTCGGACTCCTTGCGGCTCATCTGCGGCCTGCGTCCCCGATGGAGGGCGCGACCTCGCCAAGAAGACGAGGGTCACGGACGAGGAAGACGTCGGCCACGGAGGCCGGCGCCTCGCCTTGCGCCAGCCGCGGAACCACGATGGCCGGCGGCGCGACGCCGCAGCGCTCCGAAAGCGAGGCCCACAGGGCCGCATGCGCGTGGACGGGCGCCTCGAGCTCGACGCCGACCGGCAGCCACCAGCCCTTGGCGGCTTCGTGCAGGGGCGTAGCGACCGCCACGCGCGGCAAGACCGGCTCGGGCGTCTCGGCCACCGGCGCGGCGAACAGAACGGCCCAGTCCTCTCCCTGTTCGAGCGGCAAAGCGCGAAACAGCGCGGACTTGCCGGCGATGGCGTCGATCAGCTGGTCCTTGGCGGCTCGGCCGACCACGAAGAGCGCGCCGACGGTCTGCACGGGCTCGGTGCGCCGCCAGTGCATCACTCAGCCCCGATCGCGGCGGCCGCCTCCGGCGCGTGACCCTGCGAGTTGGCCGACAGAAGGCTCTCGATGCCGGCGCGCACCGCACGCAGATGCTGGGGCAGGGCGTCGCTGTCGAAAGCCGCGTCGATGCGGGTGAGCATGGTCTCCAGTCGCACCAGCCACACCTCGTGCAGCATGTCGGTCTGGATCGGCGGCCGCGCTTCCAGCAGGGCGGCGGCCTGCTCGGTCAGCTGGGCGGCATGGGCCGTGCGGCCGTGGGTGGCCTTGGCCACGCTGTTGGTCAGCACAGGGTTGCGACTGTTCTTCAGCTCGGCCTGCAGCAACTCGCGAGCCTGGTCCTGTTCGTCCTTGGACTGTACCAGGAAGGTGACCGGCCACAGGTCCTCGGGACCCGCGGCCTGGACCCCGCGCAGCACGGCGGCGGCGGCGATCAGCTTCTGGCCCTTGACCACCTTGCGGTCCGACAGCTGGGCGCCCAGCAGCCGGATCTTGCGCACCAGATGGGCGTAGGCCTCGTGCACCGGGGTCAGGTCGACCGCCAGGGAAGCAAGGTGCAGCGCCTCGATGATCGCCAGGTTCAGTGGCGGCGGCGCGGCGGCCGGCCGGGCCCAGCCGGCGCGCAGCAGGTCCGGCAGCTCGTGCTCGCCCACCGGATCGACGAACAGGGTCATCAGGAAGCGATCGGCGAAGGCGGCCAGGGCAGGGTCGTCGGGCAGGGCGTTCGACGCCGCCACGCACGACAGCAGCGGCGTGCGCATGCTGAAACGGCCGCGCCGATAGGTCCGCTCGTTGAGGATCTTCAGCAGACTGTTGAGGATGGCCGTCGAGCCCAGGAAGATCTCGTCCAGGAACGCGATCTCGGCCTCGGGCAGCATGCCTTCGGTGACCGGCCGCACCTCGCCGTCCTTGAGCGCGTTAAGGTCGAGCGCGCCGAAGAGTTCGGAAGGCTCGGTGAAGCGGCCGATCAGGTACTCGAAGCGCTTGGCCTCCACCGAGTCCGCGATGGCCTCGACGACCGCGGACTTGCCGGTCCCAGGCGGGCCGATCAGCAGCACATGTTCATGGCTGATGAGCCCGAGCAGGATCACTTCCAGAACCGCGCGGCGCGCCACGAAGCGGCTGCTCAGCCGATCCAGGTGCGCGTTGATCCGCGAAGCGACGTCCGCTTGAAGCGACATGCGTTCCCCCATGACCGACGCTATGGGGGGCTGTACGGCAGGTTTCCACTTGAGCTTGCCGTACTGCCGGAGCTCGCGCCGTTTTTCAAGGCGACGGGCGGTCGCCGATCTTCGAAACCCCGCTACGCCATCACGGCGGCAACATCCTGCTCAAGCAACGGGGGAATGACGGACTTCTGGAGTAGGAAAATTTTCCTAGAGGACGACCAGCTACCACATCAACAAACATCGCCTAAGGAATATTATCGGAAATATAATCTGAACCGACCTGAATAGCTGGGTGCGCGTGCGCCTCCTAGCTATCCGGTATGAGCATGATCTCGGATCTCAGCCCGCTCTCGCTGGGTGCCACGGCGATCTCGCCGCCATGCGGCGAGACGATTGCAGCCACTGTCGCCAGGCCAAGACCATGGCCCGGCTTGGTTCGCGATGGATCCAAGCGCACGAAACGCCGGAAGATCCTGTCGCGGTCCTCGGGCCGCACGCCCAGTCCATCATCGCCGAACACCACGCGCACGCCACCGCTGGTCGCGTGCGTCGAGATCCAGATCCTGGCACCATCAGGCGGGCGTCTCGCTGGTCCTGTCCGGTCTCGCCGCAGGCCTGTCCTGGTGGTGCTACATGAACGCGCTCAAGATCGGCGAGGCCTCCCGCGTGGCACCGCTGGACAAGCTCAGCGTCGTCTTCGTCGCGATATTCGCGGGCATGTTCCTAGGTGAACAGTTGGATGTTCGAGGTTGGACGGGCGTTGGCCTGATCGCCGCTTGCACGCTCCTATTGGCGTTCAAATAGAGATGCACAACAGCAGTTGCGCCGCAGACTGATCAGCGCCCAACTGTTCGACAACCGCCGTTCGCCACGAAACTTAGCCATGAATTCGGGAGCAAAACAAAGGGTCTAAGGTTGGGCGCTAGCGGGAGGCGATAAAATTTGAACTGAATAACAATCGTTGCCCACAGCGTGACCGTCCGCCTTTTCGAACGTCCACGGCCAATCGAAAATCCCCCACAATCACGAATTAGATGGAAACCAACCCACTCCCCTTCAACTCAATCATCCATGCGTAAAATGCATCGCATGCCTCAGACTCTGACGAAAAGATTCTTAGATTATCCTTACCCCTCCCCTCTGAGTAATACACTTCCCAACACCCCTCACATTCAGAGATGCAAAACACATCATACATCTCCGAGCAACTTTCATTGAAGCAAAGCATGGCTTCCGAAATGCCGATCGAGAGAATTTTTTCTTTCAGGGATAAAATGTTCATTTTGATGGAATGATCGGGATTGGCCTGAGGTATTCGGGAATGAGTTCAAATATCCTTCTGGGCGTTTGGTACTGCACTCCTCCACCAACTTGCCCATAAGCCGGAGCGATTATCCCGCCGCGTACATCCAGCGGACGAACGACCTCGTATGTATTCAGTTGCCTGGATTGTGCATCTGCCGGCAGCGCCCTTTGTGGGAAAGGTGTTCCTTGGGGTGATACGTACGTACCATATTCCGAGCCGTATCGATCAATCCTTGTTCCAGGGCGTAGCTGGGTGTTCACGCCGCCCCCCCCTAGATAACCATCGCTCACAGGGTATCCATCTGCGCCGTGCGATCTAATTAGCGCACCCAAGTGACGCTGACGCGCATTGAGGGCGTTCATTGTAGCATCATTTACAACGCACGACCCACTACAGCGAATTGTAGGCAGAGGCCGTCCATATAGTTGCGTTTCCATGTACTCAATACGCTGGATAGCGATTGGGTAGCTGGTCTGATAGCTAGGTCTAGAAAAGGAATACGTGGTGCCATACGGCGTACGATTGGGCACTGCCCGCCCCCGAGTGGAGAGCGTTTGCTGACCATCTGGATCCTTGTTGCCAATAGGATCCCCACCCACATAGGCGTAGAGGTTCAGGTCGTCCTTATCGCCTATCGGGTCGGTTTGCAGGAACCAGCCGCGCACGGGTTCGTAGGCGCGGGCCTTGTAGTGATAGAGGCGCGCCTCCGGCAGGGCGATCTGGCCGGTGTAGCGGAAGCGGCTGCCCGAGCCCCAGCGGTCGCCAGGCTCACCATAAGGTCCGTAGGTGTAGACAGCCTCGCGACCGCCCGAGAGATTGCTCCAGGCGACGATCGAGCCCTGACCGTCGGCATGAAGCCAACGAGCATC
Organism: uncultured Caulobacter sp.; assembly: GCA_966252285.1. Lineage (GTDB taxonomy): Bacteria > Pseudomonadota > Alphaproteobacteria > Caulobacterales > Caulobacteraceae > Caulobacter. The sequence goes on from CBINOL010000059.1 coordinate 24,578, forward strand.
GCCAATCGTCGAGCCCTCATACCAGATGAGTGGATCGTCGGTGCCCGGGCCGTGCACGTAACGGCGCAGCAGGTTGCCGCTGGCGTCCATTTCAGCGACGAGTTGGTCAGCGCTGTAGAGGAAGCGCGTGACCTGGGCGCCGCTGGTCACCTGCGCCAGACGCCCCGTGGGATCGTACGACAGTTGCAGGCCGTCGGCCGAAGTCAGCCGGTTCTCCGCGTCGTAGCCATAACGATGAAAACCATCGTTGGTCAGATTGCCGTTGCAGTCGTAGCCCGCTCCGGCGACGCCGCAGGTCGCGGTCAGCGACGCAATGCCGGAGTCTCGGTTTAGGCCGTCCGCCGAAGCCGACAAGGTCAGGTTGGTGCCAATCCAGGCATAGTCCGCGTTCGATATCCCGCGTGACATGACCTGCCCGGCCGGATTGTGCTCCGGCGTCCCGAACTTCACGCCTCGACCATCGGTCAGGGCGTGCTCCAGGCTCGTCATCTGCCCGGCGGCGTCATAAAGCGCCGTACTGTTGGCGCCGTTGCCGCGGTTGAGACCGGAAACGCGGCCGCTGGCGTCGTAGGTCGGCACGAAGAGGCTTCGGCCAGGGTTCTCGTACACCGCAGTCAGACGCTCGGCGGCGTCGTAATCGTACGAGACCGTCAGCCCGCCGGGCCACGCCATCGAGGTGAGGTTGTTGGCCTTGTCGTACGCATGGGTAACCGACTTGCCGTAGGTGGTCTCCTTGGTCGCGCGCCCGATATTGTCACGCTCGTATACGACCGACCGGTCGTCGGCCGCACTGGATGCGCCGTAGGAAACCTTGATGACCGCGCCGGTGAGATCGTAGCGGGTGAACACATCGTCGGCGAGCCCGGAGGCCGGGCAGCCCGCGGCGTCGCGCTTGAAGCGAGCGATCTCCCGGTTGAGGGCATCGTAGCAGGTCGTGAGCTTGGAGTTGTCGCGCTTCTTGAAGCTGGTTCGGTTGCCGTTGGCGTCGTAGCCATACTCCTCGTAGTCAGAGGTGCTGACTTGGCCGACGCCGCGCGCGGTCACCGGATAGAACATCCGCCAGAGGCGATCGAGCTTATCGTAGGCGAATTCGGTCCGGTTGCCGATGGCGTCGGTCACCGCCTTCTTCTTGCCGTTGGCGGTATATTCGTAGGTCGCGTAGGTCCGCGAAAGGCTGGCGCCGCCGGCGTCGACCGCGCCGAACGCTTCGATGGTCTGCTCGACGTTGCCGGCCTTGTCGTAGATCGTCTTCACGATCCGGTCCGGACCGAACACCCCCGCGGCCGTGAGCTGGCATGCGTCTGGCGGCGCCGCCGAATCGTGGATCGTCGCGAAGGTGTCGGGGTTCATCCGCGTCGCGACGCAGACCGCCCTCCCCTCGGCGTCATAGCTGGTCTGGACCAGCGAGGCGGCCTTGATCAGCTCCGCGCCGCTCGTCTTGCTCGGATCACTGGCGGCCACCGAGGTTGGCACGGTGTAGACCATCGTCTTGTTGCCGACGACGTCATAGCGCGTGTGAACGGTTTGCAGCAGCGTGAAGCCGGCACCGGTTCCGTCGCTGACGAGACCCACTTCCGTGCGGATCAGTTGGGCGTCCAGATCGTAGAAGTAGTGCTCCGCGGACCGTCGGGCCGCGGTCAGCCCGCCATCGGGGTCAGGGCCGATCTTCCATTCGAGCAGATGCGCGGCGTTCCACTTGTAATAGTTGGTGAAATCGCTGCCCGACTGGGAGAATGCGGGCTGAGCCGCAGCGGTGCAGAGCGCCAGTCCGGCGCCGACAAGGAGGCGACGCCTCCAGCCGCGCGCGAAGGCTCGCTTGTTGGCGACGGTCATCAGCACACACCCCCACGCGGACCGGTAGTCTCGATCAGGCGACCAGAACCATCGAACTTGAAGCAGGTCTTGGCGGCGACGCCGGTCGGATCAACCGTCATCGATTTCAGGACGAACTTGTTGGCGGTGTCGTACTCGTACTGCGTATCGCGGTTCCGGCCCGTCGCGATCATCTGCGACTTGCTCTTGAGCATCTTGAAGGTCGTGCCGCCCGTTCCGCTGAAGTCGTAGTAGTCCAGGCTGGTCATCGCCTCGCCGCCCTGGGCGTCGGGGGGCGACTTCACCCATTCCAGCAGGCCGGTGGTGTCGTACCAGCTGTAAGTCGTCTTCGCGCCCCTGGCGTCGGTTTCCGACGCGGGCTTGTTGCAACTGGCCGGATATATGCAGATGCGAACCTTCGGGCCTTCCTTGAAGGTCGCCGTCGTCTTTGGATCCACGCTCGTGTCGCAACCTCGCGGCGCGACCTGCGGATCGGTCGGCTTGCCGATGTGGCAAGTCGAGATGACGTTGCTGCGCACGTCATAGGTCGTGACGACCGCATCGCCTTCCGGCGTCTGCGCGCGCGAGACCCGGCCCGCGGCGTCGTAGGTGTTGATCGCCGTGTAGCCTAGCGGCGACGTCACCCGCACCGGATTGTTGCGCCAGTCGAAGATGCTGGTGGTCGCCGCGAAGACGTCCTGCCGCGGAGAGACGATCACGGCGCGGTTCCATTCCTCGCCGCCGGTGACCCCGCTCGAATAGACCCTGGCGACGTTGCCGGCGCGGTCGGTCAGCGACTTCACACGATAGAGATCGTCGTACTGGATGACGGCCTGCGGCGCGGTGGCCGAGGACGGCGCGTAGATCTTGCGCAGACGGTAGGACGGCCGGGAGGAAGACGCCGGGTTCGGCGAGACGCTGTCGGCCGCATACGAGTAGGTGATCACGCGAGGAGCGCTGGACTCCGAAGGCAGGGTCACCTTCAGGGTGTCGCACAGCATCTTCTTGGAATTCATGCAGTTGGAGACGTCGTACTTTACCCGGTTGTCGGCGGCGTCACTGACGGATTCGATCCGCCAGATCGTGCCGGCGGCGTCTATCGTCTCGCCCTTACTGTCAAAGCCGAGTCTCTGACCAAGATTGTTGCTGACCGAATTCAGGAAATACTTCTTCGTATCGTTGTATATGTTACTGTCGTACCCGAAGGTTATCTTTACCCCATTTGGGAAATCCCACGTCAGCGGCCGGAACTGACGCAGATAGATCAGCTTGCCACTGTTGGTGTAATAGGTCTGAGGGCCGAACTTCATGACGTCGCCGCCACGCTGCGTATATTCGATCCCCATGTTTTCGTAGTTGTAGACGACGCCCTGGTCGACGCTGATCGGCCCGATGCGGCTGCCAGTGATCTTCACGCTGGAGCCCGATCCCATGGGCGGCACATAAGCTCCGGACGGCGCCTTCACGAAGACTTCCGACCCCGTCGGACTCGCCACGGCCACGGCGTTGGCGTTGATCTGGTCGTTCAACCAGTTGCTCACGAACAGCGCGGTTAGCCTTCGGTCGAAGTTGGGCGTTGTTCTGAGGTCGAACAGCGCGGCCAGGCCGGTGATCAGCGGCGTGGCGGCCAGGGCGCCGTTCCGGCCCAGAGCACCGTCGAGGCTAGTCGTGAACGACGCCGAATACGCGTAGTTGTGCGTCCAGCCGTTCGGCATGCGCAACCACAGGCTCGCGTCCGGCCCTTCATAGGCCCAGCTATTTGTGCTGACCTGCGCCTCGTATGCTGGATTGTCCGTCGAATAGAAGCGCTGGAACGGCAGACTGTAGGGGAACTCGCCCGCACCTCCTGCGAGGTCGGTGGCCGAGATCCGCAAGGAGCTATTCGCCGCGTCGATGTCGCCGATCTTGACCTGGCCTCGGTCGCCGTTGCCCGACTGCAGCGTGCGCATGGCGCTCGCCGTCGGCTCCCCACCGAGACTGGATCCGCCGCCCTTCATCGACCCCGCCACAAGAAGGGCGATCGCGCCGCTGTCGCCCACCGCGGGGCCGCGATAACCGTAGTATCCGGCCACCACGGTGAACACCTTGCCGTTGTTGATAGCGATGTCGCCGCTGTCGGTGTTGCCAGGAAGGATGAAGTCGTACCCTTCCGTGACGCGCTTCTGTATCCAGCCCTTGGCGTTGGGGTTGTACTTTAAGGCGTTGGCGATGTTGTTCGCGACACTGTTGGGGGCGTCGATGAACATGCGTCCATTGCGGTTCAGGAGCGAGGTTAGGCCGGCCGGGGACGACGGCGACCAGGCGTCTTCCGCATACTGGATCGGACCGCTCTCGAAGAGCGAAGCCAGCATTGTCGAGACTTCGAAGCTGTTGGCGCGTTGTTCTTCATTCGCGTTCACGGCCTGCGAGCTGAGAGCCGTGTGCAGGTTGATGTTAGTGTTGCTGGCGCTGCCGCGAACCGGCATTAGGGAGCCGATCACGTAGTGCCGAGTGGTCGCAGAGCCGGCCAGGGTGTCGACGAAGCTACCGGCCCGGTTCTGCGCATGCAGAATATCCGCCGCTAAACCAGGAAGAGTGGCCGCACAACCGGCAACGCAGGATTCCGATGGGGTTGGGTCAAGCCAGTCGCTAAACAAGAAGAGGCCGGCCGGTTTAGCTCGCTGCAAGTTCGTGTAATGATTGGCGCTGTGACTACCGACACTGCCGTACTGGATGGTCAAATTGTACGTACGGGCGTTCTGAACATCATCTTTATTGTTGGTGTAGAGTTTATTTGCCAA
>CBINOL010000060.1:0-29040 GCA_966252285.1 uncultured Caulobacter sp.
AGAAACCCCTCATCCGTCGGCTTCGCCGCCACCTTCTCCCGCAAGGGGAGAAGGAAACCTAAGCCTTCAGCCGCAGCACATTGTCCACGACCCGTTCGGCCACCGGCAGCGGCGTATCCACCGCCTGGCGCTGCACCAGGCAGCCGTACCAGCCCAGGCCCTTGTAGGTCTCGTAGCCGGGGGTCAGGGCGTAGCCGATCGTGCGGTCGCCCTGAGCGTAGCTGCCCATCGTCCCCTGCGAGGTGTCGAGCTTGAAGCTGTCGGTCAGCACGCCCTGCCCGTCCGAGGCCGCCAGGATCCTGTGGTTCTGGTCGAGCAGCAGCACGCGCGAGCGGGCCTTTTCCTCGTCGGTCATGCGCACGCCGTCGACGATGGCCTGGGCCTGCGGGCGCCAGTCGAAATGAACGCCCAGCACGCCGATGACCTTGCCCCTGGCCTGGCCCCCCTCGCGAATGGCCGTGGCGTAAGTGGCCACCGGCGCCTCGTCCAGTAGCCGCTGGCGGGCGATGTCGGCCACCGCGAAGTCGTCGCCGCTCTTGGTGCGCAAGGCCTCCTGGAACCAGGTCGCGTTGGCGACCGAGGCGCCCTGCACGCCGCGATACTTGTCGGGCCGGCCGCTGGCGATCACCCGCCCGGCCGCGTCGCAGATCCACAGGTCCAGATAGACGGTGTAGGCGTCGAGAATGACCCTCAGGCGCTGGCTGGCGTAGTCGGCCGCCTCGCGCGACGGGGCCATGGCGCAGTCGACAACAGCGCTGTCGGTCGCCCACCAGCGCACGTCGCAGGTGCGCTCATAGAGGTTGCGGTCGATGATCTCGATGGCGTTCAGGGCCAGGTCCGCCAGGCGCTGTCCGCGCAGGTGCGACAGGATCGCCCCGCCGATCGCCGTCAGTTCATCGAGATCGGCGCGCACCTGGCTCTCCAGGGCCCCGGCCACCTCGTCGATCTGCGTCGAGATCTTCTTGAACTCCTCGGCCACGATGGCGAAGCCCTTGCCGGCTTCGCCCGCGCGGGCGGCGACGATCAGGGCGTTGATCGCCAGCATCTTCGCGGCGCGGTTGACGGTCGAGATCTCGCCGATCTTCTGCCCCGCCACCACGCTCAGGCGTTCGGACAGGTCGAGAATGCGCTCCGGTCGGAGGCTGGCTTCTTCGGCGGACATGGCGTGCTTCCCCCCCGGGACGCGAATCGACGGCAATCCGGTAAGGTTGACACCAGCGTCAGGTTTGACCGCCCATTTTCGGAAGAAAACTTCGCCTGTCGGCGTTTAGCCGCAACACGGCTCGCAGGTTCGCCCGGATATCGAGCACGAATTGATCACGGGCGCGGCAAGCCCATTGGAGTTGTAGGGTTACCGTCACATAGCATCGCCGTCGGATCGGGAATGACACCGGTGGACATTTTTCATTCCCGAAGGCAGGGTCGCGCCATCCGGACGATGCGCGCTCGACGCTCGCCGGCTTCGGGGAGAACCGCGTCATGATCCGCCTTCGTCCGCGCCGCCTGCTGGCCGGCGCCGCCGCCCTCGCCCTGCTGGGCCTCGCCGGACAGGCGGCCGCCCAGACCCTGGCCTTTCCTGGCGCCGAGGGCGCGGGCCGGTTCTCGCAAGGCGGCCGCGGCGGCGCGGTGATCAAGGTCACCAACCTGAACGACGCCGGCCCCGGTTCGCTGCGCGCCGCCGTCGAGGCCAAGGGCCCCCGCACCGTGGTCTTCGAGGTGGCCGGCACGATCCAGCTGAAGTCGGACCTGAAGATCAGCGAGCCGCGCATCACCATCGCTGGCCAGACCGCACCCGGCGGCGGTATCACGCTGCGCGACCATACCCTCGTCGTCTCGGCCGACGACGTGGTCATCCGCTTCATCCGCTCGCGCCTGGGCGACGAGAGCAAGACCGAGAGCGACGCGGTCTGGATCAACAACGGCCGGCGGATCATCCTCGATCACGTCTCGGCCAGCTGGTCGGTGGACGAGACCCTGTCGGCCTCGGCCCGCTACGGCGAAGAGGGCCAGGGCTTCTTCGACCTGACGGTGCAGTGGTCGATCATCGCCGAGTCCATGGCCCATTCGCTGCACGCCAAGGGCGACCATGGCTATGGCAGCCTGATCCGCGGCGGCAAGGGCTCGAGGATCAGCTTCCACCACAACCTGTGGGCCAACCACATGGCCCGCATGCCGCGCCCCGGCAACTACGACGGCCCAGACAAGGACCCGGTCGGGGCCCTGTTCGATTTCCGCTCCAACGTCTTCTACAACTGGGGCAAGGGCTATGCCGGCTACGACGCCGACAAGGCCGCGGTCGTCGCCTACAACTTCATCGACAACGCCTACATCATGGGTCCGCAGAGCGCCAAGGCGGTGGCCTTCCAGGAAAGCAACAGCCTGGCCAGGGCCCATTTCGCCGGCAACAGCATGCTGACCAACGTGCCCGCCGATCCCTGGAGTCTCGTCACCTTCACCATTCCCGAGCCGGCGGGCTATCGCCTGCCCGCCCCGGTCGAGGTCGCCCCGGTCACGTCCGATCCGGCGCCGCTGGCCTATGAGCGGGTGCTGGCGCAGGCCGGCGCCTCGGTGTTCCGCGACAGCGTCGACGCCCGCATCGTCGCCGGCGTGCGCGACCGCACCGGCAAGGTGATCAACAGCCAGAACGACGTCGGCGGCTGGCCCGTCCTGCCCGCCGGCAAGGTCGCGAAGGACAGCGACGGCGACGGCATGCCCGACGCCTGGGAAAAGGCCCACGGCCTGGACCCGAAGACCCCCGCCGACGGCGCGGCCCCGGCCAAGGACGGCTCGGGCTACACCAATCTCGAGCTCTATCTCGCCTCGGCCGCCGCCCGGCGCGGCTGAGGCCCGGAACGCAGAAAGCCGACGACCATCAGGCCGCCGGCTTTCGAAACGCCAGGTCCGGCGCGCCCCTCGCGAGGCGCGCCGTCCAGGATCAGTAGCGCAGGCGCGCGTTCAGGAAGAACACGCGGCCCAGCACGTCGTAGACGGCCGGATAGCCGCTGTTCGACGGCGAGGCGTTGCCGCCCAGGATCGGATAGGCTTCCTGGGTCAGGTTCTTGACGCCGCCGGTGAAGGCCAGGTTGTCGTTGACGTCCCAGTCGGCCGACAGGTCGAAGTAGTTCTTCGCGCCGATCTTCTCGACCGTGTAGCGGGTCGCCGGAGCATCGTCGATCACGTCGTCCAGGTGGTTCCAGACGAGGTTCACGCCGAACTGCTTGAAGCGCCAGTTGGCCGAGGTGCTGATCTTGTGGCGCGGGATCGGGTTGACGCCGGCGCCCGAGCAGCGCGTACCGAACTTGTCGGCGCACTTGATCGGCTGCGAGATCTCGTCCGGGATGATCGTGTACTCCCAGGTGTTGGTGTACAGCGAGCGAACCGCCAGCGAACCCCAATCCGGCAGACCGAGGTCTTCCAGCTGCGTGCGGTAGGTGACGCCGAAGTCGAAGCCTTCGAGGTTACGCGCCGCGACGTTCTGGTTGATCGACGAGACGTAGTCGATCGAGCCGTTGCCCAGGCGGTTGATGGCCTGGCAGTACGGCGAGTTCGGGTTGCCGTTGACGATCGGGCCGTAGCAGACCGCCATCAGGTTGGCCGTGCCGCCGCCGAAGGTGTCGATGGCGTCCTTCAGCTCGATCTTGAAGTAGTCGAGGGTCAGCGACAGGCCCGACACGAAGTGCGGGGTGTAGACGATGCCGACCGTGGTCGTTTCGCCCTTTTCCGGCTTCAGGTTCGGGTTGCCGCCCGACAGGGTCTGGGTCTGCTGGTTGGCGTTGAGCACGCCGACCTGAGCCGCCGCGACGCCCGAATTGATACAGGCCTGGCGGACCTGGGCGTTCGGGTTGGCGCGCGCCGAGCAGGGGTCGGTCGAGGTCGGGAAGCCGTTGCTCTGCGGAGCGTACAGTTCGCCGATCGACGGAGCGCGGATGGCGCTGTTGTACGACACGCGAACCATCACGTCGTCGATGGGCTTCCAGGTGCCGGCGACCTTGTAGGTCTTAACCGGGTCGGGCTGGGTGGTGTAGTCCGAGATACGGCCGGCCAGTTCCAGGTCCAGCGACTTGACCAGCGGCAGGTCCTTCAGGATCGGCACGGCCAGTTCGGCGTAGGCTTCGTAGACGTCGAAACGACCCGAGACCGGCGGGCTGGCGTTGAAGCCGGTCAGGTTGCCGGTGGCCAGGTCCTGGCTGGGGTTGAAGGCGAAGTCTTCGGCGCGATACTCGGCGCCGACGGCGAAGCCGATCGGGCCGGCCGGCAGCGAGAACATGTTGCTGGTGTCGCCGTTGAACACCAGGCCGGCATACAGCTGCTCGTAGTCTTGCGACGAGTTGATGCGGGTCTTGATGAAGTTGGCGGCGGCGGCCGAGATGTTGCCTTGGCCGAACAGGTTGATCGGCGCGCAGCCGCCCGACGGGTCAAGGCAGCCGGTGCCCGTGGCGTTCAGCAGCAGGGCCTGCTGGATGCGGGCCAGGCTGGTGTCGCCCAGCAGCGAGTTGCTGCCGTGGGTGTTGCCGTACTGGAAGTAGGTGTCGAAGCCGCCGTTGATGGCCTCGATCTCGCCACGCAGGCCCAGCTGGACCTGGAAGCCGCTGAAGTCGAAGCGCGAGACGCGCGGGCCGACTTCCGACAGGCGGCGGTTGAAGACGCCGGTGACGGTGTCGTAGATGCCGTCGCCGTCGCTGTCGACGTCGGTGAAGGTGCCGGCGGTCCACGAGGCGCTCGACGGGATCGTGTAGGCGGTGCTCGAGCCCAGGCTGTTCAGCGCGGTCTTGGCGGCGGCCGTCAGGAACGGGTTGTTGTCCAGCGTGAAGCGGAAGGTGCGGTTGCCGATCGGGGTCGGTGCCAGCTGGGTGACGACCTTGCTGCTGACGAAGTTGCCCTTGGCGTAGGCGGTCAGGCCCGGCTTGAGCTCATAGCTGGCCAGCGAGGTGACCGAGTAGCGCTCTTGCGGGGTCTGGACGTAGTTGACCGGGGCGAAGTTGTAGGTGTCGGTCGCCGCGTTGTAGAGGCGCACGTTGCCGTTGCTGAGGAACAGCGCGGTGTTGGCGGTGTTGTTGGCCACGCCCGGCAGGGTCACGAAGCGACCCGCGACGAAGGCGCCGACCTGGCCCGGCTCGTTCGAGCCCGAACCGCTGGGGACCAGGCCCGTGCGGGCGGCGTTGTCGCCCCAGGCGGTGCTGAGCATGCCGCCGCGCTCGCCCTGGGTCAGGGCTTCACGCTTGTTGTAGCCCAGGCTGAGGACGACGTTGCCCTTCTTGTCGCCGCCGAAGTTGGCGCCGAAGGTCATCGAGCCCGAATAGATCGGGGCTTCGCCCTTGTCGGTGGCCTGGTAGCCGGCCGACACTTCCATGCCCTCGAAGTCGTCCTTCAGGATGAAGTTGACGACGCCGGCGATGGCGTCCGAGCCGTACACGGCCGAACCGCCGCCCGACAGCACTTCGATGCGCTTGATCAGGGCCGGCGGGATCAGGTTGATGTCGACCGAGCCGGCCTGGGTGGTCGGGGTCTGGCGCTTGCCGTCCACCAGCACCAGGGTGCGGTTGGAGCCAAGGCCGCGCAGGCTGACGGTGGCGGTGCCGTTGCTGCCGTTGTTGACCGTCGAGGTGATGCCCGGAACGGCCTGCGGCAGGGTGTTGATCAGGTTTTCGGTGTTCACCACGCCCGACTGTTGCAGTTCCTTTTCACCGACGGCGGCGACGGGGCTGCTGGAGGTCAGGTCAGGACGCGCGATGCGCGAACCGGTGACGACGATTTCCTCGACCGCGGCAGGTTCTTCCTGCGCGAAAGCCGGCGAGGCCACCACGGCGGGCGCGATCACGCCACAGAGCAGGGTGGACGCAAGCAAACGCTTACGCGTGGACAAGGCGTGCAACATCAGACCTCCAAAAACTTATCGCGGCGCCGCTCGTGTTCCCCCGCGCGGCGCATTTTGCCCCCCCGCATCGGGCTCGAAGCGGGTCTGCGCGCATGAACGGCGTTTGGCGAACCGGGGTCAATCTTGCCTGGAGGCGTCAGGTTACATTTAGTTCACACTGTAACAAATGAGACGCACTCTGCCCTAAATTCGCCACATACAGCCCATCATTCGCCCATTATGGGCGAAAAGGTCGTTCAATTGTTTCCAGAAGTGAAACAAACCTTATCGATAATCGAAAAGTCGTCGCTGAGAAGATGACCAGAGCATCGGTGGCAATTTGTGCCAGCTTAACTGGCTATCGAATGGTCGATCATTGCAATGTCGACGGTATACGAAAACTACGGTTCGCCCGGTTTAAACTCAAGCCGCGCCATCGCATAACATTGCAATTCGGTCGCGATCCGACATTTTCAGACGCCCGAGGCGCCTACCTCGGCAATCCGGCGCCCGCTTTTTCGGCGCCCGCCTCTCGCGTCGCATGAGGGGCGATTGAACCGTCGAACATCGATCTGTTAGCTAGAACCCGTCGCCGCATCCGCCGCGACGGGGGAGATTCGCCGTGAACCACGTCGCCCGATGACGGCTGCCAAACCGCCCCTGCGAATCCGCCGGGATCTCGACGCTTCCGCCTTCGCCGACACCTTCGCCCGCGATGGCGTGGTGCAGATTCCGGTCTTTCTGGAGCCCATCGACGCCGTCGGCGCCGGCGACCTTCTGGACGGCGTTTCGACTTGGGCCATCGTCGCGCCGGACGAGAAGAACGAGACGCTGGTCATCACCAACGAGGCCATCCGCAAGTTCGGCGACGCGGCCATGCGCCAGTTCCTGCAGGGCGCGCTGAAGCGCGCCTCACGGGGGTTCTCGTTCATCCATCTTTCCTACCCGCTGCAGGACGAGTACGCGCGGGATCCCTCCCCGCCCGTCCACGCCCTCACCGAACTGGTGCAGAGCCGAGCCTTCCTCGATTTCGGCGCCAAGGTGATCGGCGTCCCGCATGTCGCCGGCGTGCGCGCCCAGGCCTCGAACTATCGCCCCGGCGACTTCTTGACCCTGCACGACGACAAGCATGGCCGCGACACGCGCCTGGCCGCCTTCACCCTGGGCTTCACCCAGGGCTGGCGCCCCGACTGGGGCGGCCAACTGCTGTTCCACGACGCCGAGGGCCAGATCGAGCGGGGCTTCATGCCCGGCTTCAACGTGCTGACCCTGTTTCGCGTGCCGCGCCCCCACTCGGTGGCGCCGGTCGCCGCCTATGCCGCCGCCAAGCGCCTGTCGGTCACCGGCTGGCTGATCGACGAACCCGGAGCGCCATGATGCCGCCCTTCCGTCTTCCCTCGCGTCGCGCCCTGGCGGCCACCGGCCTCGCCGCCGCCCTGGCCGTCGGCGGCGCCCAGGCGGCCGCGCCGGTCGTCCGCGACGTCGCGCCCGCCCTCAAGGCCCTGCTCGACTGCCGCAAGATCGCCGAAAGCGACAGGCGACTGGCCTGCTACGACAGCGCCGTCGACTCGATCACCACCGCGGAGAAGAAGGGCGACGTCATCATCGTCGACCGCCAGCAGGCCCAGGCCGCGCGGCGCGAGGCCTTCGGCCTCGACCTTTCGGCCCTGTCGATCTTCGACCGCGGCGACAAGACCGAAGACGTCGACCGCATCGCCGGCGAGGTGACCAAGGCCGCCCGCGGCGCTGACGGCCGCTGGGTCCTGACCCTCGCCGACGGCGCCACTTGGCGTCAGGCGGACGATCGCGACCTGTCCTCGCCGCCCAAGACCGGCTCGAAGGTCGAGATCCGCAAGGCCGCCGCCGGCAGCTATCTGATGAACATCGACGGCCAGACCGCCATCCGCGCGCGGCGGGTGATCGGCCCTTGAGCCGCTGCAGCCAGGACCCTCACCGATGATGAAGTACCTCGACACGGTTCGCGAGCTGCTGGCCGTCTACGTCGTCATCCTGCTGGTCGCCGCCGGCGCCTACGCGTTCTTCGAGGGCAGGTCCTATCTGGACGCCATCTGGTGGGCCTGCGTCACGGCCACCACGGTCGGCTACGGCGACTTCTATCCGGCGACGCCCGGCGGACGGGTGGTCGCCGTCGTGCTGATGCACGTCACCCTGCTGCTGATCCTCCCGCTGCTTATCGGCACCATCTGCTCGCGCTGCATCAAGGACGCCAACGAGTTCAGCCACGCCGAGCAGGAAGAGATCAAGGCGACGCTGGCGCGGCTGGAGGCGAGACTGGCCGAGAAGGACTAGACTGCTTCCAGGCAAGCCTCGCGCAGCCTGGTCAGGGCCTTGGGCGTATCCTTGCGTAATCCGGCGCGCAGCAGGGCCTTCGGAATCGCCCAATCGACGGCCAGGCGGTTCTCGTAGAACACCCGTGTGCCCGCGCCGCCGTTCAGAGGCTGCAGGCGCCACTCCCCCTCCTCTGCCCTCAGGTCGCCTTCGACCAGACGAAACCGGATGCGTCGCCGCGCCTCATAGTCCGACCGAAACACGATGCGCATGCGTGGAAAGAACAGACTCTTGCGAGTGACGTGCTCGCGCACATCCCAGCCCCGCTTCTGGTCTCCCGACAGTACAGCGCAGCTTTCGAGATTGGTGATCATCCTCGCCGCGCTCGCGCAATCGGTCAGCACCGCCCATACTCGGTCTGGCGACACGGCAATGTCGACGACGCCACGCACCCTGCCGCCGGTCGCACCAGCCGGATCAGGCGCGACCTCGGCATGAGCCTCTCCACGGGACAGCGTGGCCTGGGCCTGTGGCGACAACTCGAAGGCGGCGACCGGCGAAGCGCCGAAGAATGCCAGGATCAGGATCGACAGCGTCCGCAACAGCGCCTCCAGGGAACGTCCCCGGAGTTAGCTACGTGTCCGACAGGCGATCAGATGCGAACCTAACCGACCCGCTTCATGCTCAGGATCTGGACCGGCGCCTTCAGCATCTCGTCCTTCATAGCCTCGGTGTAGGCCGGCCCGCCCGTGGGCATGGCCAGGATCTTCTTCACGATCGGCAGGCCCTCGACCACGGTTCCGAAGGCGGCGAAGCCGAGGTTGTCGCCCTTCGCGCCCGGATGGGCGTCGAGATAGGGCATGGCGCTGGCGCAGATGAAGAAGTCGCAGGTGGCGGTGCCCGGCGCGTTGCGGGCCATCGAGATCACGCCGGGCCTGTGGCGAATGCCGGTCTTGGCGGTGCTCTCATGGGCGATAGGTGCGAAACGGCGCGCGCGGGGCGGCGGCGCGCCCTGGATCGAACCCGCGCCCTTCACGCCCTTGGTGCGCGAGGCGCGATAGAAGGTCCCGCCGTCGTACTTCCTGGCGTCGACATAGCGCAGGAAGTTGGCCGAGGTGATCGGCGCCTTCTTGTCCTCCAGCTCGACCACGATCAGGCCAGCGCTGGTCTGGATCGCCACCTTCGGCTTACCGGCGGCCAGGGCCAGACCGGGCGTGGCGACGACGAGACCGGCGGCGCCGATCAGGGTGCGGCGGGCGATGTCGGTCATGGGCTGAACCTCTTTTGCGCTGAACCGCTGGCTTAGCGATCCCACGGCCGGCCGTCGACCGTTCAGAACAGCCGGCCGGTCAGACGGTCATAGGCGCGCTTCTGCAAGAGGCTGCGCACGGCCCAGAAAACGCCGGCCACGAGCGCCATGATCAGAAGGAACGAGACCACGAGGACCCAGCCCGTGGCGTCGCTCTCGGCGAAGAAGAAAACGCGGACCAGCACCGGCGCGCCGACCGTTCCCAGCGTGGCTCCAAACGCTTTGAAGAACGAGACGACTGGCCCGTCGGGCTCTTTCAGAAGCTGCCCCATGCGCCGACCTCAGCCCCTTCCCCAGCCCCCGCCGCCGGGGGTCTCGATGACCACGCGGTCGCCGGCCGACACTTGCGCCTCGTCGGTGGCCGCCAGGGGCTGCACGCTGCCGTCAGCCCGCTCGATCCGCGCCAGACCCAGAGCCCCGCTGGCGCCGCCGTGCAAGCCGAACGGCGGCACGCGGCGGCGGTTGGACAGCAAGGTGACGGTCATCGGCTCGCGGAAGCCGATGGTGCGCACCACCCCGTCGCCGCCCCGATGCTCGCCGGCCCCGCCGGATCCGCGCCGGATCGAGAAGGCCTCGACCCGCACCGGATAGCGGCTTTCCAGCACCTCGGGATCGGTCAGGCGGCTGTTGGTCATGTGGGTCTGCACCGCGTCGGCGCCGTCGAAGTCCGGCCCTGCGCCTGCCCCGCCGCAGATGGTTTCGTAGTACTGCCGCCGCTCGTCGCCGAAGGTGAAGTTGTTCATCGTCCCTTGCGCCGCCGCCATCACGCCCAGCGCGCCATAGAGGGCGTCGACCACCACCTGACTGGTCTCGACATTTCCGGCCACCACCGCCGCCGGATAGCGGGGTTTGAGCATCGAGCCCTCGGGAATGACCAGCTCGACCGGCCGCAGGCAGCCGTCGTTCATCGGGATCTCGTCGTCCACCAGAGTGCGGAAGACATACAGAGCAGCCGCCCGGCAGATCGAGGCCGGGGCGTTGAAGTTGGTGGGAACCTGGTCGCTGGTGCCGGTGAAGTCCACTCGGGCGGTGCGGGCGGCCTGATCGACGGTGATGGCCACCGTCACCACGCTGCCGTCGTCGAGTTCATAGGCGAAGGCGCCGTCCGACAGCCGGGCCAGCACCCGGCGCACGGCCTCCTCGGCGTTGTCCTGCACGTGGGCCATGTAGGCCTCGACCACGTCCTGGCCGAACTCGGCGACCAGGCCGGTCAGGCTTTCGGCGCCGCGCGCACAGGCGGCGACCTGGGCCTTGAGGTCGCCGATGTTCTGGTCGGGATTGCGAGCCGGCCACTTGCCCGAGGCCAGCAGGGCGCGCGTCTCGCGCTCCAGGAACCGGCCGCCCTCGACCAGCAGGAAGTTCTCGATGAGAACGCCCTCCTCCTCGACCGTCCGGCTGCCCGGCGGCATCGAGCCCGGGGTGATCCCACCAATGTCGCCCTGGTGGCCTCGCGCGGCGACGTAGAACAGCAGGGCCCCGGCTGCGTCGAACACCGGCATCACCACCGTCACGTCCGGCAGGTGGGTGCCGCCGGCATAGGGGGCGTTCAGCATGTAGACGTCGCCGGGCTTCATCCCGCGACCGTCGCCGCCGCGCGCGTCGCGGATCGCCCGCACGCTGTCGCCCATCGAGCCCAGGTGCACCGGCATATGCGGGGCGTTGGCGATCAGGTTCCCGTCGCGGTCGAACAGGGCGCAGGAGAAGTCCAGGCGCTCCTTGATGTTCACCGAATAGGCGGTGTTCTGCAGGGCGAAACCCATCTCCTCGGCCACGGCCATGAAGAGGTTGTTGAACACCTCCAGCATGACCGGATCGGCTTCCGTCCCGGCGGCGCGGCGCGGCGCCAGGGCCTCGACCCGGTCGAGGATCAGGTTCAGGTGCGCATCGACCTTGGCTCTCCAACCGGGCTCGACGATAGTCGTGCCAGTGCTCTCGCGGATGATCGCTGGACCGGCGACCTCTGAACCAACGGCCAATTGCTCGCGATCAAAGACCGGAGCGGCGTGAGCCATGCCAGCCATGCGGGCCTCAACGGTCGCGAGCGCCTTGGCGTCGCCAGGAGCAGCGGATTGAAAATCCGAGCGTCGCCCCGCGTCGGCATGGCCGATGGCCTCGACGCTCAGCGTCTCGACCACTAGCGGCGTCGCCGGCGAGACGAAGCCGAAGCGGCGCTGGTGCAGCGCCTCGAAGGCGGCCTTGACGCCGGCTGCATCAGTCAGCGGAACCCGCAGCGGCGTGTCGGTGCCGGCGTACTTCACCAGCAGCGCCGCTTCGGTCTCGACACGAACCAGCGGCGCGTCCTGGGCGCGTAGGGCGCTTTCCGCCTCGGCCGCCAGGACGGCGGCGCGAGCCGGCAGGGTCGCGGCGGCCTCGTCCAGGCGCTGCTCGATGGTGGTTTCGCGCAGCAGGCGCAGATCCGCCAGGCCCATGCCGTAGGCGCTGAGCACGCCCGCGAACGGGTGGATCATCACCGTCTTCATGCCCAGGGCGTCGGCCACCAGGCAGGCGTGCTGGCCGCCCGCCCCGCCGAAACAGGCCAGGACATAGCGGGTGACGTCGTAGCCGCGCTGGATCGAGATCTGGCGCACAGCCTTGGCCATGTTCTCGACGGCGATGGTGAGGAAGCCCTCGGCGATCTCGGCCGGGCTCATCGCCTTGCCTGTGGCCGCGAGGATTTCCGCCGCCAGGGCCTCGAAGCGCTGCACGACCACGTCGCGGTCCAGCGGCTGGTCGGCGTTCGGCCCGAAGACGTGGGGGAAGAACTCGGGCTGCAGCTTGCCCAGCATGACGTTGCAGTCGGTCACCGTCAGCGGTCCGCCGCGCCGATAGCAGGCCGGCCCCGGATTGGCCCCGGCCGAGGCCGGCCCCACCCGCAGGCGCGCGCCGTCGAAGCTGCAGATCGAGCCGCCGCCGGCCGCCACGGTGTGGATGTTCATCATCGGCGCGCGCATCCGCACCCCGGCCACCACCGTCTCATAGGCCCGCTCGTACTCGCCGGCATAGTGGCAGACATCGGTCGAGGTGCCGCCCATGTCGAAACCGATGACGCGGGTGAAGCCGGCTTCCGCCGCCGTCTTGGCCATGCCCACCACGCCGCCGGCCGGCCCCGACAGGATCGCGTCCTTGCCCCGAAAGGCGCGCGCATCCGTCAGGCCGCCATTCGACTGCATGAAGAAGAGCCGCGTCTCCTCGCCCAGCCGCGAGGCCACCTGGTCGACGTAGCGGCGCAGGATCGGCGACAGATAGGCGTCGACCACCGCGGTGTCGCCCCGCCCGACCAGCTTCATCAGCGGGCTGACCTCGTGGCTGGCCGAGACCTGGGTGAAGCCGACCTCGCGAGCGATGGCGGCGACCCGCGCCTCGTGGTCGGTGAAGCGGAAGCCGTGCAGCAGCACGATCGCCACTGCGCGGAAGCCGGCGTCATGGGCCGCTTGAAGGCCTTCGCGGGCGGCGGTCTCGTCCAGCGGACGCACCACCTCGCCGTCGACGCCGATACGCTCGTCGATCTCGACGACGCGGGTGTAGAGCGCCTCGGGCTTGATGATGTTGCGGTCGAACAGCTTGGGCCGGGCCTGCTGGCCGATGCGCAGGGCGTCGGCGTGACCCTTGGTGATCGCCAGGACCGTCGGCTCGCCCTTGCGTTCGAGCAAGGCGTTGGTGGCCACGGTGGTGCCCATCTTCACCGCGTCGACCGCTTCACCGCCGCCCTGGTCCAGCAGCGCGCGAACCCCAGCCACGGCGGCGTCCTCGTACTGCTCGGGGTTTTCCGACAGCAGCTTGTGGGTGACCAGGCGCCCGTCCGGCCGGCGGGCGACGATGTCGGTGAAGGTGCCGCCGCGATCGATCCAGAACTCCCAACCGGTCGCAGACGGCATGTCGTGGGTCATGGGGCGGGAAACTCCGGATCGTTCGATCCCGTGAATAGCTCCCGCCCCCGCCTACGTCATTACTTGAAGAGGCCAAGCAGGCTGGCGATCCCCCACAGGCCCAAGCCGAGGAAGATCAGGGCCGCGCCGATCCGCACATACTTCAGCGGCACGATCTTGGTCGCCGCCTCGCCCAGGTACACGGCCGGCACATTGGCCAGCATCATGCCCAGCGTGGTGCCGGCGGCCACCAGGGTCACGTTGTGGAACTGGGCGCCCAGGGCCACCGTGGCGATCTGCGTCTTGTCGCCCATCTCGACCAGGAAGAAGGCGATCGCCGTGGTGGCGAACACGCCGTAGCGGCCGACCGCCCCGCCGTCCTCGTCGTCGGCCTTGTCGGGGATCAGGGCCCACGCGGCCATGGCGATGAACGAGATGGCGATCAGCCACTGGAACCAGGCGCCTTGCAGGTACTGGGCGACCAGCGAGCCGGCCAGCGCCGCCAGGGCGTGGTTCAGCAGGGTGGCGACCAGGATGCCCAGGATGATCGGGATCGGCTTCTTGAACCGCGTGGCCAGGATGATGGCCAGAAGCTGGGTCTTGTCGCCGATTTCGGCGATGGCCACGACCAGGGTCGAGACGAGCAGGGATTCCATGAAACACCGTTGCGGGGCCGAGCGCAGACAAGACAACAGCGACCGTTTCCCCGCCCAGCCCGGACGGAAAACGACGCCATTGGTCTCGCCAAGAAAGCTGTCGGTGCTTCCTTCGCCCGCGCCATGGATCCGAAAATCCAAGTATGTTGACGGCGGGCCCCGCTGATAGGCGCGGGCGGCTACTCCCCAAGGGATGCCGGCCGTGTACCCGCCGCCGCCGCCCGGATCAAGCAGAGAGCCATTCGCAAGTTGCGCGGTGTTCGGCTGGCGGGGACATCCAAACCCTCTCTCTTTGAGAGAGGGATTTAAACCGCCCCAGGCGCTTCGAAGCGCAGCAGCTGGATCGCCACCCGCACCTTGCCGGAAACGAAGTTGCCGCCCGCAGCGGTGATCACCACCGGCGTGTCGGCGTAATAGGCCGTCGGTCCCACCACGCCGATGTTGCTGGCGTTCAGCCCCACGCCCAGCGACGAACCGAACTTGCCGGTCTCGCCGGCCACGCCGCAGCTGTAGGCGGTAGCGCCGGTCACGGCCGCGCTGGTGCGGGTCGATACGCCCAGCACGATCGAGCGAGCCGGGATCACGGCGGTCGTGGTCACCGAAGCGCCGGTGAGGCTTGCCTCGACCTCGCGGATCTCGACGCGCACCTCGGCGCCGAACGGCGAGCGCGCGGCGGTCAGGCCGGTGAAGGTGGACGACAGCGCCACCCAGGCCGAGCCGGTGAACACCGCCATCTGGCCTTCGTCGGCGATCCAGGCGGAAAAGCCGGCGGCGGGGGCGATCGCCTCCCAGGCCCCGGCCTCGAAGCGCATCAGGCTGTGGGCGGGCGCAGCCGCCCAGTCGGCGCCGGTCGCGGCGGCGGGACGAATCCACATGGCGCCGTCGGCCGGCGCGGACGGCTGAGCCGTCGCCGTGCGGCTGACGACGCAGGGCTGAACGAGACCGTCGAGGCGCGCGAGGCCTTCATTGACGGTGACGTGTTTCTGGGCTTGCCCCGCGGCCACATAGGGCAGCGAAAGACGGGGCGTGGCGGCGTCGGACATGAGGCGCTCCTGGCGGGTTTCGAACCCGCCAAGCATCGCCGCGCCGGAGTCGCCGGGGACGAAGCCGCCTTCGTCCCCGGGTCTGTCCCCGTCCTACTCGGCGGCGAAAGCCAGGCGGTTGCCGGCCGTGAGCGCGGTCTTGGCCGCCAACTCGGCCTTCGCGTCCTCATATTCCTCCGCCAGGCGGGCGATGCGTTCGGCGACGGGAAGCACTTCCTTGATCGCGCCGATGCCCTGGCCCGAGCCCCAGATGTCGCGCCAGGCCTTGGCGTCCTGGTTGCCGCCCGAGCCGAAGCTCATCTTCGACGGATCGCTTTCCGGCAGGTTGTCGGGGTCCAGGCCCGCGGCGACGATCGACTGGCGCAGATAGTTGCCGTGCACGCCGGTGAAGAGGTTCGAATAGACGATGTCGCTGGCGTTGGCCTCGGTGATCGTGCGCTTGTAGGCCTCGGGCGCATTGGCCTCTTCGGTCGCGATGAAGGCCGAGCCGATATAGGCCAGGTCCGCGCCCATGGCCTGGGCCGACAGGATCGAGCGGCCGCTGGCGATGGCGCCCGAAAGGGCCACCGGGCCGTCGAACCAGGTGCGGATCTCCTGCACAAGGGCGAAGGGCGAGATCGCGCCCGCGTGGCCGCCAGCGCCGGCCGCCACAGGAATCAGGCCGTCGGCCCCCTTCTCGATGGCCTTGCGGGCGAAGCGGTCGTTGATCACGTCGTGCAGGGTGATGCCGCCGTACGAGTGGATCGCCTGGTTCAGGTCCTCGCGCGCGCCCAGCGAGGTGATCACCACCGGCACCTTGTATTTCACGCACAGCTCGATGTCCTGCTCGAGCCGGTTGTTAGTCTTGTGGACGATCTGGTTCACCGCGAACGGGGCCGAGGGCATGTCCGGATGGGCCTTGTCCCAGGCGGCCAGCTCCTCGGTGATGCGGGCCAGCCATTCGTCCAGCTGCGACAGCGGGCGGGCGTTCAGCGACGGGAACGAGCCGACGATGCCGGCCTTGCACTCGGCGATGACGAGGTCCGGATTGCTGATGATGAACAGCGGCGAGGCGATCACCGGCAGGCGCAAACGGTCGCGCAGAATGGGCGGCAGAGCCATGGGACGGGGGTCTCCTCGTTCCGCGACGTCACGCGCCGCGCATGTTAACAGCGTTAGCTTAAACGCCTGTTCATGGGACTTGCAAGCGCTTGACCTCCGTGGCGGCAGGCGCGCAACTGCGTCAAAATACAAGAATGCCGCACCGCAGGAGAACCCCGTCGTGAGCGAGGCGCCCGCCCAACTGGCCGACGACTTCGGCCCGCCCGACGAAGCCTTGGCGCAGGCCAAGTGGTTGAAACTGGTCGAAAAGACCCTGAAAGGGGCCGATTTCGACGAGACCCTGACGCGCGCCACGCCGGACGGCGTCGCCATCCGCCCGCTCTACACCGCCGACGACGCCGTGACCGTGGCCCGCGACCTGCGCGCCCGCGACATCGACCGTCCGTGGGATCTTCGCACTCGCGTCGCCCACCCCGATCCCAAGCACGCCAATGGCGAGATTCTGAAAGACCTGGAGAATGGCGCGGCCTCGGTGCTGCTGGCGCTGGATCCGGCCGGCCAGACCGGAGTCGCGGTCGGCTCGCGCGACGATCTGGCCCGCGTGCTGGACGGCGTGCTGCTCGACCTGGCCCCCGTGGCGCTGGACGCCGGGTTCCTGGGCCCCAAGGCCGCCGACTGGCTGGGCGCCCTGGCCAAGGCCGCGCCAAATGCGCCGCTTTCATTCCACATGGACCCGCTGACCGCCTGGATGCAGGCCGGCGTCAGCCCCGGCCCGATCGAGAGCCACCTGTTCAGCGCCGCCACGGTCGGCGCGCGCCTCGCCGAAACCTACGCTGTGGCCAGCCTGTTCCTGGCCAGCGGCCGCGCCGTGCACGAGGCCGGCGGCTCGAACACCGAGGAACTGGCGGTCATGGCCGCCAGCGCCGTCGCCTACGCCAAGGCCCTGGTCCGTTCGGGCCTCTCCATGGAAGACGCCTGGTCGCGCATCGTGCTGGGCGTCAGCCTGGACGGCGAATACTTCACGGGCGTGGCCAAGGTGCGCGCCGTCCGGTCGCTGTGGGTCCAGTTGACCAAGGCCTGCGGCGTCGAGGTTCCGGCCCGCATCGAGGCTCGCTCGTCGCAGCGAATGCTGGCCCGGGCCGACGCCTGGACCAACCTTTTGCGCCTGACCGCCGCCGGCTTCGCGGGCGCAGTCGGAGGGGCCGACACGGTGGTGCTGGGAAACTTCACCGACGCCATCGGCCTGCCGACCGCCTTCGCGCGCCGCCAGGCCCGCAACACCCAACTCGTCCTGATGGAAGAAAGCCACCTGGGCCGCGTCGCCGACCCGGCCGGCGGCGCCTGGTACCTCGACACCCTGACCGACCAGCTGGCCCGCGCCGCCTGGGGCGGCTTCCAGGCCATCGAGGCCGACGGCGGGATCATCAAGGCGCTGGAAAGCGGCCTGATCGCCGACATGGTCGCCGAGACGCGTGAAGGCCAGGAGGCGTCCTTCGCCGACAAGAGCCGTAAGATCCTGGGCGTCACCGCCTTCCCCAACGCCGATGACAAGACGCCCGAGGTCGAGACGCCCGACGCCGCCGCCTTCGCCGTCGACGGTCCCGACCCGCGCCTGCCCGGCCCCGACAACCGCTGCCCGGCCCTGACGCCCATCCGCTTCGCCGCCGCCTTCGAGGGAGCCTGAGCCGTGAGCAAGTTCCCCGATTTTGCCGACGTCGCCTTCGAGACCCCCGAACCCGCCGCCGCGCCACCGGTCGGCCCGGTCTGGAGCACGCCCGAAGGCGTCGACGTCGCGCCCGCCTTCACCGCGCAGGACGCGGCGGGCCTCGATTTCACCGACGGCCGCCCGGGCGTCGCGCCCTTCGTGCGCGGCCCCTACCCCACCATGTACGTCACCAATCCGTGGACGATCCGCCAGTACGCGGGTTTCTCCACGGCCGAGGATTCGAACGCCTTCTACCGCCGCAACCTCGCGGCCGGTCAGATGGGCCTGTCGGTGGCCTTCGACCTGGCCACCCACCGCGGCTATGACTCAGACCACGAGCGGGTGAAGGGCGACGTCGGCATGGCGGGCGTGGCCATCGACTCGATCCTCGACATGCGCACGCTGTTTTCCGGCATCCCGCTCGACAAGATGAGCGTGTCGATGACCATGAACGGCGCGGTGCTGCCGATCCTGGCGCTCTACATCGTCGCCGCCGAGGAGCAGGGCGTCACGCCCGACAAGCTCTCGGGCACGATCCAGAACGACATCCTCAAAGAGTTCATGGTGCGGAACACCTACATCTATCCGCCCGCGCCCTCTATGCGGATCATCTCGGACATCTTCGCCTTCACCTCGGCGAACATGCCCAAGTTCAACTCGATCTCGATCAGCGGCTACCACATGCAGGAGGCCGGGGCCTCGGCCGACCTGGAGCTGGCCTACACCCTGGCCGACGGCATCGAATACGCCCGGGCCGGCGTCGCGGCCGGCATGAGCATCGACGCCTTCGCGCCGCGCCTGTCGTTCTTCTGGGCCATCGGCATGAACTACTTCATGGAAGTGGCCAAGATGCGCGCGGCCCGCCTGCTGTGGGCCCGCCTGATGAAGCGCGAGTTCGAGCCCAAGGACGACCGCTCGCTCTCGCTCCGTACGCACAGCCAGACCTCGGGCTGGTCGCTGGCGGCGCAGGACGTGTTCAACAACGTCTCGCGCACCTGCGTGGAGGCCATGGCCGCCGTCAACGGCCAGACCCAGAGCCTGCACACCAACGCGCTCGACGAAGCCCTGGCCCTGCCCACCGATTTTTCGGCCCGCATCGCCCGCAACACCCAGCTGTTCCTGCAGATGGAAAGCGGCACGACCCGCGTCGCCGACCCGTGGGGCGGTTCGTACTATGTCGAGCGCCTGACCCACGACCTGGCGGTGAAAGCCCTGGCCCACATCGAGGAGGTCGAAGCCGCCGGCGGCATGGCCAAGGCCATCGAGCAGGGCATTCCCAAGCTGCGCATCGAGGAAGCCGCCGCCAAGACCCAGGCCCGCATCGACTCCAATCGCCAGAGCGTGGTCGGGGTCAATCGCTACAAGCCCGAGGTGGCCGACGTCATCCCGATGCTGAAGGTCGACAACAGCTCGGTGCGCAACCAGCAGCTCGAAAAGCTGGCCCGGCTGAAGGCCGAACGCGATCCGGCCGCGACGAAGGCCGCCCTGCAGGCGCTGGAGGACGGCGCGCGCGGGTCGGGCAACCTGCTGGCCCTGGCCGTCGACGCGGCCCGCGCCAAGGCCACGGTGGGCGAGATCAGCGACGCGCTCGAGCGGGTGTTCGGCCGCCACCGCGCCGAGATAAAGTCGATCCAGGGCGTCTACATGAAGGAAGCCGGCTCCGATCCAACCACCGCCCGCGCGAAAGCCATGGTCGAGGCCTTCGCCCAGGCCGACGGCCGCCGCCCGCGCATCCTGGTCGCCAAGATGGGCCAGGACGGTCACGACCGCGGCCAGAAGGTGATCGCCACGGCCTTCGCCGACCTCGGCTTCGACGTCGACATCGGCCCGCTGTTCCAGACCCCCGCCGAGGCCGCCCGCCAGGCCGTGGAGAACGACGTCCACATCGTCGGCGCCAGCTCGCTCGCCGCCGGTCACCTGACTCTCGCCCCGGAACTGAAGGCCGAGCTGGGCAAGCAGGGCCGCGCCGACATCATGATGGTGGTCGGCGGCGTGATCCCGCCGCAGGACTTCCAGGCCCTGCGCGACGCCGGCGCCGCGGCGATCTTCCCGCCCGGCACCGTGATCGCCGAGGCGGTGATCGAGCTGCTCGACAAGCTGAACAAGCAGCTGGGCTACACCCAGGGCGAGGCGGCGTGACGGTCACGGCCGCCGACCTCCCTCATCCGTCCGCGTACGAGAGCTTCCATCCCTTCCTGAAGGGCGTGTTCAGCCAGTGGCACGCCACGCCCTTCACGCTGGAGGGTCTGGACTTCGCCACCGCCGAGCAGTGGATGATGTACGGCAAGGCGCGGCTGTTCGGCGACGAGGCCGTCGCCGCCGCGATCCTGGCCACGCCCGATCCGTCGGTGCAGAAGCGCCTGGGCCAGACCGTCGCCGGCTTCGAGCAGGAGACCTGGGACGCCTGGAAGGTCGACATCGTCCATCGCGGCAGCCTGGCCAAGTTCGGCCAGAACGACGGCGCCCGCCGCCAGCTGCTGGCCACCGGCGAGACCATGCTGGTCGAGGCCAATCCCCGCGACTGGATCTGGGGCGTCGGCCTCTCCGCCGACGATCCGGCCGTCCATCGGCCGGACGACTGGAAGGGCGAGAACCTGCTGGGCCGCATCCTGACGGACATCAGGCTGCGTCTAGCCTGACGGCCTGCACAGCTTCTCCATCGCAGGCGCCGCGCGGGCTGCACGCGCGCGCCTTCCCCTGACCTCGCCAAGAGCGAGGAGAGCGACATGCGACGGTCGAAGGCGCGAACGACCATGCCAAGGGTGGTCGCAGGAGCCCTGTTCAGCCATCTGGCGCCATCGATAACCCTTGGCGCGGTGTATGGCCTGTTCGTTCCCGGCGGCTCGGAGATCGACGGGGAACCCTTCAACGCCATGCTGGCCGCGCCGATGTTCGGCCTGATCTTGGGCTGGCCCTACGTCGCCGCCGGCCTGGCGGCCTGGGCCCTCCTCGACCAGATCGACCAGCATCACCCGTGGGCCGCCGCCCTGGCCGGCCTGGCCGTCGGCGCGGGCGTGGCCTGGTTCTCGTTTCGCGACGGGTTGTTCTTCGGCCTGCCGATCGCCTGGCCGCTCTGCACCATTGTCGGCCTGCTGAACGGCCTGGCCGTCTGGTGGATCGCCTATGGCCGACAGTGGATGCTGAGGCCCGCCAGCCCTCCGCCGCGCAGCCGCCTCGTGCTCTGAGCGCACGGCGTTACCTATTGTAACGCCCGTGCTATCGTCACCCCATGAACGCCCTGGCCCGCGCGCTCGAAACCTCCGAACCGCACCGGTTCACGCTGGAAGACGTCCTGCGCATGCAGGACGCCGGCATCCTCGACGCCGACGCCAGGGTGGAGCTGATCGACGGGGGGCTGGTCGAGATGGCTTCGGAAGGCGCCGAGCACACGCGCGTCAAGATGCAGATCGCCAAGGTGTTCCTCGCCCAGGCCGGACAGGCGATCGAAGTGATTGTGGCCTCGACGCTGCGGCTTTCGGCGACCTATGCGCCGGATCCTGATCTCTACGCCTATGACGCCCTACTGCCGCTGAACACGGTCGACGGGCGCAACGTCGGCCTCGTGATCGAAGTCGCCCAGAGCACGGTGGCCAAAGACCTTTCGGTGAAAGCCGACCTCTATGCCGAGCACGGCGTGCGCGATTACTGGGTCGTGGACGTCAACAGCGCCGAGATCGTCGTGCACCGCAGCCTCAGCGGCGGCGTCTATCGCGACGTGGTGCGGTATTCGGCGCGCGATACGGTGACCTCGCTCGTCCTGCCGCAGCTCAGTCTCTGCCTCGCCGACCTGCCGCCGATCCGCTGAGCGACTAGCGCTTTGCCGCCTTCGCCTTCTTCTTCCGGCGCTTGAGGTCGATCTCCTCGGGCGCGCCGTGGCGGGCCTCGATGTCCTTCTGCAGCGCCTTGGCGGCCATCAGGTGGCCCGGGAACAGGGTGTCGACCGCCCAGCCGACGACGGGCACGGCGCTGGTCGAGCTGTCGAACAGCATGTAGGCGGCCATCCGCGCCACGGTGGGCAGCGACGCGCGGGCCTGCCAGGCCTGGTAGCCCAGCAGGATGCCCGCTCCGACGCTGTAGACGGTGTTGGCGCCCGGCACCCAGGCCAGCACGCCGTCGAGGCCGATGCCGATGGGACCAACGCCGATCAGCCGGTCCGACAGGCGCTTGATGGTCTCGGCGTTGCGCCAGGCCTTGTGCGCCCGCTGCCGATGACCCGCGTGGCCCTCGTCAATCACTTCGCCTTGCAGAACGGCTTCGTCGGTCATGCTGTCTCAACGCCTCGCCGCAAGCTTGGTTGTCAGCCCAGGAACACCACCCGGCGCTTTTCCCTGCCCGAACGGATCCGCTCGAGCAGGTCGCGATATTCTGCCGTGCCTTGGGCCTCCTTGCGCGATCCCTCGAAGTAGATCGTGTCGTCCATGTGCTTGATCAACATGCCGCCCGCCCACTTCTGGCCGGTGAACAGGGTGTCGGCCACCGCGCCCAGGCCTGGCGGCCCCAGGGGCAGCAGGGCGTCGATCAGCAGCACGGCGGTCATCTGGATCAGCACCATCGGCGCGGCCCGGGCCCGTACGCCGTCGAACAAAAGCACCCCGCCCGCGCCCAGCGAGTAGAGCGAGCCCGCCCCGCCGAACCAGGCCAGGATGCCGTCCAGGCCGATGCCGACGGGTCCCACGCCCACGATGTTGTCGGACAGCTTGACCGTGCGCTCGACGCTGCCCCGGATGTTGTGCAGGTCGAGATGCGATTTGGCGAAGAACAACGGCCAGCCCCCCAGCTTCAGCGCGGGCAATCTGCCTCAAGGCCAGGCTTGCCGGAAGCCGGTTTCCCGCCAGAGGGGAAACTTCGCCGTATCGCCGCGCGTGCAACGCCGGAGCCCCTCGCGGCCCGCGCCGTTTATGCTTAACTATGCGCCATGAGCGAAGGACCCGCAGGCATGCTGATCTCGACCACCCCGTTCATCGAGGGCCGTCCGGTCAAGGAATACAAGGGCGCGGTCTATTCCCAGGCGATCCTCGGCGCCAACGTCGTGCTCGACCTGCTGGCTTCGATCCGCGACTTCATCGGCGGCCGCTCCAGTTCCTACGAGCGCGTGCTCGAACGCGCCCGCGAAGACGCCCTGAAGGGCCTGATGAAGGAAGCCCAGAAGGTCGGCGCCAACGCCATCCTGGCGGTCGATCTCGACTACAACACCGTCGGCCCCAACGGCCAGATGATGATGGTTTCGGTTTCCGGCACGGCGGTCGTCCTCTAAGTCGGGGGCGTGTCTCCACCCGCCCTCGACATCGCCGACCTGGAGCGCCGCCTGCTGGCCGGCGAGCGCGCCGCCCTGGCCCGCGCCATCACCCTGGTCGAGAGCCGCCGGATCGACCACCAGGCCGCGGCCCGTGAACTGCTTCAACGCCTGATGCCGCATACCGGCCGCGCCCAGCGCGTCGGGATCACCGGCGTGCCGGGCGCGGGCAAGTCGACCACCATCGAGAGTCTGGGCTGCGCCCTGACCGCCGCCGGCCATAGGGTGGCGGTTCTGGCGGTCGACCCGTCGTCCGGCCGCCACGGCGGCTCGATCCTGGGCGACAAGACACGGATGGAGCGGCTCAGCGTCGACCCCGCCGCCTTCATCCGCCCCTCCCCGTCCGGCGGCGCGCTGGGCGGCGTGGCGCGCAAGACCCGCGAGGCGATGCTGCTGTGCGAGGCGGCGGGCTTCGACGTGGTGATCGTCGAGACCGTGGGCGTGGGCCAGTCCGAGACCGTCGTCGCCGACATGGTCGACATCTTCGTGGCGTTGCTGATCCCCGGCGGCGGCGACGAGCTGCAGGGCATCAAGAAGGGCCTGATCGAGCTGGCCGACCTCCTGGTGATCAACAAGGCCGACGCCGATCCGACCAAGGCCGAGCGCTCGGCCCGCGACTATCGCAACGCCCTGCACATCCTCACGCCCGCCCATCGCGACTGGACGCCGCCGGTGCTGACCGCGTCGGGCCTGACCGGCGCGGGTCTCGACGTTCTGTGGACCCAGATCCAGCGCCACCGCGAGGTGATGAGCGCCAATGGCGCCCGCGCCGCTCGCCGCGCCGACCAGGACGCCCGTTGGATGTGGGCCATGGTCAACGATCGCCTGGCCGAAGCCTTCCGCGCCGCACCGGCCGTGGCGGCGCTGGTGGACGAGACCGAAGCCGCGGTGCGGGCCGGCGACCTGCCCGCTTCCGCCGCCGCCGACCGGCTGCTGAAGGCGTTCGGGCTGTAGACGTCGCCCGCCGTTTCCGCGCCAATGCGGCAACGGAGGAAACCGATGGCGCTGATCCTGCACG
Source organism: uncultured Caulobacter sp. (assembly GCA_966252285.1). Lineage (GTDB taxonomy): Bacteria > Pseudomonadota > Alphaproteobacteria > Caulobacterales > Caulobacteraceae > Caulobacter. The sequence continues at coordinate 24,075 of CBINOL010000060.1, forward strand.
CCCACCCGCTCTCGTCGTTCTGCCACAAGGCTCTGGTGGCGCTGTACGAACTGGACCTGCCGTTCGAGCAGCGGATGGTCGACTTCGGCGACCCGGCCTCGGCGGAGGCGTTCCGCGCGCTGTGGCCGATGGCCCGCATGCCGGTGCTTGAAGACACGGGCCGCGGCGCGATCGTGCCGGAAAGCTCGATCCTCATCGAGTACCTGCAGATCCATCATCCAGGGGCCGCCTCCCTGATCCCGCGGGATCTCGACCTGGCGCTGGAGGTGCGGGCCAGGGACCGCTTCTTCGATCTCTCGGTCCAGGTCCCGATGCAGAAGATCGTCAACGACCGCATCCGCCCCGCCGACGCCAAGGACCCGCACGGCCTGGCCGAGGCGAGAGCCCATCTGGCCACCGCCCTCGACATCGTCGAACGCGACATGGAGGGACGCGCCTGGGCGGCCGGCGAGGCGTTCTCGATGGCCGACTGCGCCGCGGCTCCTGCGATGTTCTATGCCGATAAGGTCATGCCGCTGGCGCCGCAGCGCCCTAACGCCGCGGCCTATCTCGAGCGTCTGAAGGCCCGGCCCTCCTACGCGCGGACGCTGAAGGAGGCCGAGCCCTACATGCAGTTCTTCCCGACGGCCTAAAGTCCAGCCGGGTCAAAAAGCCTTTAATATCAATACATAACCAATCGCCTTCCCGGAAAGCGCGCAGCGCTTATCCGGGACCCAGGGGCCGGCGCACTGCCGGCGGCCCCTGGGTCCCGGCTCTGCGGCCCGCTACGCGGACCTCCGGCCGGGATGACGACCCTGTATAAGTACGGGCCCTAAGCCTCGGCTTCCCAGGCCAGGAATTCCGGCGTTTCCAGCAGGCGCTCGCAATAGGCGCCCGCCGCGCCGGTGTCGCCGTAGTCCGACAGGTGCACGCCGTAGGTCCGGAAGCGCGTGGCCACCGGCGTGTAGAAGGCGTCGGCGATCGACCATTCGCCCAGCAGGAACGGCCCGCCCGAGCGCTTCAGCAGCTGGTTCCAGCGCTCGGTGATCTTGCGCACGTCCTTCTGGGTGGCTTCCGACAGGTCGGCCTTCTTGATCAGGCCAAGGTCCATCGGACACTCGCCGCGCAGCGACGAGAAGCCCGAATGCATCTCGGCCGCCGCCGAGCGAGCCAGGGCGCGCAGTTCCGGATCCTCGGGCCACAGCTTGGCCTCGGGGAACTTCTCGGCCAGGTATTCGCAGATCGCCAGCGAGTCCCAGACCACCAGGTCGCCGTCCTTGAGGGCGGGCGCGAGCTTGCTGGGCGAATGCTTGGCGATATCAGCCTCGGTGGCGTCGCCGCGCCGCAGCTCGATCTCGATCTCCTTGAAAGGCGCACCGGTCCGCTTGAGCGCCAGCCAGGGCCGCAGCGACCAGGTCGACCACTTCTTGGTGCCGATGACGAGTTCCATGACGGTCTCCTGTTCGATGCAGACTGGCCTTCCGGCTTAACGCGCGTCTACAGTCGCCTCAACGATTAGAACAACTGTTCGAGGAGGAACGCCCATGGCGGAGACGGCAATCCCGTCGCCGGTGATCGCGCCCGTGTCGAGCGGCTATCGCCGCTATGCCCTCTGGGTGCTGCTGATCATCTACACGCTGAACTTCCTCGACCGGCAGGTGGTCAACATCCTGGCCGAGCCGATCAAGCGCGACCTGGGGCTGGCCGACTGGCAGCTGGGCATGATGACGGGCCTGGCCTTCGCGATCTTCTACACCGTGTTGGGCATCCCGATCGCCCGCCTGGCCGAGCGCAAGAACCGGCCGCGGATCATCGCCGCCTCGATCCTGGCCTGGAGCGCCTTCACTGTGCTGTGCGGCTTCGCCCAGAACGTCTGGCAGCTGATCGCGGCCCGCATCGGCGTGGGCGTCGGCGAGGCCGGCTGCACGCCGCCGGCCCACTCGCTGATCACCGACTATGTGCCGAAGGAGAAGCGGGCCAGCGCCATCGCCTTCTATTCGATCGGCACGCCGCTGGGCACGCTGGCCGGCATGGCCATGGGCGGGCTGATCGCCGACGCCTACGGCTGGCGCGCGGCCTTCATGGTCGCCGGCGCGCCAGGGGTGCTGTTCGCGATCATCGCCGCCTTCACGCTGGTCGAGCCGCGCAAGCAACTGGCCGCGGATCTGGCCGGCCGCGCCGCCCACCAGGTCAGCTTCGGCGCGGCCCTGGCGGTGCTGATGACCAAGAAAACCTTCTGGCTGGTGGCCTTCGCCGCCTCGATCAAGGCCTTCGTCGGCTATGGCCAGGCGCCGTTCATCGCCTCGTACTTCTTCCGCAACCACGGCGCCGACGTCGCCGCCCTGGCCGCGCAGTTCGGCCTGAAGTCGGCTGGCTTCCTGGGCCTGGCCCTGGGCCTGATCGGCGGCACGGCCGGCGTCATCGGCGCCTGGCTGGGCGGCCAGCTGGCCGACAAGCTGGGGGCCAAGGATCTGCGGGCCTACGTCACCGTGCCGGCCATCGCCTCGCTGGTCACCCTGCCCTTCTACATCGCCGCCGTCAGCCTCGACTCGGTGACCGCCGCCATCGGCATCCTGACCATCCCGATCCTTCTGGGCACGCTGTGGTACGGACCCGTCTACGCCACGGCCCAGAGCATCGTCGATCCGTCGATGCGGGCCACCGCCTCGGCCGTGCTGCTGTTCGTGATCAACCTGATCGGCCTGGGCCTTGGCCCCGTGGTCGTCGGCGCGCTCAGCGACATGTTCGCCGGACCGATGGGCCTGGGCGAGGCGCAGGGCGTGCGCTGGGCGCTGATCGTCTCGACGATGTTCGGCCTGGTGGCGTTCGCGCTGTTCTGGGCGGCCCGCAAGACCATCCGCGAGGACATGGTCGGGTAAGACGAGAACCTCCCCCGCAAGGGGAGAAGGATCGCTCAGTACCTAGGGAAGCAGTAGGCGAAGGGATACCGATCGGCGGGAACGCCGATGTCCCAGCGCTCCAGCGCCTTCATCGAGCGAGCGTGGTTGAACTGCGCCAGCGAGACGATCTTCGCCTCGCGGGCGGGCGCTTCCTGCTCGGTCTTGCGGGGGGCGGCTTGCATGGGAGACCTCCGACGCGACGGCCGTTCGACCGGCCTTGTTCGACGCCAGTAGGCGCTCGCTTTCCTGAACCTTCCCGCCCTCTCCTGTTATCTCCGGTTCATCCCCGCGCCGCAAAGCCGCCACCATTCCGAAGCTTCGAAAAGGGGGTGGCGCTCCGCCTGACCTTGGGTCACAGTCGGCGCAAATAGAACAAACGTTTGAAGGGAGAGAGTCAGGATGGGCCAGGCGCGTGCGCCAGGCGGCGAGACGCCGCCCTATTCCAAGGGCTACGGCGAGGCGCCGCTCTATTCCAAGGGATACAAGGCCTCGGTGCTGGCTTTGCTGCTGGCGACCTACACCTTCAACTTCATCGACCGCACGATCATCGCCACCATCGGCCAGGCCATCAAGGTCGACCTGCACCTGACCGACACCCAACTTGGCCTCCTGGGCGGCCTCTACTTCGCCCTGCTCTACACCATCCTCGGCATTCCGATCGCCCGTCTGGCCGAGCGCTGGAACCGGGTCAGCATCATCTCGCTGTCGCTGGTCATCTGGTCGGGCTTCACGGCCCTTTGCGGCACCGCGGCCAGCTTCGCACAGCTGGCGCTCTACCGCTTCGGGGTCGGCGTCGGCGAGGCCGGCTGCTCGCCGCCCAGCCATTCGCTGATCAGCGACTACTACGCGCCCAAGCAACGCGCCTCGGCCCTGTCGATCTACAGCTTCGGCATTCCGCTGGGCACGATGTTCGGCGCCGTCGCGGGGGGATGGCTGGCCCAGGAGCTTTCCTGGCGGGCGGCCTTCATCATCGTGGGCCTGCCGGGCATCCTGCTGGCCATACTGGTCAAGCTGATCGTCAAGGAACCGCCGCGCGGCCATTCCGACGTCGTCGAGACGCCGCTGGAACCGGAAGCCGTAACCCCGGCCGAACCGGCCAAGCCGGCCTTCTCGCTGCGGAAGGAGTTCGCCGAACTCTGGGCCGTGACCAAGATCCTGTTCGGCAAGTGGCCGGTGCTGCACATGGTGCTGGGCGTGACCATCGCCTCGTTCGGCTCCTACGGCTCGGGTGCGTTCGTGCCGCCCTATTTCGTGCGCGCCTTCGGCCTGGGGCTGGCTCAGGTCGGCCTGATCGTCGGCCTGATCGGCGGCTTCTCGGCGGGCGTCGGCACCCTGGTCGGCGGCTTCCTCAGCGACTGGGCCGGCAGGCGCAGCGCCAAGTGGTACGCCCTGACCCCGGCCATCGGCCTCATCGTCTGCACGCCGATCTACATCATCGCCTACCTGCAGACCGAGTGGCAGATGACGGCCCTGATCCTGCTGATCCCGGGCGTCTTCCATTACGTCTATCTCGCCCCGACCTTCGGGGTGGTGCAGAACTCGGTGGAGCCGCGCCGCCGCGCCACCGCCACGGCCCTGCTGTTCTTCTTCCTCAACCTGATCGCCCTGGGCGGCGGCCCGGTGTTCACCGGCTGGCTGATCGACCATCTGGCCGGCTTCCATTTCAACCACCCGCAGGCCGGCGGCATCTTCGCGGCCCTCGGCGGCATGTTCTCGCCCGGCCCGATCGACTTCGCGAGCGCCTGCCCCGGCGGCATCGCCCCCAAGGGCGCGGGGATCGAGGCCGCCAAGGCCTGCGGCGGCGCCATGGCCCGCGCCACCCAGCAAGGCATCATCGTCTCGCTGTGCTTCTACGCCTGGGCCGGCGTGCACTACGCCCTGGCGGCCATCGGCATGGTCAAGCACATGAAGTCGCGAGGATGAACCACTACCGTTTTACGGCGCATCGCTAGAAATACACCCATAAGCAACCCTTCCGCCCCAGAACCTCGCGTCGACGGCACGCCGCGCCGTCGACGCAGTAGGCTTGAAGCAGGAGGGGTCATGCAGTCGCCCAGCACGAAGAAAGACTTTCCGATCGTCGGGAT